>CAVGLE010000057.1:0-11912 GCA_963630035.1 Mediterraneibacter torques
CATATGCAGAGGGCTTTTTGTCCGAGGCAGGTTCTTCACTTAATCAATGCGAACTTGATAATCTTGCGTTTTCGGCAAAAATGATGACATTTGAATGCGGAATGAGATTTTTGACCGATTATCTCAACGGCGATCTTTATTTCAAAACCGCTTATCCCGAGCATAATCTTGTTCGCGCAAAAAATCAGTTCAAGCTTGTTACCGATATGGAGGACAAGATGGACGAAATGAAAAATATTATTAAAGATATTTGTAATCAATAAACTTTAACATATTAAACAAAGGGGATTGTTATGAAGTTGAATTATGAAAAACCGTTTATGAATGTTGAAATGTTTGTCACCTGCGGAGTTGTTACCACCTCCGATAATGATGAAACAACTACTGCCGAGGTTATTACTACAAAGCCGGCAGGCCTTATAGACGACGATGTTTATGATGTAAAATAATTTTTAATTCAATACGATACAAAGGCTGTCGCAACTCAAATCGGGTTGCGACAGCCTTTGCTGTTTTATATTCCGTTGCCGTTAATCCATTGCGTCGGATACTGCATTGCCTGCCTCATCTATTGCGCCGCCTGCACCGCTTGCCGCCTCTTTAACGCCGTTACCCAAATCGTCACCGACCTTGTCTGCCTTGCTTTCTGCCTCACTCACACTGTCCGATACATCGCTTGCAAGGTCATTTGTGGTTTCGTTATTCGTTGTGCTTTGCGTGGTGGATTGAGTTGTTGATTCTTTTGTTGTGTTTGTATCGTTATTCGATTTGCCGCAAGCGGTGAAAACTGCTGCCGCAAGTACAACCGATACTATAACTGTCAAAAATTTTTTCATTGCAAATTCTTAGCCTTTCCGACTACAAGCATGGATTTTTCAGCGTCCTATTGTAGTCGGATAGGACGAGAATATTAGCAAACACGATGTCCGCATACGCTTATTGTCGGCTTAAAAGTCGATTTTATACATTATTTTACTAAAGTTCCGTTTTCGGAGCTTAAAAGAAGCATTATATCTTCCTCTTCGCCCGTGTCACAGTTGATATAAATTAAAGCGTCCTCTCCGGTGTCTTTACCTGTACAGCGGTATTCGTAGCAGAAAACTTCAATTCCGCTTTCTTTTGGAATTACGCACTGTTTAACCGAATTGATTTTCATATATGACGATACCGCCTTGCGGCATTCGTTTTCCGCCTTTTTTGCCGTTGTCGGTTTTCTGTCGGTGTGATTTGTCAAATATGTTGCCGCATCAATTGACAAAATTTTGCCGTCATCAAGGGAAACGGAGCATTTGATTAAATCCGGATAATAATAAATATTATCCTTGCAATATACATATGATATTGTGCAAATATTTTCGCTGATTATATAGTAGCATTCTTTCATATCGGCGTATCCGATATAATTTAAAAATTCTTCTCCGATATTGATTGCGTTTTCGACGGATATTGATGAGGTCTGTGCCGTGCCGGAATAAATAATGTTTTTGATATATCCGCCTTGCTTTGTAACAAGCACGGTATATCTGCCGCTTTTGTATGTGTAGCAGGGGATTTTTGAATTATCTGCGCTTGAAAAGTTTATTTTGTTTTTGCTGACGCCGATTACCTTTGCCGCAATTTCGGCACATTGTTCTTTTGTTTTTAATTTCGCTTTTTGGACAAGAGCCGATTTTTTGTTCAGCACTTGATCCGAAAACGGACCGTCATATAAAAGAGTGGGGAAGTCCTCAAATGTTGTCGCGCTTTTTGAAAAACCGTTTGATAACGAGGTAATACTCAAATTCTCAGTGTTTGTAACTTCGCCGCTTGATATTTTACCGCCTCTTGCAACAATGTTTACCATCTCACTTGTTGCATTTGAAAATTTCTCGGCATATTCAAGCAAAACTTTGATGTTTTTGTGCTCCTCGTCGCTGATTTTTTCGCCCTTTTCGATTTTTGCTCCGATATATTGGGAATAATCGCTTGCCTGACTCAAAAATTTGTATGTGTTGCCAAGTTCCATTTGACCGACAGGCAAACGGCTGAGCGCGTTTTTTGCCGTTGCGCACTGAGCGTATAAATCTCTGTTCAAATCATAGATTTCGCCGGACGAGCCGGAATAGAGCGTTTTGTTCAAATCAGTGTTCACATTGTTCAAGCACTCGCTCAATTCGGTCAGCGACTGTTGATAATTGATTTCGAGCTGTGATTTGTATTTGTTCATATTCGCTGTGTTTATAAGCACCGAGGTTATCAACACAACAAGCGCAAAAGCAGTAAATGAGATTATTTTGATATAACTTCTTTTTCGCATAGATATTCCGCCTTTCGGTATTAGATTGACAAATTTAGTATTTACACAAAAATTTGCCTTATTCACTTATTTTTTCAAATATTGTTACAAATTGTTTGCAAGTGCAAATATACTATGTTATAATGTCACTGATTATGAAAATGGGGTAGTGTCAGTATGAACACTGTTGAAAAAAAGAGAATTGTTGTCAAGGTCGGCACATCAACCTTGACTCACAAAACAGGAAAAACAAATATCGCACGCATGGCAAAGCTTGCCTCCGTGCTTGCCGATTTGCATAATATGGGTAACGAGGTTGTCCTTGTTTCAAGCGGCGCAATCGGTATCGGTTACACAAAACTCGGGTTGAAAAAACGCCCGGAAACTACAAAAGGGTTGCAGGCGGCTGCCGCGATCGGTCAAAGCGAACTTATGTTTTTGTATGACAAATTTTTCGGCGAATACGGCGTTATTGTGTCGCAACTTTTGTTTACATCCGACGCTTTAAAACGCAATGACGGTAAGCAACACCTTCTTGATACTTTCAATCAGCTTTTTGAATACGGCTCAATCCCGATTGTAAACGAAAATGACAGCGTTTCCGTTGAAGAACTTTCAAGCGGAGATAATGACAGTATGTCTGCCAATGTTGCAACGCTTATCGATGCCGACATTTTGATTTTGCTCACGGATACGGACGGGCTTTACGATTCAAACCCCAGCGAAAATCCCGATGCTAAACTTATTCACACGGTTGAAAAAATTACGCCCGAAATTGAGTCTGTCGCAGGCGGCGCAGGCAAAAACGGCACCGGCGGGTTTATTACAAAGGTGAATGCCGCAAAACACGCCGTTTCAAACGGAATCCCTGTTGTTGTTACAAACGGCAAAAAGCCGACAGATATATATAAAATTTTAAACGGCGAGCAAATCGGAACAAGATTTCTCGCAGAGTAGTATTCGCATTAATTCGATTTTTATAATATGTTAATCTATGTTTTTTCGGAAAGGCTATGGTGTTAGTATGACAGTATCGGAACTTGGCAAAAGAGCAAAAGCAACGCAGGCATTTTTATCGATGGCAACAACCGATGATAAAAACAAGGCACTGCGCGCAATTGCCGTTTCACTTATAGAAAATCAGGACAAAATCATTGCTGCAAATAAAATCGATCTTGAAAACGGCAAAGCAAACGGATTATCGGACGGTATGCTTGACCGTCTTATGCTCAATTCCTCACGAATTGATGGTATTTCACAAGGCGTTTTGCAGGTTGCAAAGCTTGAAGATGAGTGTGGAAAAACAGTTTACGAATATGAGAAAGACAACGGACTTTATATCAAAAAAATTACCGTGCCGATTGGCATAATCGGCATTATTTTTGAGGCTCGTCCGAATGTTACCGCCGATGCCGCGGCACTTTGTCTGAAAAGCGGCAATGCCGTTATTTTGAGAGGCGGCAAGGAGGCTATAAATTCAAATAAGGCGATTTGTGCCGCAATGCGTGACGCAGTCAAGGGCGAGGGCTTTCCCGAGGATATTATTCAGCTTGTTGAGGACACCTCGCGTCAGTCTGCAACCGATATGATGAAAATGACCGAATATCTTGACTGTCTTATCCCACGCGGCGGCAAGGGACTCATTAAATCCGTTGTCGAAAATTCAACCGTTCCGGTTATTGAAACTGGATCGGGCAACTGCCATATTTTCGTTGACGAAACAGCCGATATTGATATGGCGGCAAATATCATTTTTAATGCAAAAACACAGCGTATCAGCGTGTGCAACGCTTGCGAAAGCCTTGTTATTCACAGCAAAATTATTGACAGAGCATTGCCCGCAATCAAGGCAAAACTTGACGAAAAGAATGTCGAAATCCGCGGCGACGAGCGCGCAATGGCGGCTTGCTCCGACATTAAGCCTGCAACCGATGAGGATTTTTATACCGAATATCTTGATTATATAATCAGCGTTAAAACCGTTGATTCGCTCGACGAGGCGATTGCTCATATTAACGGGCATTCTACGGGTCACAGCGAGTCGATTATCACACAAAACAGGCAAAATGCCGACAAATTTATGCAGTGCATTGATTCGTCGTCCGTTTATGTCAACGCTTCTACAAGATTTACGGACGGCTTTGAGTTCGGCTTGGGTGCCGAAATCGGCATTTCTACACAAAAGCTCCATGCAAGAGGACCGGTTGGTCTTGTAGGGCTTACTTCCACAAAATATCTTATTTACGGAGACGGACAAATCAGAGAATGAGTAAAAATAATTATTTCGAAAGCGATAATACGGACGCCGAAAGATTAAAACGCCAAAAGGCGAGAAAACGCAAAAAGGCGACAAAGCGTTTTTTGACCGTGCTCGGTTTGATTGTTGTTGCCGTTTCGGTGTTTTTGATTACGGTTAAAATCTGCGCACCTGATTTTGATTTTAAAACGCTTATCCCCGACAGTGTGGCGCAGATGATTAACGGCGACGGCAAAAAAATTTCAATACCCGATACAACTGCACAACCGGCTTCTCAGCCGACAACGCAAAAGCCCGAGGATGAACTGCTTACATATCTTCCTGCTGAAGATTTTGCATTTAAAACTTCTGTTCAGGGCAACCATATCGGCAATTTGCTCAACGGCGGCAAGGTCGGCACCGATATGACATATATTTATCATATCTCGAACGGCGACGGCATTTATCGCTTTGAGCCGAACGGTGAAACATACGCAAAAAGTTTTTCAATTGACGACGATATTTCTTCGCTTAATCTTCGCGGCGAGTATTTTTATTATGTCAATGATGATGACAATTGCCTTTATCAATTGCCAAAGGGCACATCAAAACCAAAAAAACTTGCCGAAAAGGTAAAATTTGCATATGTTTATGACGCAACAATTTACTATGTCACAACCGATAATTCGATATGTACAATGAGCGTTAAGGAGCAAACACCGACTGTTCTTTATTCTTCGGACGATAACGAAATGAATTTTGTCGGTATTTCGCTCGACCGTGTGTTTGTAAGCGTTATGGGTTCCGACGGTACAGTTGAATATTACACTGTTCAAAACGCTGCAAACTCAACTGCCGTTAAGTTCAGAAGCGACAGCGCAGACGGCGAAATTAAATCACTTCAGCTTGAAAACGGATATATGTATTATTATCAGCGCCGTGACGACGGCTCGTATGATTTAATCCGCCAAAAATACGGCAGTGAAAAAACAGTTACACTCCTTGAGGACGCAACAACAACCGATTATGTCATTGTTGATTCAAACTGTGTGTATTGTTCCGATTTCGACGGTTCAAAATACCGTATGAAGGAAATCAATATGAATAACAATAAAACCAAGACTATGCTT
This sequence comes from Mediterraneibacter torques, assembly GCA_963630035.1. Taxonomy (GTDB): domain Bacteria; phylum Bacillota; class Clostridia; order Oscillospirales; family Acutalibacteraceae; genus Eubacterium_R. The sequence continues at coordinate 5,642 of CAVGLE010000057.1, forward strand.
ACGGTAAATTCGGTCGATGAGTCAAACACGCTCAAATTTTATCACGGCGGCGAGTATGATTTTATTATCGGCAAAAAATCGGACGACGGCGACAGAGTGTATATCTCAAGTTCAAATTTAACTTCGTCAACCGATACCATGCGCTTTAAAAACGGCAAATGGAGCTACTAAAATATAAACACAAGAGGATTTTATTTTGGATAAATACAAAAAATTAGCCACAAACACCTTAATATTTGCAATCGGCACATTTTCATCAAAAATACTCAGCTTTTTGTTGATGCCGTATGTTACACGAATGCTCGGTACGGGCGACTACGGCTCTGCCGACCTTATTCAGCAAACTGCAAATGTGCTTATTCCTATCGTATTTTTGCAAATTAACAGCGCATGCCTTCGTTTTGCACTTGATAAAAATGAAGATAAGGGCAATGTTTTCACAATCGGCATTAGAGTTACATTGCTCGGCTTTGTTGTATTTTTGCTGTTTGCTCCTCTTATTTCAATAATTAAGGTCAATGATTTCAATCTCGGAAATTATATTGTTTTGATATATGCTTTTGTGCTCGTTTCGGGATTCCGTCAGCTTTGCCAGCAGTTTGTAAGGGGATGCGGCAGAGTTACGATTTTTGCTGTTGACGGCATTCTTGCAACGGCAACAACTCTTGCTTTCAATTTGCTTTTCCTCGGTCCGTTCCATTGGGGCGTTACCGGCTATGTTGTTGCGGTAATTGCCAGCGATGCCTGCTCTGTGCTGTTTTTGTTTGTAACTTGCAAGCTGTGGCGTTATGTCAAAATCAAAGGCGTAACCAAGGGTGTTTGCAAGGAAATGCTTAAATATTCAATTCCCATGATGCCAAGCATTATTCTTTGGTGGGTAATTAATGTTTCCGATAGATATATGGTCACATATTTTATCGGCTCTGCGGCAAACGGCTTATATACTGCGGCGTCGAAAATTCCTAATTTTATTATTATGTTTTCGTCAATATTTATCGACGCATGGCAACTTTCTGCCGTTGACGAATACGACAGTGAGGGCAAGGGCAGATTTTTCACAAATGTTTTCAGAGTCTATTCCGGAGGCGTTTTTGCCGCCGCGTCTGGACTTATCGTGTTCTGTCAGATTATAACAAAAATTCTTGTCAGCAGCAGTTATTATGATTCGTGGCAGTATGTTCCGATTTTGATTATTTCGACAACGCTTTCGTGTTTCGTCAATTTCCTTGCGTCTGTATATATGGCGTCTAAAAAAACGGTTATGGGTATGGTTACCGCATTTGCCGGTGCAATAACAAATGTTATTTTGAATTTGATTTTGATTCCGAAAATGGGTCCGTCCGGTGCGGCTGTCGCAACCGTAACGGCGTTTATAGTTGTGTTTATCACAAGAGCGATAGATACAAAAAAATATGTCAGCATCAATTTCAGCACACCTGCAATGGTCACTGAGGTTGTTATTTTGGCGGCACAGGCGGCTGTTATGATATTTATGCAAAGCGGCATCATAATGTATGCAATTGAAGCAGCATTGCTTGCCGTTATGCTTGTGTTTAACTACAAACCGATTAAGGAACTTGTGGTTCTTTTGACTGATAAATTTTTGAAAAAAGGCAGAAAAAATAAATCGTAAATACTATTTATTGTTGCAAAGCATACAATTTTAGTGTATAATACACAAAATGTTATGAATATAACACACAATATTGCAAATTATTTGGAGGATTTGTATGAAATCTACTGTTTCTACTTCCCAAGCAAAAAAAATGATAACCGATAAACTTTCACACTTTTTCGGTGTTTCTCCCGCAGACGCGACGGACGAACAGTTTTATAAGGCTGTCGCAATGATCGTGCGCGATCGTTTGTCTGCTCAAAACAGTGAATTCCGTCATACTGCGGACGGTCAGGATTCAAAGCAAATTTATTATTTGTGTATGGAATTTCTTATGGGTCGTTCACTCAGAAATAATCTTTATAATCTCGGCCTTGTCGAAACATTCGATGCGGCACTCGATTCAATGGGTGTAAAGCTTGAAAAACTTTATGAGCAAGAGCCTGACGCAGGCCTCGGTAACGGCGGCCTCGGCAGACTTGCCGCTTGCTACCTTGACGGCCTTGCAACAAACGGCTTTAAGTCAATGGGTTATTCAATCCGCTATGAGGCCGGCATTTTCAAGCAAAAGCTTGTCGACGGTTGGCAGACCGAACTCCCTGATTTCTGGCTTCCGGGCGGCGATGTTTGGCTTGTTCCGCGTGAAGAGCGCGCATGCGAGGTTAAGTTTGAAGGCAGAATTGAGGACAGTTGGGACGGTGACTATCACCATGTAAACCATGTTGATGCAAATGTTGTTACCGCTATCCCTTACGATATGTATGTTTCCGGTAAGGGCAAGGGCGTTTCAAGACTTCGCCTTTGGGCATCCAAAAAACCCGATTTCGATATGACATTGTTCAATCAAGGCTCTTATGTCAAGGCAATGGAGCAGTCGGCAATGGCTGAGGCTATTTCAAAAGTTCTTTACCCGGCTGACAATTCTCCGGAGGGCAAGTCGTTAAGACTTCGCCAGCAGTATTTCCTTGTCAGCGCGTCAATTCAGGATATTATCCAACGCCACCTCACAAAATACGGCACTCTTGATAATCTCCCGGACAAAATCGCAATTCATATCAACGATACTCATCCGACAATGGCTATCCCCGAACTTATGCGAATTATGCTTGATGAATGCGGCTACGGCTGGGATGAGGCTTGGTCGCTTGTTACAAGAACGGTTGCTTACACAAATCACACTGTTATGAAAGAGGCTCTTGAGTGTTGGAGCGAGGAGCTTTATTCAAGACTTCTTCCCCGTATTTACCAAATCACCAAGGAAATTGACAACCGTTTCAGAGCGTATGTTTGGTCTGCAACACACGATGCCGATAAAGTTGAGAGAATGGCTATTGTTTCAAACGGTATTGTTCGTATGGCAAATCTTTGCGTTGCCGGCTCTCACAGCGTAAACGGTGTTTCGGCTCTTCACTCCGAAATTCTTAAGGACACCGTATTCAACGATTTTTACACTCTCACTCCCGATAAATTCTGTAATGTTACAAACGGCATTGCATTCAGGAGATGGATTTGTCAGGCTGACCCGAAACTCACAGAGTATATTACTGAGCTTATCGGCGACAAGTTTATTACTCAGTCAAACGAGCTTGAAAAACTCCGCAAATTTAAGGACGATAAAAAAGTCCTCAACAAACTTATCGAAATTAAGCACGAAAACAAAGTGCGTTTTGCCAAAATGGTTAAAAAGCGCAACGGCATTGATATTGACCCCGACTCTATTTTTGATGTTCAGGTTAAGCGTTTGCACGAGTATAAAAGGCAGCAACTTAATGTTTTAAACATTATTGCAGAATATCAAATGCTCAAAGCAAACCCGAATGCCGATTATTATCCTAAAACATATATTTTTGCGTCAAAAGCGGCTCCCGGCTACTTTATGGCAAAGAAAATCATCGAGCTTATCGACGCTTTGTCAAAGGTTATCAATAATGACCCCGATGTAAACGGCAAGCTTAAGGTGGTTTTTGTAGAGGATTACAATGTTTCAGTTGCAGAGGTGCTTATGCCGGCCGCCGATATTTCAGAACAAATTTCGCTTGCAGGTACAGAGGCATCGGGCACGGGAAATATGAAACTTATGCTAAACGGTGCAATCACACTCGGTACTCTCGACGGTGCAAATGTTGAAATTCACGATGCTGTCGGTGACGAAAATATCTTTATTTTCGGTATGAAAACTCCCGAGGTTGAAAATCTTAAGCGCGCAGGCTACAATCCGCAAAACTATCTCAATAACAACGAAACGCTCAGAAATGCGGTCGATTTCATTCGCAACGGCGTAAACGGCAAGAGATTTGACGAAATTGTTTCATCTCTTACCAATTCCGACCCGTATATGGCTCTCGCAGATTTTGCCGATTATCAAAAGGCACAAAGAGCAGTTTCAAAGGCATATGCCGACAGAGAAAACTTTGCCAAAATGTCGCTTATGAATATCAGCGGTGCAGGAATTTTCTCGGCTGACCGTTCGATTATGGATTATGCCGATTATATTTGGCACACAAAGCCTGTTCAATTCTCGCAGGAGACTCCGAAAGCGTCTAAAAAATCAGCTCCGATGGCTCCGAAAACAGCAAAAAAAGCACCTGCCAAAAAGACTGCAAAAAAATCAAAATAATTAACTGATTTATACTGCCTCACATACCGAATAACAGTATGTGGGGCAATATTTGACTTGTTGTATGGAAATTTTCAATTCACGAAAAATTGAATATAAAGATAAAATCCGCGCAATAGCAACCGACGAAAAAGTTAAGTTGAGAATTATTGTTCCGCGCTCGATGAAATGTTGCGGTGCAACGCTTTGCGTCACCAAGGAAAATGAGTCGCCTGCGTACTACTCAATGTTTTGGGCAGGAATGTGCGGCGATGACAATGAGTATTGGGAACTTCACTTTTTTGCAACAACTCCGGGTTTGTATTGGTATCATTTCGAGCTTGATACACCTTGGGGCAGGAGTTTTGTGCGCAATGTCGGCAGGGGAGTCGGCGATTTTGCGCCCGATGCATCGGATTTTCAGCAAACGGTGTATGATAAGGATTTCAAAACTCCCGATTGGCTCAAGGGCGGAATAATTTATCAAATTTTCCCCGACAGATTTTATTCAAGCGGCACCGAAAAGCACGGCGTCCGTCCGTCGCGCGTTATGCGCTGTTGGGGTGATGAGCCGTTTTGGCGCGAGGAGCAGATGGACGGCATTTGGAACAATGATTATTTCGGCGGCGATTTAAAGGGTGTTGAGGAAAAGTTGCTCTATCTTGCAAATCTCGGCGTAACATGTATCTATTTAAACCCGATTTTTGAGGCAAACTCAAACCATCGCTATGATACCGCCGATTATGAAAAAATCGACCCGCTCCTCGGCACAGAGGACGATTTAAAATCGCTTTGCAAAACGGCAAAGGAGCAATACGGCATTTCGATTATACTCGACGGCGTTTTCAGCCACACCGGTTGCGACAGCAAATATTTCAATATCTATTCAAATTATGACGATGTCGGAGCGTATAACAGCAAGGAAAGCCCTTACTATCCGTGGTACAAGTTCATCAATTGGCCCGACGAATATCATTCGTGGTGGGGCATAAAACTTTTGCCCGAGGTGATTGAGGAAACACCCGAGTATCGCGAGTATATATGCGGCAAAAACGGCATTTTGCGCAAGTGGCTCAAATGCGGCATTTCGGGCTGGAGGCTTGATGTTGCCGACGAATTGCCCGACGTATTCCTTGATGATTTGCGCCGCGCAGTTAAGGAAGAAAACAGCGACGCCGTTATTATCGGCGAAGTTTGGGAGGATGCCACAACAAAGCTTGCTTACGGCGAAAGGCGGCGTTATCTCCTCGGCGAACAGCTTGATTCCGTTATGAATTATCCGTTTGCCGACGCGGTTTTAAATTTCGTCAAATTCGCAAATGCTGACGCGTTTATCGACTCTGTAATGAGTATTATCGAAAAATATCCGCCGCAGGTTACAAATGTTTTGATGAATCATATCGGCACGCACGATACCGAACGCGCAATTACACGCCTTGCAGGTGAAAACTGCGAGGGCTACGGCAGACATTGGCAGTATGAACACAACAAACTTTCCGATTATGATTATTATCGCGGCATTTCAATGATGAAAATTGCGTCGCTTATACAATACACTTTGCCCGGAGTACCTTCACTTTATTACGGCGATGAAATCGGTATGCAGGGCATGAAAGACCCGTTCAATCGCGCATGTATGGATTGGTACGAGCCGAATACCGAACTTCACCGTTGGTATAGGCGGCTCGGCGAAATTCGCCGCGGATGCAAAGCGTTTGAAAAGGGCGATTTCATCCCTGTTTATTGCTCGCACAAAACGGTTGCTTATCTCCGCTCGGGTGATAATAACGAGGTGCTCGTGGCTGTTAATCTTGATGAAAACGCAGTCGATATTAATGTCGGCAGTCAGTGGGACAATGCGTATTATTTCTTTGAAAGCACTGTTCAAAACGGCAATTTGCATCTTGAGCCGTTCAGATATACATTGATTACGCGAAATTTTTAATAAAAATAAATTTATCAAAAGTCTTTTTCAACCGAAAAAGGCTTTTGCTTTTTACAAAAATTTTTGAAAAATGATAAATAATTATTGACAAACGATAATTTTTAGTGTATAACAA
>CAVGLE010000058.1:0-11828 GCA_963630035.1 Mediterraneibacter torques
GTGTTGAGTGTCTCGATTTGGATTTAACTCTTGACTGCGGTCAGGCATTTCGCTGGGAAAAGCAGGCTGATTCTTCATACAGCGGCGTTGCCGGCGGATATTTTTTAAATATTTCAAAATCCGACGATGATATTATTTTTAAAAACACCACGCTCAAAAGTTTCAATTCGTTTTGGGTTGACTATTTCGATTTGAACAGAGATTACACCGCGATTTGCGAAAGATTAAAACAGGACAGTCTGCTTGTTTCAACGATAGACGGGTATTACGGCATCAGAATACTCAATCAGGACAGTTGGGAGGCACTATGCTCCTTTATGATAAGTCAGCAAAATAATATTAAAAGGATAAAATTAATAATCGACCGCCTTTGCACCGCTTACGGCGACGATTTGGGCGGCGGCAATTTTACATTTCCGTCACCGGAGCGGCTTGCAGAACTTTCGGTCGGTGATTTTGAGGCACTCGGCACGGGTTATCGCGCAAAGTATCTCGAACGGCTTTCAAAAGCTGTTGCATCGGGAGAAATTGATTTTGATAAAATCAAAACTCTTCCGCTTGACGAGGCTCGGCACGAACTGCTTAAAATTTACGGTGTAGGCGTGAAAGTTGCCGACTGCGCGCTGCTTTTCGGTTTTAAATTTTACGATGCTTTTCCGATTGATGTTTGGATGAAACGGGTTATGGAATATTATCCCGAAGGCTTGCCCGAGTGTTTTTCGGGTATCAAGGGTATTGCACAGCAGTATCTGTTCCATTGGGCACGAAATAATCTGAAATAAAAAATGTCGCTTTGAATGCGACCATATTGCAAAAAAATTCCTCTATAATGCGAATTGTAAGGCGAAAGCCAATAAACATGGGGCACACTGCATAAGGAAGTAATTGGTTTAAGCTTCCTGAGTTTTGCCCATTGCACTATTAAAAAAATATCCCAATACGCAAGTATTGGAATATTTTTGTTAATGCACACTGAACAAAATCAGTTTGCTTAAACTGCTTTGCACTCAAAAAGCAAAGAAACAGATGAAAGACAAGGCATAATTCACAGTGCAGGCTGACCGCCTGCACTGCGAATTTAACGCAGCATTTCGCTGTTTATTTGTTTTTTGAGCATTTATTCCTTATGTAGTGTGCCCCTTACGGAGGAATTTTTATTATGAAGAAAAACAATATTACAGAGCTTGTATTCATTATCGACCGCTCGGGTTCAATGAGCGATTTGACAAGCGACACAATCGGCGGATTCAATTCGATGATTTCAAAACAAAAGAAAATCGACGGTGAATGCTTTGTCACAACAATTTTGTTTGACGACAGGCTTAAAACGCTCCACGACAGAGTGCCGCTCCTGCAAATCAAGCCTATGAATGAAAACGATTATTGCCCTTACGGATGCACTGCGCTTATTGACGCAATCGGCTACGGCGTTGAGCATATCGAAAACATTCACAAATATATCCGCCCCGAAGATGTGCCGAGCAATACAATGTTTGTTATCATTACCGACGGATTGGAAAACGCTTCGCATATTTACACCTCAAATGATGTAAAAGCAATGATTAACCGCCACAAGGAACAGGGTTGGGAGTTCCTGTTTATCGGTGCAAATATCGACGCTGTCGAAACTGCCTCGTCATTCGGTATCGACAGAGACAGGGCAGTAAATTATGTTCCCGACGCACAGGGCACAAGCGTTGTTTATGCTGCAACATGCAGTGCCGTTGAAAACTTGCGCTGCGCAATGCCGCTTGATTCCGATTGGTGCGGCGACATTGACAACGATTATAAAAAAAGAAAAAAGAAAAGAAAATAAGATAAAAACAGCAAAGCAAATGACCTATGCCGTAAGACATAGGTCATTTATTGCGATATATGGATTTTTTATAAAAGCGGATTGTTTATTCATATCGCAGCGCTTCAATTGGGTCGAGTTTTGCCGCTTTGTTTGCAGGCGCAAAACCGAAAACAAGCCCTATTAATACAGAAAAACCTACTGCCGCAAAGATTGCGCTGATATTCAGAGTTATTCCGTACCCGAGTATTTTGCCGATGATTGCCGCGGTGGATATTCCGAGCGCAACACCCGTGATTCCGCCGACAAGGCAGATAACAGCCGCCTCTGTTACAAATTGCAGACGAATTGACGAGTTGGGTGCTCCGAGTGCTTTTCTTGTGCCGATTTCATTTGTGCGTTCCGTGATTGAAACAAGCATTATGTTCATAACGCCTATTCCGCCGACAAGCAGGCTGATTGCCGCAATTGCCGCAACTGCATAAGAAATTGTTTTTATCATGCTTGTGACGGTCGACAGCATTTCCTGCATTGAGCTTGCCGTAGCTGTCCAACTGTCGTTTTGAGTGTAAAACGATGCGAAAAAGTCGCCCGTTGTGTTCATAAACGATTCGGTATCAACGCTTTTGTCTGCAATAACGGTTATGCTTTGGTATCCGTTGCCTGATGAGGAGATTGTTTTTGCCGTCGAAAGGGGAATGTATAAAGCGGTTACTTCGTTTTCGTCGCTGTCGTCATCGGTTGAAACGGTGTCGCTTTCATATTTATAAATGCCGACAATGTAGAATTTGTAAGGCGTGCCGTCAATCGTTACAGTAAAACTTTCTCCGACTGCATCTTTTTCATTCAAGCCGAGCGTATCCTTTACAAAACTGTCGGCGACGACGGCAAGCTTTTTGCCGCTGTCCTTTTCGTTAATTATAAACCTGCCGTAAAGCATTGAGATTTCTTCAGCTTGCTCATATTCATCATTTACGCCCGTAACGGTAAGTGAACTGTCGCCGTATTCGGCTGTACCGACATCGCAAGAGGTTTCTATATATTTTATGCTGTCTGAAAATGTGCTTTTATATTGTGCAATCATATCGTCCGTGATTAAATCGCTTTCGCTCGGTGTGTCGTTTTTAAAATCACGGATTTTTACATTGCTTGATGTGTCGGAGCTGTTGTCGCTCGATTTTTGCGTTAGCGTCACATCAATGCTGTACCCTCCGAGCGAGCTCATACTGTCGCTCACATATCCGGTCAGCGAAGAGCCTACTGTGCTGATTGTGATTACGGAGCCGATTCCGATAATTATCCCGAGCATCGTTAAAAACGAGCGAAGCTTGTTTGATTTCAAGCTTTCAAAGGCAAGGAGAATGTTGTCAAAAAGCATCGCAACCATCTCCCTTCGGATTGATAAAACAGCCGTCCTTGAGCGTCAAAATTCTGTCGCACTCGGCGGCAAGGTCGCTGTTGTGTGTAATCAAAACTATGGTTTTGCCCTGCTCATTGTTAAGAGTGTGGAAAATGTCCATAATGCTGCGCGAGGTTTTGCTGTCAAGTGCGCCGGTCGGCTCGTCGGCAAGTATTATAGGTGCGTCGTTTGCCATCGCTCTTGCGATGGCAACCCTCTGTTTTTGACCGCCGGAAAGCTCACTCGGTTTGTGATACATTCGGTCTGCCATTCCGACAAGTTCGAGCAGTTGTTTCGATTTTTTTATGCGTTCTTTTCTGTCCGTTCCGGCGTAAAGCATCGGCAGTTCAACATTTTTCAGGGCATTTTGCCTGCCTATTAAATTAAAGGTTTGAAAAACAAAGCCGATTTTTTGGTTTCTTATCAGTGAAAGCTCTTTGTCATCGGCGGTTGAAATATCTTCGCCGTCAAGCAAATATGTGCCGCTGTTTGCTCTGTCAAGCACGCCGATAATGTTCATCAGCGTTGATTTTCCGCTGCCGGATTCGCCAACGATTGCGACAAATTCACCCTTTTTGACGCTCATATCAATGCCGTGCAAAGCCTCAAACTCGTTTTCCTTGCCGACAAAAAAGCTTTTTTTGATTTGCGACATTTGTATTACGGTGTTATTCATTTGGTTTGCCTCCGCCGTTGTTCATATCTCCCGAGGGAGCACCTTGGTTTGATGAGCCTGACGGCGGAGTATTACCGCCCTGCTGCATTTGACCGCCCTGTCCGTCGCCGCCCGAGCTTCCCAAATTGCCGAAAAGATTAAACTTGTTACTGCTTTTTTCTTCGTTTTCAACTGTTTCGATTCCCTGCGAAAGGTCTGCGCTTGAGCGAATGACATCTCCGTCTTTTAAATCGTCTGAGTCTATTTCAATATAATAATCGTTTTCGTTTCCTGTTGTTACATACACCTTTTCAAATGTCATATCAACACCGCTGCCGCCTGTTTTTCTGTAAACATATGAGCCTGTGCTGTCCTTGCCTATCGCATCGATGGGCACCTTGTAAACATTATCGGTTGATGAAATGATAATTTCGACCGTCGCGTTAATTCCTATTTTCAGTTTTGTGTCGGTGCTGTCAACGGTGACCGTTGCGCCGAAACTGCCGCTGTCCGAAGCTGTCGGGTCGATTTGTGTCAGCGTGCCGTTGCATGTTTCGTCTGCGGCGTCGGTTGTGATTTTGCATGATAAGCCGACTTTGGCATTGTTTATGTCTGCCTCCTCAATGGTAATGTCAATCGCGAGCTTTGAAGTGTCCTGAATTTTTGCAATTGTGTCCTTGCAACTTGAACCGACCGTTGCGTTCAGTGCAGTTACCGTTCCGTCCTGACCTGCCTTAATTGTGCAGGCGTCGAGATTGTCTTTAAGTTCCTCAAGTTCGCTGTCGTCCGATGCGTTTTCAAGCTCGTCCTCGGCTTGCTCAAGTTTTGTTTTTGCCTGTGCAAGATTTGATTTTGCCTGCGTCAGTGTGTTTTTTGCATTTTCGTACGCTTCCTTTGCCTTTTCGTATTCCGAACTTGAATTGCCCTGTGTATTTTTGCCGTTTGATGTGCTTTTTGCCTTGTTCAAAGCGGTTTTTGTCGTTTCAACGGCTGATTTTGCGCTTTGATATTCCGATTTAGCGTCGTTGTATGACTGCTTTGCGCTGTTGTACGAAATTTTTGCCGATTTTTCCTGCTTTTCGATGTTTTCCTCGGCTGTCGCTATTTGTTTTTCAAGCTGAGTCGTATCGAGCGTTGCGATTACATCGCCTTTTTTTACCTCGTCGCCGACCTTAACCGCTATGCTTTTTACCGTGTATTGCAGTGAGGTTGTCACATTTGATGATTTTGAACTTGTTACCGTGCCGGTTGCCGATATTGAGTCGTCAAGCGTGCCCTTTGACAATGTAGTTGTTCTTATAAAAGAATAAGATGATGAGGTGTTTTTGCTCCTTACGGCAAAAACCGAGCCGCCGACAATTGCCGCAACGAGCAAAATGGCAACAATTACTGTCAACACCTTGTGCTTTTTTACATAATTTTTTAACAGATGTTTTTTTGGCTTTTTGTTTTTCATAGTGTGTTTGTCCTTTCGTTTTGCAATATCAACCGCGATGTTCGATTGACCCATTATTGACCGCAAACATTAAACAAACATTAAAAAAGCTCATCCGACATATAGCCGAATGAGCTGACAGCATTTTGATTAATTTATTATCTAATGCGTTATATTAAAATACAAGCTTTTCTTCGATAAATTTTTCAAGCTCTGAGATTGGAAGTCTAACCTGCTCCATTGTGTCACGGTCGCGGACTGTAACGCAATTGTCCTCAAGCGAATCAAAATCGTAAGTGATGCAGTACGGTGTTCCGATTTCGTCCTGACGGCGGTATCTCTTACCGATTGAGCCTGCGTCATCATAATCAACATTGAATTTCTTTGAAAGAGATGCAAATACTTCTTCAGCCTGCTCGTTGAGCTTTTTTGAAAGCGGCAAAACAGCGGCTTTGAACGGAGCAAGTACCGGATGAAAGTGCATTACAACACGGGTATCGTTTTTCTCTGCGTCGATAACTTCCTCGTCATAAGCCTCGCAAAGAATTGCAAGGAAGAGTCTTTCAACTCCGAGCGACGGCTCGATAACATACGGAACATATCTTTCGTTTGTTGTGCCGTCGAAATATTCAAGGTTTTTGCCCGATGTTTTAATATGCTGTGTGAGGTCATAGTCTGTTCTGTCGGCAACGCCCCAAAGTTCGCCCCAACCGAACGGGAAGAGGTATTCAAAGTCGGTAGTTGCTTTTGAATAGAAGCAAAGCTCCTCGGGGTCATGGTCGCGAAGACGAAGGTTTTGCTCTGTGATACCGAGAGAATAGAGCCAGTCGCGGCAGAAGCCTCTCCAATAATCAAACCACTCAAGGTCTGTGCCCGGTTTGCAGAAAAATTCAAGCTCCATTTGCTCAAATTCTCTTACGCGGAAGATGAACTTGCCCGGTGTGATTTCGTTTCTGAATGATTTACCGATTTGCGCAACGCCGAACGGAACCTTTTTTCTCGTTGTTCTTTGAATGTTTGCAAAGTTTACGAAAATACCCTGTGCAGTTTCGGGGCGAAGATAAATTTCGTCCTTGCTGTCTTCGGTAACACCTTGGAATGTTTTAAACATAAGGTTGAACTGACGAATGTCGGTAAAATTTGTTTTGCCGCAGTTCGGGCACGGAATTTTGTGCTCCTTGATATAGTCGCTCATCTGCTCGTTTGTCCAGCCGGCAACATTTGTGCCGTCAAAATTTTCGATGAGGTCGTCTGCTCTGTGGCGTGTTTTACACTCACAGCAGTCCATAAGCGGGTCGGAAAATCCGCCGAGGTGACCCGATGCAACCCAAGTTTGCGGATTCATAAGAATTGCAGAGTCAAGCCCTACATTATATTTGTTTTCTTGGATGAATTTTTTTCTCCAAGCAGATTTGATGTTTGTTTTGAGTTCAACACCGAGCGGACCGTAGTCCCAAGTGTTTGCGAGACCGCCGTAAATTTCGCTTCCCGGATATACAAAGCCTCTGCCTTTGCAAAGGGCAACGATTTGGTCAAGTGATTTTTCGGTATTAAGCATAAGTGCTACCTCCGTTTTTTACAATATAAAGGTATTATAATATAACCCCGGCGATTAGTCAATTGATATGTTTATTTTTATTTTCAAATAATCCGCGCCTTGCGGCTAATAATAACAGTATTGACAAATTTATCATATATAAAAAATCGAAAAGGATGATTTTATGCCAAAAAATTTACAAGGCTCAAAAACAGAGGAAAATTTAAAACTTGCCTATTCGCTCGAGTCGCAGGCACGCAACAAATACACATTTTATGCCGACAAGGCGAAAAAAGACGGCTACGAGCAAATCGCCGCGCTGTTTGAGGACACCGCCGACAACGAACGCGCACACGCGGAGCTTTGGTACAAGCTGTTTCATAACAACGCCGTGCCGTCAACCGCAGAAAATCTTGCCGACGCCATTCACGGTGAAAACGACGAATGGACTCATTTTTATCCCGAGTTTGAGCGCGTTGCCCGTGAGGAGGGCTTTGACGAAATTGCCGACCTTTTCAAAGCTGTTGCCGAAATCGAAAAAAGCCACGAGGACAGATATAAAAAACTCCTCAACAATGTCAACGGCAAGCTTGTTTTTTCAAAGGACGGTGACGCAATTTGGATGTGCCGCAACTGCGGCAATATTGTCATCGGCAAAAATGCGCCGTTCGTTTGCCCCGTGTGCAAAAAGCCGCAGGCGTATTTTGAAATCAAAAACGAAAATTATTGATGCAATGCTTATTTGTTATAATTTGACCCTGCCGACAAGGGGGCGATTGTCTGTTTTACCGTTTTGATGATGATTTGACCACGGTCGATGCCGACGAAGTTGACAAAAACCGCCTCACGGCAGGCTATGTCACAATGGCTCAAATTGACAATTTGAGCGCGCAGTTTTTGATTCCGTCATCATGCTCACAACTTTGCAAAAATCCGCCTGCCTCGCCGAAACCGTTTGTCGAGCTTTTTGACGATTTCACTTTTTTGTTTCTCGCAACGCCTGCCGCCGACGGCGGAGATTTTGATATTGCGGCGGTTTTCATCAAAAAGAATTTTTTGCTCGTTGTCGATGTCAGGGACAACGATTGTTCGACGCGAAACGGATTTTTTTCCGCTCTTTCAAAATATCCGCTTGCAAATGTGTCGCTCGAAAAGCTCCTTGCTGCGTTTTTGAATTCCGTGACGGCGGACGATTTTAAATCCGCCGAGAAAAAGGGCTTCGAAATTTCACGCCTTGAGGAAATTGTTTTGTCGGAGCGCGCCGGGCAAAATTTCAACTCCGGTTTGTTGAAAATCAAGCGCGAGTTGCTTTTGATGCAAAATTACTACGAGCATTTAATCGACATCGGCGAGGCGCTCGAGGAGAACGAAAACGAAATTTTTTCAAAAAAGGAGCTGCGCTGTATATCGGGCTTCACCCAAAGGGCGCGCCGTCTGCGCGAGGACGCCGATTCGCTCCAAAGCGCCGTTATGCATTTGCAGGACTCGTATCAATCCTCGCTCGATTTAAAACTTAACAACACAATGAATTTTTTTACCGTGATTACGGCGGTGTTTTTTCCGCTCACCGTCATTGTCGGTTGGTACGGTATGAATTTCGATTCAATGCCCGAGTTGCGGTGGCGATACGGCTACGCCTTTGTCATTGCGCTTTCGGTCGGCGTTGTCTCACTGCTTTTGTATGCCGTCAAGCGGCACCGTTGGCTTTGAGCGCAAACCGATTGCGGTATTATGACAAGGCGCGGCGCGAATTAATTGCATTAGTTTTGTTTACCCCTTGAAAGATTTGCTTTTATAATATATAATAAGTTTATCTTTTTACGGAGGAGAGTTTATGGAAAAAATTCTTGTTCTCGATTTCGGCGGTCAGTACAACCAGCTTATCGCAAGGCGTGTGCGCGACCACAAAGTTTATGCCGAAATCCTTCCTTATACAACACCTATTGACGAAATTAAAGCAAAAAATTACAAGGGCATCATCTTCACCGGCGGACCCAATTCCGTTTTTGATATGAGCTCGCCGCACTATACTGCCGACATCCTCGATTTGGACATTCCGGTGCTCGGAATCTGCTACGGCTGTCAGCTCATCGCTTGGATGGCAAAAGGCGAGGTTAAAACCGCACCCGTTTCGGAGTACGGCAAGATTGATTTCAATGTGTTAAACAAGGAATCAAAACTTTTCAAAAATGTTCCCGAAACATCGGTTGTTTGGATGAGCCATACAGACTATATTTCCGCCGCTCCGCAGGGATTTGCTGTTATCGGCAACACAAACGATTGTCCGTGCGCCGCTATGGAAAATGTTGAAAAAAATATTTACGCCGTTCAGTTCCACCCCGAGGTTACGCACTCACAGTTCGGCAACCAAATGCTTTACAATTTCCTTTACGAAATTTGTCACTGCAAGGGTGATTGGGTTATGGACAGCTTTATCGACGACACCGTTGCCGCGCTTAAGGAAAAAATCGGCGACAAAAATGTTATCCTCGGTCTTTCCGGCGGTGTTGACAGCTCCGTTGCAGCAGGCTTGCTTTCCCGCGCTGTCGGCAAACAGCTCACTTGCGTTTTTGTTGACCAGGGCTTGATGCGTAAAGACGAGGGCGATTTTGTAGAGCAAACATTCACTTCGCTTTTCGATATGAATTTTGTTCGCGTTAATTGCGGCGACCACTTTATGCAGTGCCTCAAGGGCGTTACCGACCCCGAGGAGAAAAGAAAAATCATCGGCACCGAGTTTTACAAGGTGTTCTGGGATGAGGTTCGCTCAAGAGCCGAGGACGGCTATTTTGCACAGGGCACAATTTATCCCGACAGAATAGAATCCGGCAAGGGCAAGAGCGACGGCAAGGCAAACACCGCTGTCATCAAAACCCATCACAATATGGTTAAAAAGCCCGATGATATTAATTTCATCGACACAATCGAGCCGCTCGGCGATTTGTTTAAGGACGAAGTTCGCAAGGTCGGCGAAAAACTCGGTATTCCAAAGGAGCTTGTTTGGCGTCAGCCGTTCCCGGGTCCCGGACTCGGAGTCAGAATCCTCGGCGAAGTCACAGCCGAAAAAGTCAAAATCCTTCAGGATGCAGACTGGGTTCTCCGCGACGAAATGGCTAAAAACGGCTACGAAAAAGAGCTTGCGCAGTTCTTCTGCGTTCTCCCCGGCGTCAATTCGGTCGGCGTTATGGGCGACCACAGAACATATGACAATGTTGTTGTTATTCGCGCCGTTACAACCGACGATTTCATGACTGCCGATTGGGCAAAAATCCCCTATGACATCCTCGCAAAGGTTTCAAACCGCATCACCAACGAGTGCGCCCACATCAACCGCGTAGTCTACGACATAACCTCCAAACCCCCCGGAACTGTCGAGTGGGAATGATAAACACAACCCCCGAAAGCCTTTATTTATCAGGCTTTCAGGGGTTTTCTTTTTGCTTGTGACTACATTTTGACTACAAAATGTTTTTGTTGCATTATTTCTGAATTTATATTGGGATTGACCAACAATAAATTAAATGATATATTAATAACATCAACAGATTGGTAAGGATTAATATTTATGCCAAATAAAAAGCCCAATGTTATTGTAAAAGGTAACAAATTGATAATCTACAAAATGGAAAATCAATTTTGTGTAAATGATTTTATTAGAAATATGCAGTCAGCGTTAAGGTATGTTAAAAGAAAAAATCTTGATGAAATTAACATTGAGTGCCTTTGTGCCAGAGAACATATTTTTCCTGATGCGTGTTTGCCAATTAGCGCTATAATTCAAGAATATGAAAAATTACATAATATTAAGATTAATGTAAAAATTAAAAACAATAAGTATTTAGACGATTGCCATTTTGCTAAGCCTCTTAATCTTCCGGCAGAGGAAATCAAAGAAACAAGGAATGTTTTCAATAAAATTTTTGTATATGAGTCGGAAAATGGAAATAGCCCACAAGCGGTGGCATTAAACCAAGCGTTTGTTGATTGTATGAGTAGAACAGTTGAATGTGAAGAAGGTGTTTTAAAAGGTCTTTTATGGTGTATTTATGAGGTTATGGATAATGTGCTTATTCATAGTCAAAGCAGTCGGGGATATGTTATGGCACAATATCATAAAAGTACCAAAAGATTAGCAATATGCGTTTATGACTGTGGTATAGGAATATTTAATTCTCTTGTTAAAGGTGGACTTAAACCGCAAGACGAAATTGAAGCAATCAATCTTGCTTTACAAGAGGGTGTTGGTGATGGGCAGGGACAAGGTAATGGATTATACGGACTGTCACAAATCGTAAAAGCTAATGGTGGACGATTTATTATTTCAACAGGCAAATCTTCATTAACCTTTAAAAATAATAGTTGGTATAACCGTAATAATAATCCTATTTTATCAGATGAACATTTGAGTACAACAGTTGATTTTCAACTTGATTTGGACAAAAAAACTGATATAACAGAAGCTTTAAAAAGTATTGGCGGAATTGATGATTGTGATTTACGGATTGATAATATGCTACAGGATGATGCTGATTTGTTAGTTTACAAAATATCTGATAATGCAGATGATTATGGAACGAGGCAATCGGGAAAAGCATTAAGAAATGATATTATTAATATTCTGAAACGAACCAAAACATCAATAGCAATTGACTTTTCAGATATAATGATTGTAAGTTCATCGTTCATTGATGAACTTATTGCAAAAATGGTAATCAAACTTGGTTATGTTCAATTTAATCAATTTATCTCGTTAATAAATATGAATGACGAGTTAGCTCATTTATGTAATAGGGCTGTTGCGATGAGAACAAATCAGGAATGGGAGAGTAAACAGTAGTGTTGTAGAATCAAGAAAGATACTACATATTGTGTCAGTTCAAAAAAAGTTGAAAATTTTTAAACTTTTTTTGAAAAATGTCTTTACAACCTCGGTAAAATCATATAATATTAATACACAGAGAGTTTTTCTCTAGCCAATGATACACACGAATTTGTTGGAGATTGCGT
>CAVGLE010000059.1:0-1904 GCA_963630035.1 Mediterraneibacter torques
CTTCGTCAACCTCTGTTGCAATTTCGTTTACACGCGGCAACGGGTGCATAATTGTCAAATCGCTTTTTGCGTTTTGAAGTTTGTCAAGGTCGAGAATAAAGGCATTTTCGTATTTTAAATATTCCTCGGCAGAGAAAAATCTTTCGCGCTGTATTCTTGTCATATACAAAATATCAAGGTTTGGCATAACGGCATCCATACTTTCAACCTGAACATATTTTGCGCCGCTCGGTTCAAGCACATCATTGATAATATAGTCGGGAACCTGAAGCTCATTCGGAGCGATGAGAACAAATTTGATATTTTTGTATCTGCACATTGCTTTGATGAGTGAATGAACTGTTCTGCCGAATTTCAAATCGCCGCAAAGACCGATTGTGAGATTTTCAAGTCTGCCCTTTTCCCTGTAAACAGTAAGAAGGTCGGTAAGCGTTTGGGTCGGGTGAGCGTGACCGCCGTCGCCTGCATTGATAATCGGCACAAGTGTTTTTGTGACGGCAACGCGCGGAGCACCCTCGAGCGGATGGCGCATTGCAATAATATCGGCATAATTTGAAACTATCCTTACCGTATCCTCAACAGTTTCGCCCTTTGAGGCAGAAGTTGACGACGCCTCGGAAAAGCCGATAACATTGCCGCCGAGTTCGTACATAGCCGCCTCAAACGAAAGGCGTGTACGGGTGCTCGGCTCGAAGAAAAGCGTTGCGAGTTTTTTGCCGTCGCAAACATGAGCATATTTTTTAGGATTTGAGATAATATCCGTCGCAAGCGAAATAATATCGTTGATTTCGTCAAGCGACAAATCTGTTGTATCAAGCAAATGACGCATTTTTATTAACCTCTTTTGCAATAAATTATAATGTCATCCATGAAGGGTCTGATGTGTCGGCAAAAAACGCCTTAAGTTTCTTAATATCATTCTCCTTGATATATCCCTCATCAGCGGCAACCTTAACAAGTACATCAGCATTTGAAAGAGAAACATTTTTTACATTTGCGGCGGCAAGTCTGTCGATACCCTTTTGCAAGCCGTATGTAAAGATTGAGGCGATACCCAAAACCTCTGCACCTGCTTCACGAAGAACATCGACAACCTCGATAACAGAGCCGCCTGTTGAAATCAAATCCTCGATAACAACAACCTTTGTGCCCTTTTCAAGTTTGCCTTCAATTTGATTTTGTCTGCCGTGGTCCTTATGACCGGAGCGAACATAACCCATGGGCATATCAAGAATTGTTGCGGTGATAGCGGCATGTGCGATACCTGCGGTTGAGGTACCCATAAGCATTTCGGCATCGGGATAATACTCCTTGACAATTTCAGCAAGGCCGTCCTCAACATTTTTTCTAACCGACGGAGTGGAAAGAGTGAGTCTGTTGTCGCAATAAATCGGGGATTTGATGCCCGAAGCCCATGTAAACGGATCATCGGGCTTTAAAAATACTGCCTGAATTGACAACAGGTCTTTTGCGATTAATTCCTTTGTAATATTCATAATATCCTCCTAAAAATAATCAACCGATAAATTCTTTGCAACATCTGCGATATGCGGCAACCGGGTCGTCTGCCTGTGTAATCGGTCTGCCGACTACGATATAATCAGAGCCAAGCTCTTTCGCTTTTGCAGGTGTTGTCACACGCTTCTGATCTCCTACATCTCCGTCTGCAAAACGCACGCCCGGTGTGATGGTAAGGAATTTTTCTCCACATACTTCGTGTACTTTTCCTGCCTCTAATGGAGAGCATACCACACCATCTAACCCTGCTTCCATTGTATTTTTTGCATAATGCATAACTGTTTTGTCAATCGGTTTGTCAATCCACAATTCTTCCTGCATCACTTCCTCACTTGTGGAGGTCAGCTGTGTCACTGCGATCAGCAGCGGTCTTGTTCCGT
This sequence comes from Mediterraneibacter torques, assembly GCA_963630035.1. Taxonomy (GTDB): domain Bacteria; phylum Bacillota; class Clostridia; order Oscillospirales; family Acutalibacteraceae; genus Eubacterium_R. Next base: position 1,899 of record CAVGLE010000059.1, read on the forward strand.
CTGCTC
>CAVGLE010000059.1:1914-10797 GCA_963630035.1 Mediterraneibacter torques
CTTGCCGCAATTATCTTTAACCATTCCTGCCTCAAGCGGTGAGCAAACAACGCCGTCAAGCCCTGCCTCTGCCGCATTTTTGGCATATTTAACGATAGTATCGTTGATTGACGCATTGATTAACAACTCGTTTTGCATTCTCTCCTCGCTTGTTGAGGTGAGCTGTGTTACTGCGATAAGAAGCGGCCTTGTGCCGTCGGGTCTTGTCAATCCCTCGAGAGCCGCTTTCATCATATCAATTGTGCCTGCGGCGTGAAGATTGGTCATATCAACATCAAGATTTGAAAGAACAGCCATTGATTTTTTAACGGTGTTCGGAATATCGTGAAGTTTCAAATCAAGAAAAATTTTGTGTCCTCTTTTTTTGATTTCGCGAACAATCGAGGGACCCTCGGCATAAAAAAGTTCCATACCGATTTTTACAAAAGGCTTTTCCTCGGTGAATTTGTCAAGAAAATCAAATGTTTGCTTTGCGCTTGCAAAATCGCAAGCGATGATTACATCCTTTCCCATCAGTCAACTACTCCTATAATATCACTTAATTTATCAATGCCGAGTTTTTCACATTCAATCGGCAATGCTTCTATAATTTCTTTGCAGGCATACGGATTGACAAGATTTGCCGCGCCTACCTGAACGGCGGTTGCACCTGCCATCATCATTTCGATGACATCCTTTGCGCTTGAAACGCCGCCGCAACCCATAACGGGAATATCGCAAGCCTTTGCAACCTGATAAACCATTCTGACAGCAACGGGAAATACCGCGTCGCCGCTGAATCCGCCCATTTTGTTTGCGATAACAGGCTGTCTGCGCTTAATATCAATACGCATACCGAGCAATGTGTTAATTAGGCAAATGCCGTCTGCGCCTGCCTCCTCGCACGCCTTGGCGATTGAAACAATATCGGTTACATTCGGGCTTAATTTAATAAACACCGGCTTTGTTGTTACTGCCTTAACTGCTCTTGTAACCTCTGCGGCACATTGCGGATCTGTGCCGAAACTCATACCGCCGCCGTGAACATTCGGGCAGGAAACATTAACCTCTAAAATGCCGACCTGTTCCTCTTTATCAAGCAAACTGCATGTATATGCATAATCGTCAACGCTGAATCCCGACACATTGGCAATAACCTTTTTATGAAAATATTTTTTCATCTCGGGCAACTCGTGTTCAATAACATGATGAACGCCCGGATTTTGCAAACCGACTGCGTTTATCATACCTTTTTTACACTCTGCTATGCGCGGTGTCGGATTGCCGAAACGAGCATCCTTTGTTGTGCCCTTGAATGAAAATGAGCCGAGAATATTAATATCGTAAAAATCTTTGAACTCGTTGCCGAAGCCGAATGTGCCCGATGCCGGAACTATGGGATTATCCATTTGCATACCGGCAAGATTAACCGATAAATCTACCATATAATCTCCTCCTTTTCAAGCACGGGACCGTCCTTGCATATGCGTTTGTTGCCGTATTTTGTTTTACAACTGCAACCCATACATGCGCCGAATCCGCAACCCATCCTTTCTTCAAAGCTGAACTGACCGTCCTTGTCGACAGCATTATAAATCGCCTTAAACATCGGGAGTGGACCGCAAGTATAAAAGTAGTCAAAATCAATACCGCTGAGTGCATCGGTTACAAATCCCTTGATACCGTAAGAGCCGTCTGCTGTTGTAACAAAAGTATCACAGCCGAGAGTTTTAAACTCTTGCTCATAAAACACCTCATCGGCGGTATTAAAGCCTAAAATCACGGTAGGAGCCTGTCCGCTTGCAATAAGAGTTTTTGCAAGGTTATACATCGGCGGAACGCCGACACCGCCGCCAATCAAAAGCGGCTTTGTCGATTTTGAAATATCGTAGCCGTTGCCGAGTCCTGTAAGAACATCAAGTACAGCGCCGATTTTGAGTACCGACATTTGCTCCGTGCCCTCGCCTACGACCTTATAAATAATTGTAATGCAATCTTCATCATAATCGCAAACCGAAATCGGGCGGCGCAAATATTTGCCGTCAAGCGCAATGTTTATAAACTGACCGGGAGCGGTGATATATTCCGTATCACCCTCAAGCACCATTTTATAAACATCCTTGGTGAGCGGCTCATTAGATAAAATTTTATATTTGTTTTGTTTGTACATAAAATAATCCTTAAATCAGCTATTATTACTCTGCGTCAATTGTTGAAACACCCAAGGTGATTTCCTCGAGAACATCAAGCAATACTTTAACGGTATCGAGCGATGTAAACATTGTAACATTGTTATCAACAGCGGCACGGCGAATTTCGCTGCCGTCGGAATGTGAGTCGCCTGCATTAATATCAATTGTATTGATAACATATGCGATATGACCCTGACGGAGTGCCTTTAAAATCTCATCGCTGTCATCAGCGGTGAGTTTTTGTCTTACACGCGTTCTTATGCCGTGTTCTTTAAGATATTTTGCCGTGCCCTCCGTAGCCTCAATATTAAAGCCGAGGTCATAAAAGCGTTTGATAAGCGGCAATGCCGTCGGTTTATCCTGATCGGCGATTGTTACAAGAACCGTGCCGTAGTTTGAAACATGCATGCCCGATGCCTGAATTGCCTTATAAAGCGCTCTTGTAAGGCTCTTATCGTAACCGATTGCCTCACCTGTTGATTTCATTTCTGGTGAAAGGTATGTGTCCATACCCTTAAGTTTGCTGAATGAGAATGCCGGTGCCTTAACATACCAGCGCTTTTTCTCTTTCGGATAAACCTCGGTGTATCCCTGCTCCTTTAAGGAGTGACCCAAAATAACTTGGGTAGCGATGTGAGCCATAGGAACTGATGTTGCCTTCGAAAGGAAGGGAACGGTTCTTGACGAACGGGGGTTCACCTCGATAACATAAACATCGTCCTTTTCATCGGCGATAAACTGAATGTTATAAAGACCGATAATACCGATTGCCTTTCCGAGCTTAACCGTATAATCAAGTATTTTATCCTTAACAGCCTGTGAAACCGAAAATGTAGGATAAATCGAAATACTGTCGCCCGAATGGACACCTGTTCTCTCAACATGCTCCATAATACCGGGGACAAATACATCCTTGCCGTCGCAAATGGCGTCAACCTCAAGCTCACGACCCATAATGTATTTATCAACAAGAACAGGTTGTTCCGTATTGATTTCAACAGCTGTTTGAAGATAGTGACGAAGCGACTCCTCGTTTGCAACGATTTGCATTGCTCTGCCGCCGAGAACGAATGACGGACGAACAAGAACAGGATAGCCGATGCTTTCGGCAACCTTAACGCCCTCTTCAATATCGGTTACGGCAAGTCCCTTTGGCTGTGGAATACCAAGCTCATTCATTACCTTTTCAAACGAATCTCTGTTTTCTGCTCTGTCGATAGCTTCAACATCTGTGCCGATAATCGGAACGCCGAGCGCATCAAGCGGAGGCGCAAGGTTGATTGCGGTTTGACCGCCGAGTGACACAACTATGCCGAGCGGATTTTCAAGACAAACTATATTCATTACATCCTCAACAGTAAGCGGCTCAAAATAGAGCTTGTCGGAGGTTGTATAGTCGGTTGAAACCGTTTCGGGGTTGTTGTTTATAATAATTGCCTCGTATCCGGCATCTCTGATTGACCAAATAGCGTGAACGGTTGAATAGTCAAACTCTACGCCCTGACCGATTCTGATGGGACCCGAACCGAGAACGATAATCTTTTTCTTATCGCTGACTATTGACTCGTTCTCCTCTTCATATGTCGAATAGAAATAAGGAACATATGAATCAAACTCCGATGCGCAGGTATCAATCATTTTGTAAACCGGGAAGATATTGTATTTCTTTCTCAATTTGAATATATCCGCCTCGTTCATCTGCCAACACATACCGATGAATTTATCTGACACGCCCATTTTTTTGGCATCTTTAAGGACGGTTAAATCACCCGGATTTGCAACGATTGTTGATTCAAAATCAACTATATTCTTGAACTTCTCGAGGAAGAACATATCAATTTTTGTTGCGTTGTAAATCAGGTTGAGGTCTGCTCCGAGCCTGATGAGCTGTGCAATCGCAAATAATCTGTCATCGGTTCCGTTTTTAATGTATTCAAGCAGTTCTTCCTGAGTATATGAATCAAACTTTTTGTCATAAAGATGGCAAACGCCGATTTCAAGCGAGCGAACGGCTTTAAGGAGTGATTCTTCAACAGTTCTGCCAATAGCCATAACCTCGCCTGTTGCTTTCATTTGAGTGTTTAAAGTATTGTTTGCGTCCGCAAATTTATCAAACGGGAAACGCGCAATCTTTGATACAACATAGTCGAGAGTCGGCTCAAACGAAGCGGGAGTGTTAGCGATTTGGATTTCGTCAAGGTGCATTCCTACTGCGATTTTTGCCGAAACCCTTGCTATCGGATAGCCCGAAGCCTTTGATGCAAGTGCGGATGAACGCGATACTCTCGGATTAACCTCGATAAGATAATATTGGAACGAAAGCGGGTCAAGTGCAAACTGAACATTGCAACCGCCCTCGATTTTAAGCTCACGGATAATCTTAAGTGCGGAATCACGGAGCATTTGATATTCTTTGTTGGTGAGTGTTTGTGACGGACAAACAACAACCGAGTCGCCTGTATGAACGCCGACAGGGTCGATATTTTCCATATTACAAATAGTAATTGCGGTGTCGTTTGCATCGCGCATTACTTCGTATTCGATTTCCTTATAGCCCTTGATTGATTTTTCAACAAGAACCTGATGTACAGGAGAAAGAGCAAGTGCATTTTTGAGCATAAGTCTGCACTCTTCTTCATTATAAGCAAAGCCGCCGCCTGTACCGCCGAGTGTAAAAGCAGGACGAAGAATGACAGGATAGCCTATATCATTGGCAGCCTTAAGGCCCTCCTCGAGAGTGTTTGCGATTTCCGACGGCAATACCGGCTCGCCGAGTGACTCGCAAAGTTCTTTGAACAGTTCTCTGTCCTCTGCTCTCTCGATAGCTTCAAAATTAGTGCCCAAAATCTCAACATCGCACTCCTGCAAAACGCCTTTTTTAGCGAGTTGAACAGCAAGGTTGAGTCCTGTTTGACCGCCGAGTGACGGCAAAATTGCGTCGGGTCTTTCGTGTCTGATGATACGAGCGACATATTCCAGATTGAGCGGTTCCATATAAACCTTGTCGGCAATATCGGTATCGGTCATAATTGTTGCAGGGTTTGAGTTGATAAGAACAACCTCATATCCCTCTTCTCTGAGTGCAAGGCAGGCTTGTGTGCCCGAGTAGTCAAATTCTGCGGCTTGTCCGATAACAATCGGGCCTGAACCGATTACAAGTACCTTATGTATATCAGTGCGTTTTGGCATATTACTCAGCCTCCTTTGCCATCAAATCAATGAATTTATCAAACAAATATGCGCTGTCCTGCGGACCCGGTGCGGATTCGGGGTGATACTGAACTGAAAACAGCTTGTTTTCTGCCGATTCCACACCCTCTGCCGTATCGTCGAGCAGGTTTTTGTGCGTCAATGTGAGCGGTGTGCCCTCAAGCGACTTTACATCCACCGCATATGAATGGTTTTGAGAGGTGATTTCGATTTTGCCTGTTTCAAGATTCATAACAGGATGATTTCCGCCTCTGTGGCCGAATTTCATTTTGAATGTTTTTGCGCCGAGAGCAAGCGAAATCATTTGATGTCCGAGGCAAATGCCGAAAATCGGAAGCTGACCGTGAAGCTCTTTAACAACATCAATAACGGGTTGAACATCCTCCGGGTTTCCGGGGCCGTTTGAAAGGAACAAACCGTCGGGTTGCATTTTCATAATTTCGTCAGCCGAAATATCATACGGAACAACAGTTACATTACAGCCCTTTTCGTTAAGTTTGCGAATAATGTTATGCTTAATGCCGCAATCAATTGCGACAACATCGTATTTGTGATTAGGTGTTCTTGAATACCAACGCTTTTTGCAAGAAACTCGTGAAACCATATCGGTCGGTATCTGATAATCGCGCACCATTTGAAGAGCGTCAACAAGCGGCTTGTTTGCATCGCAAATCATAACCTTTTGTGAGCCTTCGTCGCGGATTATTCTTGTAATCATTCGTGTATCAACGCCGCTGATGCCCGGAATATCATATTCCAAAAGCACTTCGGACAATGTTTTTGTATATCTGAAGTTAGACGGCAAATCGTTATATTCTCTGACGATAAGGCCGCCCATAGTAGGCACTTTTGTTTCGTAATCCTCATCGGTCATACCGTAGTTGCCGATAAGCGGATATGTCATACAAACCATTTGGTCGGTATATGACGGGTCGGAAATGATCTCCTGATAGCCGACCATTGATGTGTTGAATACAAGCTCGTTGATGGCGGTAACATCTGCGCCAAAGCCGTAGCCGTAAAACTCTTTGCCGTTTTCAAGCACAATTTTTTTGTTATATGGCTTCATATACTATTTCTCCTTTGCAAACAGTCAATATATTTTCACCCTGAACCTGCCAATTTTCAAACGGGGTTGCTCTACCCATTGTAACAAAATTCTCGGGATTAACAGTCCATTTTTTATCAAGGTCAAGCAGTGCCAAATCGGCAGGTTGTCCGACCTTAATTTCTCCGCCGGGGAGCGAAAAGATTTCACGCGGCTTAACCGACATCAAATCAATAAGTTTTTCAAGCGTTATAACACCGCTTTTTACAAGTTTTGTATAAAGGACGGCGAAAGCGGTTTCAAGTCCGACAACGCCCATTGCCGATTTTTCAAGACCCTTTGATTTTTCCTCCGCCGAATGAGGTGCATGGTCGGTTGCGATAACATCAATCGTGCCGTCACACAAGCCCTCAATCAATGCCGCCTTATCCTCTGCCGAGCGTAGCGGCGGATTCATTTTAAATCTGCCGTCCTCCTGCAAATCATCATCGCACATTGTCAGATAATGCGGACCAGTTTCGCATGTGACTTTTACGCCGTCTGCCTTTGCTTTGCGGATAATATCAACGCTTTCTTTTGTTGAAATGTGGCAAACATGATAGCGGCAACCGGTTTCCTTTGCAAGTTCGCAATCGCGTGCTATTTGCTCATATTCGCTTGCCGAACAAATGCCCTTGTGATTATGCTTTAGGCAATATTCGCCGTCGTGAATGTATCCGCCGCGAAGCAAATCATTAACTTCGCAATGGGCGGAAATAATTTTATTAAGCTTTGCACAGCGCAACATTGCCGCTTTCATACAATCGGCGGTTTGAACCCCCGTGCCGTCGTCCGAAAAGCCGACAACCTTATCGGCAAGTGAGGCAAAGTCGACAAGTTCTCCCCCGCCTTTTCTGCCTTTGGTGATTGAAGCAAAGGGATAAACATTGATAACGGCGTCTTTATCAATAATATCCTTTTCAACCTTAAGATTCTCAACACAGTCGGGAACGGGATTGATATTCGGCATCGGGCACACAGCGGTGTAGCCGGCTCTTGCGGCGGCAGAAGTGCCGCTTTTAATCGTTTCTTTATAAGAAAAACCGGGCTCACGAAGATGAACATGAACATCAACGAAACCCGGTATTAAATACTTATCCTGTGCATTGAAAACACGATCTACTCCATTCGCAGAAATGGAGGTGCCTATTGTGTCTATTAAAGAATTTTTAATTAAAACATCGTTTTTTACAAATCCGTCTCCCATATAAACGAGAGCATCTTTAACTAGAATAGTCATAATGCACGCCCTTTCTAGGTCTATATTATATGATAAATCGAAAGTATAGTCAATAACAAATCAGTAACAAAAATAAATTTTATATTATTACTAATTATAATTAAAAGCCAAGAGAAATTCTTGGCTTTTGTCACAAATTTTGTTATTTGGTTGTTGAGCCGAATCCGCCGTCGCGAATACCGTCGGCATCGTCATCTTCGGTGATACCGAAAGGAAGAAAAATGCCCTGTGCAAAGCCGTCGCCGCCCGACACGGTAACACAGTGACCGTCATCATGTGCGTCGCACGAAAGCTTAATCATAATATGACCCTCGTTGGAGGAATTATAATAGTCTGCGTCAATTATGCCGACAGTGTTGTCAAGTTGAATTCTGTGTTTAAAGCCGAGACCGGAGCGCGGAAAAATATCAAGCACCCAGCCGTCGGCGATTTTTGAACGAATGCCGGTAGGAATAAGTGTTGATTTGTCCTTTTCGATTGTGACATCTGCAGGGGCATAAAAATCATATCCGGCAGAGCCGACAGTTGCCCTTTTCGGCAATTTGATATTATCATATATTTCTTTAACATTTGTGCAGTCGGGGAAATTTTTCATCCAATCCTTTTCAAACTGCTCAAACGATACCTTTTCAAATTTAGCGATTTTGTTCATATCTATTCTCCTTTGCATCAACTTTATATATTTTAACATAAAGCGAGAGGATAGTAAAGAACAAAATCACAGACCGAAACTGACATTGAGTGCATGGTTGACCTTTCCCATATCATCGTTGTCTAATGCGCCCATACGCTCGCGCAAGCGCTGTTTATCAATGGTTCTGACCTGTTCGAGCAAAACAACGCTGTCCTTTGCAAGTCCGCAGTCGTGTGCGTCCACTTCAATATGAGTGGGAAGATTGTTTTTATCACACCGACTTGTGATGGCAGCGGCGATGACTGTCGGCGAATACTTGTTGCCCACATCATTTTGGACTATAAGTACTGGACGGACACCGCCCTGCTCCGAACCGACAACCGGACTCAAGTCGGCATAATATATATCGCCTCGTTTAACAAGCAAGATAATCACCCTTTAAAATATATTTTCACTAATATTTTTCACACATAAATTTGATTTTAAACATCATAATTCATTATATTCAAAAAAATTTTTATTGTAGCGAATACTATTGAGG
>CAVGLE010000059.1:10807-11787 GCA_963630035.1 Mediterraneibacter torques
TGTCAAAACCGAGCGATAAGCATAATATATTGATGAAAGGAGTATGAATTATGGAAAAATTTGAAGATTTGTTTAATCCTTCGTTTTTAAAAGAATCAAAAAGCCGCCCGGCAATACCGGCCGACGCAACTGTTACAATGGCTTATGTGCCTTTGCAGGAGTCGCTGAAAACTTATGACGACAACGAAGGGCTTAAAAACGGAACAATATTTCCTGTTTTGAATAAAGAATTTTGCGGAAGGATGGTAAAATCGGTATGAAAAAGAAGTTGCTTATGCGCTTGTCGGCGCTTCAATTCGGTATGGTAGAAACAAGACTGTTTTTAGACACACATCCCAATGACAAAGATGCACTCGAGCTTTACAACAAATATTACGAAAAACACAGTGCACTGCTCAAAGAATACGAGGCTGAATATGGTCCGCTTACCCTAAACGGTTTGAACAGCGATGATTGGTTGAAAGACCCATGGCCGTGGGACAATGAATTTAATTGCGAAAGCGATAAGTAAAAAAATCCCCGAGGATGATTACCTTCGGGGATTTTACATAATAACAAATTATTTTTGCAGGAGCATTCTGTCATTGTCAAACTCTTTATTCTCTTTTGACTTATAGAGATTGAGCAAATCGGTAACTGTCATACCCTCACGCTTTTGACTGTCAAGGTCGATGATAATATTGCCCGAATCCATCATAATGGTTCTGTTGCCGGTGGTGAGTGCCTGCGACATATTATGAGTAATCATTAAAGTTGTTATTTTATTTTCCTTAACGATTTTATTTGTAATATCCATAACCTTGTTCGCTGTTACAGGGTCGAGAGCGGCGGTATGCTCGTCAAGCAAAAGAAGTTTCGGTGTGACAACAGTGCACATAAGCAATGTAACGACCTGACGCTGACCGCCCGAAAGCAAGCCGATTTTTGTACCCATTCTGTCTTCAAGCCCCATATCGAATGCGGCAAGATATTCTCTGAAC
>CAVGLE010000060.1:0-9176 GCA_963630035.1 Mediterraneibacter torques
CATTTACCATTGATGAATTGTAGCGCTCAGTTCTGAAATCGTTTTCACCTGCCTGCTCGAGAGATGAAAAAGGGATAAAATACGAGCGCGGTTGCATAACATTTTCTTTATAAATATCAAAATTTTTATAATTATTGTTTTTTACCTTAAAAATCATATTAATCACCAAATTGATTATATCATATTAATGTTGAAAATGCTACAAATAAGCAAAATAAAAAGCGCCGAGCCGAGGGAACGGCGGGGCGCTTAGTAAACCATATGAATTATGCCATAAATGTACGAATAACAGCTTCGCAATCTTTGGCATCCATAATTTTCGGAACAGGATAGAGCGGGTTGCCCTCTTTCAATGCACGCTTAACTAAAGTCGGCATGTCCTCCTCCTTAATCATATCGAACTTCTCGGGAATGTTCATTGCCTTATTCATTCTGCGGATTTCGGCAATAAATGCCTTACCCTTATCGGCAACCGACATTGACGGAGTAGTAATTCCGATTATATCGGCAAGCTTTGCAAGTTGCGGATATGCGGCATCTCCGTAATAATCAAGAACATATGGGAGAATGACAGCATTTGCAAGACCGTGCGGTGTGCCGTAAAGACCACCGAGGTTGTGAGCAATAGCATGAACATAGCCGACATATGCATGCGTGAATGCACGGCCTGCATAATATGAGCCTTTAAGCATATTGCCTCTTGCTTCCAAATCTTTTCCGTTATTGTAAGCCTTTTCAAGGTTTTCGTGGATAAGTTTGGTTGCTACCTCTGCTTCTCTGAGAGTGTCCTTTGTGTTGCTGTGGCCGATATAAGCCTCAACTGCATGAGTCATGGCATCCATACCTGTTGTCGAAGTGATGTGTGGTGGCAGACCTACGGTGAGTTCCGGGTCAAGCACAGCATACTTAGGACGAAGACAAGTATCGTTGATTGCGTTTTTCTCATGAGTTTCGGGATCGGTTACAACAGCAGCAACTGTTGTTTCTGAGCCTGTGCCCGCAGTTGTGGGAACTGCGAAAAACGGTGGCAGTTTTTTATGTACTTTAAGTTGACCGCGCATATCGCGAACAGACTGATTTGGCTTTACAACTCTTGCACCGGCTGCTTTTGCACAGTCCATAGATGAACCGCCGCCGAATGCAATAATACCTTGACAGCCGTTTTGAACATACATATCCTTGCAGTCCTCAATGTTCGGGATAGTCGGGTTTGGCTGAACTCCGTCGTAAATGACATATTCAACGCCTGCTTCGTCAAGCTTTGCAAACATAGGATCAAGCAAATGAAGACCCATAAGTCCGCTGTCTGTAACTACAAGCACTTTGTTGATACCCTTGTTCTTGATAAACTCGGGGAGCTTGAGCACGGAACCTGCGCCCTCAAGAAGCTCGGGCTCCGACCAATCCATAAAGCACATTGCCACTTTAAATACATTTTGGTAAATTCTGTACCAAATTTTCTTTAAAGTCCAGAGCATTTGATTTCCTCCTTATATATTTTCTATTCTATTTTACATAATTTTACTCAATAAATCAATAAAAAAATGCAAATAAAATATAATTTAAAGATTAATTACATCAAAAACAATGTGTGAACTTGGCTGATCCTCATAGAGAACGGCAATTTTGTTGTCGCCGAGCTTCGCCATTGACGAATAAGCGAAAAAGCCCTCGTTAATTTTGATTGCGTCTTTATCTTTTGTCCAAACAATTCCCTTAAACTTGCCTTTTTTATTATATGTAAGAGTTCCGACAGAAATTATGCCGTTTTCTCTTTTCTTGCCCGACGGGTGAGCAACATAAATTTTGTCGCCGATTGCAACCGCGCTCTTTTGGCATTTGGGAGCCTTGAATTTTGCATTCTTAGCTTTGTACCATCCGAGGCCGTTATCCTCGGAAACGGAAACGGGCGTTGCGGCATACTTCTTTGCTCTGCCGAAAGCATAAATCTTGTTGTCTGCGGCTTTGACAGCGCACCATTCGTCAACATTGTCGGTGTATTGGAACTGCGGATTTCTCTGCCAAGTTGCGCCGTTATCGTCGGAATAAATGCAAACAGTGCCTTTTAGAGTGTAAATCGGCATAATAATTCTGTTTTCAACAGCAAGTCCTGCGCCGGGAGCAACTGCAAAGAATGCACCGTCTTCAAAATTATAAACCGCACCGGTAATATTTACAGGTTCGCTCCATGTTGCGCCCTTGTCGTTTGACTTCAGCATAAAAACATAACTTCTCTTAGGTGCTTTAAGCGGTGCGCCGAAAGTCGTTTTGCCGTTTTCGTCATCCGATTTACCCATTTCGCCGTTGAGATAAATATTACCTACATATTCAGTGCCCTTATAAAGCTCACCTATGCCTTTAACGCTGTAATCTGTCTTTGATTTTGACGAATCGAGAACAGAGCCGTCATCGAGGACATAATAGAACTTGCCCTCTCTGTCATAAATAAGTTGACAGCTTTTGCCGTTGCAATCTGCGTATGCAACCTTTTTAGGCTCGAGTATTTTTTTATCGTGAATGCCTTTTGATTCAGGGAAAAATGTTGCAAGAACTACAATATCGCCGTTTGGTGCAACAACTGCGCACGGGTCGATGAAAAATGCCGTTTTAGTGTTATCAACGCTTGAATTGATTTCTCTTGCCGGAGGTGCAGCGATTGTTTTAATCGGTGCCCACGTTTTGCCGCCGTCAGAACTTGTGCGCACTGCGAGCTCAATATACCCCCAATCCGAGCCTGTTGCCGCCTTATCGGCAATGGCAACAAGCGTGCCGCCGGCATTAACAAGCGATGGAATTCTGAATGCAGTGCCGCCGTTTTCGGCATTGCTTGCCTTTGTGAGTTCCTCTGCAAGAAAATCTTTTGAATTTCCGCAAAAAATGATTTTTGAATCAGACATAAATTTCACTCCTCAAAATTAATAATATAAACATTTTAATATAATGCAACCAAAAATGCAACACAAACTAAAAAATATTCATACAAATATAACAAAAGCGAGAGGCAAACGATACCTCTCGCACAATCTGCTGATATAAAATTTTAAACAGCACAACTGTCAATCAGCCGCATTTCCTCAGCTGAAAGTTCCGGCTTGTCAAGAGCGGCAAGATTTTCAAGCAATTGCTCTTTACTGCGAACGCCGATAAGAACAGATGTGACGCCCTTTTTTAGCAACCACTGAATCGCCATTTGTGAAAGGGATTCGCCCCTTTCGTTTGCAATTTCGCACAGCGAGGAAATATACTTCAACTGTGCATCGTCAAGCCCTATACTTTTCCAATAATCCGGTTTGCCGTAAAGGCGCGACGACTCCGGAACGCCGTTTTTAAATTTATCCGACAGTCTGCCCTGTGCAAGCGGAGAAAAGGCAACAAGCCCCTTATGTTTGCTGAAGCACTCTTTTTTCAAGCCGTTATATTCAACCTGTCTGTCAAGAATATTATATCTGTTTTGATTGACAACAAAAGGCACATTATAATCGTCGCACTTATGATACATTCTGTGCATTTTTTTGCCGTCATAATTACTCATTCCGATATAAAGCGACTTGCCTTGGCGTACTATATCCGACATACAAAGTGCCGTCTCTTTAAGCGGAGTATCAGGATCAAGACAGTGATGATAAAAAATATCAACATAATCAATGCCCATTCTTTTAAGCGACTGGTCAAGAGAGGCTGTAAGATATTTTCTGCTGCCTCCCCTTCCGCCGTAAGGACCCGGCCACATTTCGTAGCCTGCTTTTGTGGCAATTATGATTTCATCACGGTAAGGCTTTAAATTTTCGTTAAAAATTTTGCCGAAATTGATTTCCGCCTGTCCGGGATCGGGGCCGTAATTATTAGCCAAATCAAAATATGTTATGCCGTGGTCAAACGCAGTGAGAATGATATCTTTCATCGTATCATAATCGGCGTCTTTTCCGAAATTTTGCCACATTCCAAGAGAGATGCGCGGCAAAACAAGCCCGGAATGACCGCAACGGTTATATATTGTATTGTCGTACCTTTCGTCGGCGGGAATATACATATCAAATCACCTATTGTAAAATTTCTTTAAGGAGCTTTGTAACCTCACTTGCCGGAGCCTTGCCCTTAAGAGCACGCATTGACTGACCGATAAGGAAGTTAAACGATTTTTCCTTGCCTTCTTTATATTCGGCAACGGCTTTAGGGTTATTTGCAACAATTTCTTCAACAATTGCCTTGATTGCGCCCGTGTCGGAAACCATTTCCATATTGTTTTCCTTAACATAATCGGCAGGGATAACATCGTTTTCAAACACTGCCTTAAGCACTTTTTTGGCACTGTCGCGTGAAATTTTGTTGTTGTTTAACAAATTGATTGTTTCACCGAGTGATTCGGGGCGGAACGCCATATTTTCAGGGAGAGTTTGAGAGTCGTTCATAAGTTTCATCAAATCGCCCATAATCCAGTGCGCCGAATCTTTCGGATTTTTTGTGATTTCAACCGTTGTATCAAAAAGCTTTGCGTAGTTTTTGTCGGAGCAAATCATATTTGCATCATACTCACTTAAGCCGTACTCGCTGATATAGCGTTCCTTTTTAGCTTCGGGAAGCTCGGGCAATGTGTCCTTAATATTTTGAACATACTCATCGCTGAGTTCAATCGGGGGAAGATCCGGCTCGGGGAAATATTTATAATCCTGAGCGTCTTCTTTAGAGCGCATTGCATACGATGTGCCCTTTGAATCGTCCCAACGGCGTGTTTCCTGTACAACTTTTTCGCCGTCCTCGATAAGCTCGATTTGTCTTTCGGCCTCGGCTTCAACGGCATTGTGAATTGCCTTGAAGGAGTTAATGTTTTTCATCTCTGTTCTTGTACCGAACTCCGTTGCGCCCTTTTCCATAACGGAAACATTGACATCGGCACGGAGCGAGCCCTCCTGCATTTTGCAGTCGGAAACGCCGCAGAATTGGAGAATTGCGCGGAGCTTTTCAACATACTCAACCGCCTCGTCAGCCGACGCAATATCAGGCTCGGAAACGATTTCAAGAAGCGGAACGCCGCAACGGTTGTAGTTTACGAGAGTTGAATCCGTCCACTCATCGTGAACAAGCTTGCCTGCGTCCTCCTCCATATGAATTTCGTGTATTCTGACCTTCTTTTTGTCGCCGTTGATTGAATCGTTGATTTCAACCCAGCCGTTGCGGCAAATCGGGAGATAAAGCTGTGAAATTTGGTAAGCTTTCGGAAGATCGGGATAGAAATAGTTTTTTCTGTCGAATTTATTGTATTGTGTGATTTCGCAGTTGAGAGCAAGACCTGTTCTGACCGCAAACTCAACAACCTTTTTGTTTACAACGGGGAGTGTACCCGGCATACCCGAACAGATTTCGCAAACATGCGTGTTCGGCTCGCCGCCGAATTCTGTTGTGCAATTGCAAAAGATTTTTGTTTTGGTGGCAAGTTCGGTATGAACTTCAAGACCGCATACAGTAACATAATCCATATTAACCTACCTCCTTACACCAATGACGGCTTTTTCAAATGATAATCGGTTGCGCCCTGGAACGCATAACCTGCCGTAAGAATTGTTTTTTCGTTAAACGGTCTGCCGATAAGTTGCATACCGACAGGCATATTGTTGCTGTCAAATCCGCACGGAAGTGCAAGCGACGGCAAACCGGCGATGTTAATCATTACAGTGTAAATATCGCCGAGATACATTGCAAGTGGGTCTGACAAGCCCTCGCCCATTTTGAGAGCGGTTGTCGGAGCAACGGGGCCCAAGAGAAAATCGTATTTCTCAAACGCCTCGTTAAACGCCTTGCAAATCAATCCTTTTGCCTGAAGGGCTTTTTTATAATAAGCATCAAAATAGCCCGAAGAAAGCACGAAGTTGCCGAGCATGATACGCTTTTTAACCTCCATGCCGAAGCCCTCGCTTCTCGATTTGAAATAAACATCGCGAAGATTGTTGCAATCCTCTGCCTTGTAGCCGTATTTGATACCGTCAAATCTTGAAAGGTTTGAGCAAGCCTCGGCACAAGCGATAATGTAGTATGTCGGGATTGCGTATTTTACGATGGGCATTGAAAATTCTTCAACCTCTGCACCGAGGGATTTGAGCGTTTGAGCCGCATCCTTGACGCTTTCGGCAACCTCGCCGTTGATACCCTCGCCGAAGAAATCAACGGGAATGCCGATTTTCATACCCTTGATATTGTCCTTTTTAATCTCATCAACGGAGAAAATCTCGCTCTCCATTGAGGTGCCGTCCTTAACATCTTTGCCCTTGATTACATTAAACACACTTGCGACATCGGCAACATTTTTGCCGATAGGACCGATTTGGTCGAGCGATGACGCATACGCAATCAAACCGTAACGGGAAACAGCACCGTAAGTAGGTTTTAAGCCGGTAACGCCGCAGAACGAGCAGGGTTGACGGATTGAGCCGCCGGTATCGGAGCCGAGTGTAACAACGCTTTCGTCTGCCGCTACGGATGCTGCCGCGCCGCCAGATGAGCCGCCGGGAACTCTTGTAATATCCCACGGATTTTTTGTTTCGCCGTAATATGAAGTTTCCGTTGTTGAGCCCATGGCAAACTCGTCCATATTAAGCTTACCGAGAGGCACCATATCAGCCGCCTTTAACTTGTTGATAACCGTAGCATCATACGGCGGCTTGAAGTTGTAGAGAATTTTTGACGAGCAGGAAGTGAGTTTTCCCTTTTCGCAGATATTGTCTTTAATACCCACGGGAACGCCTGCAAGCGGAGAAGTTGACTCGCCCGAGTCAATTCGTTTTTGCACGATTTCAGCCTGCTGCAATGCCGCATCTTTATCAAACGATGCGTAGCAATTATATGTTTTATCCTTGCTTTCAACTGCTTTTGCAACGCTTTCGACAGCGTCAACGGCAGTGATTTCCTTATTTTTGATTTTTTGTGCAACCTCAAGGGCTGTCATTTCGTAAATTTCCATTTTCAGCCCTCCTTAATCTACTGTTTTTGGCACTACGAAGCAACCGTCCTGTGCCTCGGGTGCGTTTGCTGTGATTTCATCGGGTGTCATTGACGGAGCAACAACATCGTCGCGCATAACATTTGTAACAGGGAAGCAGTGGCTCATTGCCTCCACTCCGTCGGTGTCAAGCTCGTTGAGCATATCAATATAGGTGAGAATATCCTGAAGTTCGCCGCCAACCTTTTTTTCCTCTTCCTCTGTAAGAGTAATGCGTGCCAGCGACTCCAAATATTTGATTAAATCAGGCGTAATTTGCATTATTTTAATCTCCTTATTAAACAACAAAGCAGGAATAATGAATATTGTCATTATTCCCTACTTTGATAATTATTTATGTTCTGCAGGTCTGCGAAGCTTGATATGTGTTTCGCGAAGCTGTAATTCCGAAACATAGTTCGGTGCTCCGAGCAACATATCCTGAGCATTTGAATTCATCGGGAATGCGATAACTTCACGAATATTCTCCTCATCCTTGAGAAGCATAATCATACGGTCGACACCCGGTGCCATACCTGCGTGCGGCGGTGCGCCGTAGTGGAAAGCGTTGTAAAGAGCTCCGAATTTTTCCTTAACGGTGTCCTCGCTGTAGCCTGCCATCTCGAATGCTTTAACCATAACATCGGGTCTGTGGTTACGGACAGCACCCGATGAAAGCTCAACGCCGTTGCAGACAATATCGTATTGATATGCCTTAATTTTGAGCGGATCCTCATTAAGAAGAGCATCCATTTCGCCCTGCGGCATTGAGAACGGGTTGTGAGTGAAAATAAGTTTTCCGTCATCGTCTTTTTCAAACATCGGGAAATCTGTGATATAGCAAAATTCAAATCTGTCCTTATCAATCAAATCAAGGCGGTTTGCAAGCTCGGTGCGGATTTGACCGGCAAGCTCGTTTACAACTTTTGGTGTATCGCAGATAAAGAACAGAGTATCGTCTGTTTTAAAATTGAAAATATCGCGAAGTTCCTGTTTCTTTTCATCGGGAAGGAACTTGTCGATTGGGCCTTTGTATGAACCGTCCTCGAGAACCTCGATATAGCCGAGACCTTTCATACCGATTTCAAGCGCGTATTTGAGCATTTTCTCAAACCAGCCCTTTGATTGCTTTGCACAACCCGGAACATTGATGCCCCTAACAGGTCTGCCTTTGAATGCCTTAAACTCAACATCGGAGAAAAATTCCGTCAGATCAACGATTTCAAGCGGATTGCGGATGTCAGGCTTGTCCGTTCCGTATTTGAGCATAGCCTCTTCATACGGAATTTTAACAAACGGAGCCGGAGAAACCTTTTTTCCGCCGCCGAATTTAACGAATGTGTCGTAAAGAACATCCTCGGCAACCGCAAAAACATCCTCTTGCGTTGCAAACGCCATTTCAAAGTCAAGCTGGTAGAACTCGCCGGGTGAACGGTCTGCTCTTGCGTCCTCATCTCTGAAGCACGGCGCAATTTGGAAATATTTGTCAAATCCCGAAGTCATAAGCAACTGCTTAAACTGTTGCGGAGCCTGCGGCAATGCATAAAATTTGCCTTCATGCTTTCTTGACGGAATAATATAGTCTCTTGCACCCTCCGGCGATGAGCAGGTCAAAATCGGGGTTGTAATCTCGGTAAAGCCGAGTGCGGTCATTTTTTGACGAAGATAAGAAATAACCTCGCTGCGGAACAAAATATTGTCGTGCACTTTTTTATTTCTCAAATCGAGAAAGCGGTAAGTGAGTCTGACATCTTCGCGAGTGTCCTTTGACTCGCTGATTTCAAAAGGCAAATTCTCTGTGCAGGGATTGAGAACCGTAAGTTCGTCAACCTTAACCTCAAGCTCGCCCGTTGCGATTTTTGTATTGATTGTTTCCTCATCACGCTTAACAACGGTGCCCGTTACGGAAATAACGCTTTCTTTTTTAAGGTGATTGATAAGGTCGCCGTCATTAACAACAACCTGAGTTACGCCGTATTCATCGCGAAGGTCGATAAAAGCAACGCCGCCGTGGTCGCGGATTGTGTCAACCCAACCGGCAAGCTGTACCCTTTCGTTTAAATTATCAAAAGTGAGTTCGTTACAATTATGAGTTCTGTATGCCATAATTAATTAATCCTTTCACGGAAATTCGTATAAATACAATTATCCACATTAACGATTGCTATTATAACACAAAAAAGCCCGATTGTTCAACACCTAATTT
>CAVGLE010000060.1:9186-11626 GCA_963630035.1 Mediterraneibacter torques
TATATATTTATATTGAATAATTAAAAATATCCCCTGCAAAGCAAGGGATATTTGTTGAAATTATAAAATTAATTCAAAATCAAAGCAAAGACTGACCGAACGAGCTGTCGAGATCGTCCTCAAACTGCGCCGTTTCATCGTCGTAATAATCATCGTCTATTTCATACAAGCCGCTTTGTGCATTGTATTCGTAATATGCATAAAATTGGTCGTCTCTGCCGATTTCGTACAAATCATCGTCCTGATTATAATACCAATAGTCGCAGTTTTTATCGTTGATAAACGAATAGATATTTGCGGTGAGCTTTTGATTTTTCATATCTATAATCGAGTTGCGCGCCCTTTGCCTTGAAAGTGTGAAGTCTCGAAAATCAATAGATTTGTCACGGACAAGCTTTCCGCCGCTGACCTTAAACCAATCGCTGTTTGAATTATCGACAGTCCATTGTGCAACGCAGTTTGATGCTTTTTTGGCTGTTTCCTTATTCTTTGCGTTATCGGCAAGATCCGCAACATACGGAATTGCCGAAGACGAAAGGTCGCCGAGCGTATCAAAATCGAGTGTTTCGATTTGACCGTTTTGATAAGCGTTGATATTGTAGCGTGCGATGCAGGCGTCAACATCACAAAACGAAAATGCGATAAAAATAGCCGAGCAGGCAATAATTACAGACTGCATATATTTTAATTTAGGCATAAATATGTGCGCAATCAAAAATGCAATTACAACAAGTGCCATAAGCATAAACACGCAGACAAAAAGCCTGTTTCGCGACAAACCGTAAGTTGCGACATTGAGGCGCATTTTTTGCATAGCAATAACAATCAAAAGCACCGAAAACAGCGAAACAAACGCAAAAAGGATTTTGAGCGCAATATTTTTTCTTTTAACAAAGGCAAAAATCAAGCCGACAAGCAATATATTTATGACACAAACGGCAAGCATTTCATAAAAACCTTTTCTTGCATATTCCGATGCAGTAAGGTCGTAGCCGTCGGGTAAAATGCCTTTGAATGCGCTGAAAAAATATGCAAGCTGCGAAAAGATAAATGCAATATACACAACGGAAATAACGCTCAAAAACGATATACACGCCGAAATCGGGAAAACTCTTGCCTTTTTGCCGTCAACATGCATTGAAAGTGTCGAACCGTTTCTTTTACCGAACATATACGAAAACATAAACGGTGTAATAACTAAGGCGGCAATTATTTGCGAAATGTAAACGCCTATGTTTTCAAACAGTTTTTTAAAAAGATTTTGAAACGCCGCGTCACTGCTGCACAAAAGCGGAATAACAACAACCAAAACCGGAATTGCAACAACAGCACCGATAAGCGCACCAAGCGCATTTTTGCTTGTACCGGCACCGTTTTTTGCGGAGCGTGCAACAAGGCCGAGATCGGCAAAAGGCTGTGCACAGGTTTCAAGCAATGTGTCCAAAAGCATTTTAAAATTGCCGACGCTGTTTTTAAAGCATCCGCTTATTCCGATACAATAAACAGTAAACAAAAACGCAACCAAAATAAGCATAATGCCGCTGACGGGATAACTGTCAAAAAAAGTAAACGATGCCGCACCTACGAGCGAAAGCGCACCGCATATAACTGAAAAAGCAGTAAAGTTTTTCTTCAAGTACGCAGTTGCAACAGCAAACAGCGCAAAATATGAAATTGTAAATCCAAGGTGAAAACCTTTGATAAGGGCAAAATTGATGCCTGCGATTGTGCAAATAAAAAATAAAACAAGGAAAACAAAATCTTTTTTTGTAAACGGTTTTGAAATTTTTTTCGGTTTCGGAGCAACGGGCGGATAACAAATCGGCGGAGCATAATATGCGCCGTGAGCAGACACCTTATTATGAGCGTGTCGATATTGATGATTATGTTGCGGCTGAAAGCCGTTTGGCTGTACCTGACAAGGCGGCTGAATCGGTTGAATCGGCGGCTGAACAGGCTGTGTCGGTTGAGCCGTTTGTGTCGTTTGTGTCGGCGGCTGATACGGATTTTGTTGTTGGTTATCATTAAAATTATTCATAATGTCAATCCTTTCTGTATTCGAGTATATCGCCGGGCTGGCAATCAAGTTTGTCACAAATTGCCTCAAGCGTTGAAAATCGGATTGCTTTTGCTTTGCCCGTTTTCAATATTGATAAATTTGCCGGTGTAATGCCGATTTCGGAGGCAAGCTCCTGCGAGCTGATTTTTCGCCGAGCAAGCATCACATCAAGATTAATAATTATGCCCATAAAATCCTCCTTACACCGTCAAATCGTTTTCTTCTTTTATTTCAACGGCGCCCTGCAAAATGAACTTGACCACCTTGACAACAAGAAACATAAAAAATTCGCCTGCCGACAAAACGATCATCGTTTCAAACACGGTGCCTGTCAGCAATATGATGATAAACGCCGCCAAGCCGACTGCGCCGGCATAAAAG
>CAVGLE010000061.1:0-1703 GCA_963630035.1 Mediterraneibacter torques
ATTTCAGCCATTTCAAAATTATGCCGCAGGCAAATTTTGAAGGCAATATAATTTGTTAGTGTGATTTTTCACACTAACTCCTCCCGGATTTGAAAATCACATCAAATCCTTATAAATTGTTTGAAGTGCCTTTCTGTCGATTTTGCCGTTGGCGTTTTTAGGCATTTCCTTAATGCGCAAAAACTTATCGGGCATCATATATGACGGCACTTTGTTTTTAACCGCCTCAAAAATAATTGACGGATCCTTAACCTTGCCCTCATAAACGAGAGCAAGACAATCGGCTTCCTTGTCATAAACACATGCGCACGCTTTTACCTTGTCGACGCTGTTTGCGCCTGCCTCAATCTCGCCAAGTTCAATACGGTAACCCATACGCTTAATTTGGAAATCCTTGCGCGATATGTAAATAAGCTCGCCAAAATCGTTATATTTGACAATATCACCTGTTTTATACACTCTTTCAGGGTAGCAATCATTGAGCGGATTTTGAACGAACGCCTCGGCTGTTTTTGGGGGATTTTTATAATATCCGTCTGCCATAAAGGTTGAGCGGACATAAAGCTCGCCCTCCTCGCCGGGAGCGGCTTCCCTGCCATCATCGGTGACGATAAACACATTGCAGTTGTCGCAATGCTTGCCGATAGGCAGACTTTCGTCGTTTGAAAATTCTCTGTCAACGACATAAAATGTGCAAATATCGGTTGTTTCGGTCGGTCCGAAAAGGTTTGCGAATTTTACGCCGTCGAGGCTCTTTATCCAATAATTGAGCTGTTTTGTCGGCATAACCTCACCTGCAAACAAAACAGTTTTTAAGTATTTTGGTTTTGCAACATCAAACGCCTTCCAGTTTGAAAGGATTGAAATTGCAGTCGGCACCCAATAAATTGTATTAATTTCGTACTCATCAAGATAAGAAATGAGGTTTAACGGAAATGAAAAATTAGCCTTTGGTATGATATTATAGGTGCAACCGCATTTTATCGTTGAATAAAAATCGGTAACCGACATACTGAAATAAAGCGGCGTTTGCGAGCCAAACGAAGTTGTTTCGTCAAAGCCGAATTCATCTGTCACCCAATTAATATAACTTATCAGTGCCCTGTGGCTGATTACCGTACCTTTCGGAACGCCTGTCGAGCCGCTTGTAAAAAGGATATATGCAGTGTCCATATCAATCATTTCGGAGCGAACGGCACAAAGCGCATTTTCATCTATTGCGGTTTTAACGGCGTCCTCATACAAAACAATGCTGTTCTCTCCCTTGACGGCATTTGCGACATCAAGCGATGCGCTGTCAGTAATAATTACGGCGCTGCCGAGGGTAGAGAGGATATTTTCGATTCTGTCCTGCGGTGAATGAACATCGACAACAATATAATAATCGCCGGCATAAAGCGCACCGAGCATTGCGTCAATGCAATTGCAGGTTTTGTCGATAACAACGGCAACGGCTTTTTTTGTACCGAAACCTTTCAATGCGGTCGCAATACTTTTTGCGTTTTGCATTGTTTCGGAGAATGTTGATTTTCTGCCGCTGTCGGTGAATCCCGTTTTATTCGGATATTTTTTTGTTGTTTCTTCAAAATACTCTAATACATTTTTCATAGTGCCGATTATATATTATAAACGATGCTAAGTCAATAAATTAAATCTAACAAAAGTCTTAAATTTTCTTAAAAAACGGCAAAAAACGCAAAAAG
>CAVGLE010000061.1:1713-11565 GCA_963630035.1 Mediterraneibacter torques
TTGTTACATTATTTAATTACTCTCACCTTAATTACACCGTCAATTTTTTCGATATCAGAAACAACGCTTGTTGAAACATCGGTGTCGCAGTCGATAATCGAATAAGCGATTGTGCCGCGGTTTTTATCCTCAAACGATGCGATATTGACACCGTCCTTTGAAATCGTGTCGGTGATAAATGCAATCATATTCGGCTGATTTTTGTGAATAACGGTTACTCTGACGGAACCGGATTTTGCCATAGCGACAGTCGGCATATTAACGGAATTTTTTATATTTCCGTTTTCAAGATAATCAATCAACTCCAGAGCACCCATAACGGCGCAGTTTTCTTCGCTTTCGGGTGTTGATGCACCGAGGTGCGGGATTGCAATTACACCGTCAACGCCGATAAGTTCTGCGTCCGGAAAATCGGTGACATACGCTGCCATTCTGCCGTCCTCAAGGGCATCGATAACATCGTCGCTGTTTGCAAGAGCGCCGCGTGCAAAGTTCATAATGCGAACGGTATTTTTCATTTTATCGATTGAGTCTCTGTTAATCATTTCCTTTGTATCGTCGGTGAGCGGAACATGAACAGTCAAATAATCAACAATCGGGAAAATTTGGTCAAGATTGTTATTAACGGTGATGCCCGGCTTAAGCTGTGCATCATCGGGAAGAAACGGGTCATATCCCACAACTTTCATACCGAGATCAACAGCAGCCTCGGCTACAAGTCTGCCGATTGCACCGAGACCGATAACGCCGAGTGTTTTGCCCTTGATTTCGGGGCCGGCAAATGCAGACTTGCCCTTTTCGACGGTTTTGCCGACATTGTCGCCCTCGTCTTTGATTGTTTTGCACCAATCAATAGCCTTTGTCACCTTTCTTGACGAAAGCAAAAGACCGAGAATAACAAGCTCCTTAACGGCATTTGCATTTGCACCGGGAGTGTTGAAAACAACAATGCCCTTATCCGCGCAGTCTGCAACAGGGATATTGTTTGTGCCTGCACCGGCTCTTGCTATTGCAAGGAGGGATTTCGGCATTTCCATATCGTGCATCGATGCCGAGCGCACCATAATTGCGTCGGGATTTTCTATGTTATCGCCGTAAACATATTTTGATTTGTCAAACTTTGAAAGTCCGACATTTGAAATTTTATTTAATGTTTTAATGTTATACATTATGCGTTTGCCTCCTCAAATTTTTTCATAAATTCAACGAGTTTTTCAACGCCCTCAATCGGCATTGCGTTGTAGATGGATGCGCGCATACCGCCAACTGTTCTGTGACCCTTGAGGTTTACAAAACCCGCTTCGGTTGCTTCCTTGATGAATTTTGCGTTAAGTTCGTCGCTGTCGGTTACAAACGGAACATTCATAAGCGAACGGTCTTCGGCAACAACAGTTCCGCGGAACATTTTTGAATTGTCGAGAAAATTATAAAGGATTGCGGCTTTCTTTTCGTTGTGTGCCTTCATAGCCTCAAGTGAGCCGAACTCCTCCTTAATCCAATCAAGAACAAGTTTGCAGATATAAATAGTCCAACATGGAGGGGTGTTGTAAAGGGAGTCTGCATCTGCCTGAACCTTGTAGTTCATCATAACCGGTGTAATATCTCTTGCGTTGCCGAGCAAATCCTCACGGATAATTGCTACAACAAGGCCTGCCGGAGCAACATTTTTTTGTGCGCCGAAATAAACCATACCGAATTTGCCGATGTCAAGCGGCTCGGAGAGCGCGCAAGACGAAACATCTGCGATGAGCACCTTGTCGCCTACCGGCGGAAGTTCTTTGTAAACCGTGCCGTAAATGGTATTGTTCATACAAATATAAACATAGTCTGCGTCTTCTCTGAAATCCTCGGGCTTTGTTTTCGGAATGTATGTAAATGTTTTGTCTGCCGATGATGCTGCCGCAACAACATCGCCGTATTTTTGAGCCTCTTGGAATGCTTTTTTAGCCCACTGACCGGTGATAATATAATCTGCTTTGCCGCTGCCGTTCATAAAATTGAGCGGAATTGCGGAAAATTGTGCCGATGCGCCGCCCTGAAGGAACAGCACCTTATAGTTATCCGGAATTTTGTAAAGCTCGCGCATAAGAGCCTCTGCCTCTTTGATAATATCGTCAAAAACTTTTGAGCGGTGACTCATTTCCATAACCGATTGACCGCAACCGTGATAATCCATAATCTCCGCACCCGCAGTTTTCAACACCTTTTCCGGCAATGTTGAAGGGCCTGCACTGAAATTGTAAACTCTTGCCATAACTTAAAACCTCTCTTATATCATTAATATATTACCTTTAATAATATGCGATTTTGCAACCGCATAATGAATATTATAAAGATATTTAATTTTTTGTCAATATCTACATATAATTTTCGTGAATTTAGACAAAAGTTTGTTAATTATTTGTCATTCTTGCATTCTAATCAGCGCAAAATAAAAAATCAGCCGTATAAATCATACAGCTGAAATTGAGATTGTTATATTTTTGTTCAATTTTTTGAATATCAAATCATATAAGCTGTGAAAAGTCATCCGATTGCTTGTTGATTTTCTTTTTAATAATAAGCATAGCCCAAATTAGCAACACCGTTGCAAGAGCGGAAACAGCCGCAAGTATCGCAAAGAAATATTTTGTCATCGAATAAAAGCACTGTGAATAAACGGCGGGTGAAAAATTGAATTTGTTGCCGACCTTTAAAATGAGGCAGAAAATTGAACCGAGCAGAACTCCGCCTGAGCCTGCAAGCCATCCGCTGACGGAATACAAATAGCCTCGCACTTTTTTGTTGTGAATGTACAAAATCACTCCAAAAGCAATAAGTGCTGCAAAAAATGCGACGAATCCGACTTTTGAGCATGAGGTTGAAAACTGAACAAGTGCCGTATTCACTGAATCCGTATTATGCATACCAACGCAATTGCTGTATATATCAGCCGCCTGCTGAGCCGTATTGCGGACATTCGTTTCGTTATACGATATTTTTTTAACATCAAGATATTCCGTGCAAAGTTTATAGAAATAATCAACACGCTCTTGGCTGTACAATGTCGAACTTTCACTTGAAAACATATTTTCGGCTGCAAGTCTCAACGAATCCTCAGTTGAAAAATCTTTTTCGACTGAGAGAAAAATTCTTTTCGGTATTCCGCTTTTAATTTCGAGAGCGGAATAATTTTCGTCGAGCTCATTTTCACACTGTGAAACAAGATCGTCTGTGACCAAAATTTTTTCCACAAAACTTTTATTGCCGAATGTTGCTTGCAATGTAAACGCAGTTAGCACCAACACCGTTGACACTGCAACAGCGACACATAAAACTACAGCAATTATATTGCGTGTCTTTGACATTCTTACCATCACTGCGCCCCCTTGTAAATATGAGCCGTATATTTTGACGAAAATCCGACGGATGCCGTTTTTTCATAATACACAACAAGGCTGTTTTTGCAGTCCGGCGCAAGCGAAAGCACCTCATTTTCCGACGAGGCAGAAACCGTTTTATCGAGAATAAAACGCTGCTCGCCGTTTGCCGTTGTCAACACGATTTCATCGGCGGCAGCATCTGTTTTCAGAGCGTTGCCGAGCGCATAGGCATAAATACAACCTGTTTCACCCGGAAGATTGCTTTCTTTTTTCAGTGACAGTGCTGAGCCGAGTTGCGAAAAATCGGCGTCATACTTCAAGTCAAAAACGGAAGAGCCGATTTCAAGTTTTCCGACCGTTTCGTTTTTCTTGTAAGGTGCGTCAGACGGCTCCGTTTCGCCAAAGTAAGCAAAAACCTTGCCCTGTTCAAACGGAAGTACAGTTTGCGGACGCAGATAAAAAAAGGCGGAGAAAACGGCGCAGAGAACCAAACCCAAAATCACGGGCAATATTATTGCTGTATGCAAAAAATCTTTTCTCTTCATCATTTTCTCCGGGAAACTTTAAAATAAAAATTATTGAGGTTGAATCATATTGTTAAGCGAAAATGCTTTTTTCTTTTTGTTTGGCTTATAAACAGGCGGGTTGGCAAGTTTTTTTGTGAGCCTGTTTTTCTTTGCGGTGATTTTGTTTACTTCATGAACGGGACCGGACATATATTCCGTCATATATTTGTCGGCAACCGCCATCATATCCGGGTCGTTTTTCATTTCGCCGAGAATTGTAACGGCGATAATATCCTGAACTTCATTCGTACCGTCCTCAAAAATATCGCCAAGGTTTTTGAAAAGCTTTTTCTGCTCTGCGGCAGTGCCGTTTTTAATGACATCGAGAACCTTTGCGTTGCCCTTTTCCATAAAAAATGTTTCGGGCAAAAATTCGCCGTATGTTGCTATGTTAAGTTTAATATCGTCTTTAAACTCGGGATAAAGCGTTGCGAATCGGTTTGCAAGAGTGTCAACATCATAACTTACTATGCCGTTTTTAGCCTTGCCTCTTGAAACCGCTTTCGGCATTTTCACCTTGTCGAGATTAACTTTTTTTCTTGCGTTGAAAAGGTGCTCGATTTCGTCGCGCGCCTCGTTTGCGGTGCTTTTAATATCTCTGTCGTCTATATGGTTGACATCAAAAAGTGACCTTGAAACGGTGTTAAATTCTGTTCCGTTTTCGCCCTCTTCATAAGCGCAGTCGAACGAAAGAATCGTATTTTTATCGTCATATACCATACGGTAAATACCCTTTTCGCCCTTGAAAACAACGCTGTTGTCTGTTCTTTCCGAAATTTTAAAGCCAAGCTCCTCATTGGTTTTATCGAGTTGTTTAATAATACCGTTAAAAGCATCTGTAAGTTGCATAATGTATTCCTTTCAATACAGGTTGTCCGATTTATACCTATGCATTATATCATTATTGTTTACAAAATTCAATCTTTTAAATAAAATTTGATTTTTTAATCATTTTCTGCTAATATTTATAAAAGAAATTAAGATTATGTATATTTGTATAAAAGGACAAAATTATGTTTGTTGACGCTACTAAAATAAAAATCAAAGCGGGCGACGGCGGCGCGGGAGCCGTTGCCTTTCACAGAGAAAAATATATTGCTTCTGGCGGACCCGACGGCGGCGACGGCGGCAAGGGCGGCGACATTGTTTTTGTTGTTGACGACAATCTTGCAACGCTTGCCGATTTCAGATACAAAAGAAAGTACTCCGCTCAAAACGGCGAGGGCGGCAAGGGTGGCAGATGCAACGGCAAAAAGGGTGCCGACCTTGAAATCAAAGTGCCGCGCGGAACAATAATTAAGGAGGCAAACTCCGGCGCAATTATGGCTGATATGAGCAAAACCGAGCGTTTCGTTGCCGCAAAGGGCGGCAGAGGCGGCTGGGGCAATGTTCATTTTGCAACGCCGACAAGGCAAACGCCCCGTTTTGCAAAACCCGGTGTCCCCGGTGAGGAATGGGAAATTAATCTTGAATTAAAATTGCTTGCCGATGTCGGTCTTGTAGGCTATCCGTCCGTCGGCAAATCAAGTCTTATCAGCGTTGTTTCGCAAGCAAAGCCGAAAATTGCGGAATACCATTTCACAACGCTCATTCCGAATTTGGGTGTTGTTTCAATGGGTGAAGGCAACAGCTTTGTTATCGCCGATATTCCGGGATTAATTGAGGGCGCAAGCGACGGAATCGGATTGGGTCACCAATTTTTGCGCCATGTTGAGCGTTGCCGATTGCTTATTCACATTGTCGATGTCAGCGGTCATGAGGGCAGAGACCCGATTGACGATTTTAACAAAATCAACTCGGAACTTGAAAAATTCAATCCCGAACTTGCAAAGCGACCAATGATTGTTGCCGGCAACAAAATAGATATGGCAGAGCCGGAGCAAATAGAAAAATTCAAAACATATGTCGAATCAAAAGGATATGAATATTATTCAATCTGCGCACCGATTTGCGAGGGCACACAGGAACTTATGAATGTGACATGGAACAAATTACAATCTCTGCCGCCTATTAAGGAGTACGAGCGCGAGGAAATTCCGCTTGATGCAATTATTAAGGACGACAACGGATTTAAAATCACCGTTGAAGACGGCAATTATTATATTGTTGAGGCGAACTGGTTTCCGAAAGTGCTTAAAGGAATTGACATTCAAGACTACGAGGCACTGCAATATATGCAACGCGTGCTCGAAAAAAGCGGCATTTTTGACGCATTAAAGGAGAAAGGCATTCAAGAGGGTGACATTGTTTCACTTTACGATATTGAATTTGAGTATATTCCGTAATGAGATTTGTAGACAAAGAGGTTAATCCACAGCAATTAAGTCCGCTGAACTTGGCATTTATAGGCGATTGCATATACGAAATTTTTGTGCGCGAACAGCTTGTTTGCAACGCAAATCGCCCCGTAAACGATTTGCACAAAGAAAGTGTAAAATTTGTAAGCGCAAAGGCGCAAACTGCAGCTTATCACAAAATAGCCGACATTTTGACCGAGGAAGAAACGGCAATTTTCAAGCGCGGCAGAAACGCAAAAGTCGGCCACAACCCAAAATCGGCAAGCCAAAGCGAATACCACACCGCAACCGGTATGGAAGCGCTTTTCGGCTGGCTTTATCTGACCGAGCAAATGCCGAGAATGAAGGAATTATTTAAAATTATCAGCGAATAGAAAAATAACACTTGACAAATGCGAAAGATATGTTATAATTAATAACGCTGAACGGAAGCATAGCTCAGCTGGGAGAGCACCTGCCTTACAAGCAGGGGGTCACAGGTTCGAGCCCTGTTGTTTCCACCAATAATAAAAGACATCCGAGCGGATGTCTTTTATTATTTTATATTCATCATAAACACATTCGACATAATACAATCTGACAGTGCAAACAGTTTGCACTGTTATTTTTTGCAAAAATCATTGTATATTTATTAAAAATATTATACAATTATATAAAGACGGCATTGGGGCGTTATTTTTGAAACACGATGAAAAGGCGGTAGCATATGTTCAGAGTTTTAGTAGTTGAGGACGATATAAATCTCAACAAATCAATGTGTTCTTATCTCAATCACAACGGATATGAGGCAACGGGCTGTTTTGAGGCAGAAAGCGCATATGACAAAATTTTCAACACCGTTTTTGATTTGATAATATCAGATGTGATGATGCCGAAAATCGACGGCTTTGAACTTGCGCAGGCAATAAGAGCGATAAACCGCGACATACCGATAATTTTTGTGACGGCGAGAGACGATTTTGCATCAAAACAGCGCGGTTTCAACTCCGGAATTGACGACTATATGGTAAAACCGATTGACCTTGAGGAGTTGCTTTTGCGTATGAGCGCATTGCTGAGAAGGGCAAAAATCGCCGAACAGCACAGCGTTACAATCGGCACGCTGACAATGAATGTTGACGAGCGTACGGCAACAATCGACGGTAAAGAAGTTGCATTCACAGTCAGAGAATTTAACATTTTATTTAAACTGCTTTCATACCCCAACAAGGCGTTCACACGCACTCAGCTTATGGATGAGTTTTGGGACGCAGGGACGGCGTCGGGTCCGCGCACAGTCGATGTATATATGACAAAACTGCGCGACAAAGTGTCAAGTTGCAAAGATTTTGAAATAAAAACCGTTCACGGATTAGGATACAAGGCGGTGATTAAATGAAAATAAAGCAACGGGTTAAGCGGAGCCTGTTTTCATTCGGTCACTTTGTTGTTTATTTTGTATTTTACCTTATGGTTATTGCATTTTGCTTTTTGTTGTTTGCGATATTATCCGACACAACGGAAGAGGATATGCCGTATCAAAAGGTGCTGACAGCGATGACAATAATAATTATGGCGTCGGCAACTTGTGTTGCAAATGAAATATACAGAAAGATGACCATTGAAAAGCCGCTGAAAAAAATTCTTGATGCAACGGAAAAAGTAACCGACGGTGACTTTTCAACGCAAATCCAACTAAGAAAAAATAAAAGCGAAAATGAGTTTGATGTTGTTTTTGAAAACTTTAACAAAATGGTTAAGGAACTCGGGTCGACTGAAACATTGCGCTCGGATTTTATATCCAATGTGTCGCACGAAATAAAAACGCCTCTTGCAGTAATTCAAAATTACACAACACTTTTGAAAGATGAAAGCCTGTCGCCGGAGCAACGGAGCGAATATCTTTGCGCAGTAAATGACGCAACAAAAAATCTTTCGGCACTGATTTCAAACATTCTAAAATTGAATAAACTTGAAAATCAGGAAATTTATCCGAATTTGGAAAAAATCAACCTTTGCGAAAACATTTGTGAGTCGCTGTTTTATTTTGAGGACGAAATTGAGCGCAAGGGCATAACACTTAATGCGGACATTGACAAAGAAATAATCGTTGAAACCGACAGTGAGCTTTTGACACTGATTTGGAACAATCTCATATCAAATGCGCTGAAATTCACCGACGACGGCGGCACGCTGACCGTATCCGTTGACGAAAGCGACAACGAGGCGATTGTCACAATCAGGGACAACGGTTGCGGAATGTCGCGCGAAACCGGGCGGCGGATTTTTGACAAATTTTATCAGGGTGACACATCGCATGCGTCCCAAGGCAACGGCCTCGGGCTTGCACTTGTAAAAAATGTAATTGACATTATCGGCGGCGAAATTACCGTAGAAAGCAGGCTTGGTGAAGGCTCAGCATTTTCGGTTGGCATTTATAAGTAATGCGGAGGCAAATTATGGATGATAACGGCTTTAAATATACTTATTCCTCGGCGCAAAATCAAGAAGTAAAAAGTATTCGCGACAAATATATAAACAGCGAAAAATCAAAAATCGAGCAATTAAAGGAACTTGACGCACAAGCACCGAAAAAAGCTTTTATGATTACGATGGCAATAGTCATTGTAGGTGCAGCAGGACTTGTTGCGGGCATAGTGCTTTCGTTTGTTTTAAAAAACTTTTATGTGACATTTATCGTTTGCCTTGTATCGGGGATTTTGATAGTTATATCATACCCGGCATACTATTTTTTCTACGGAAAAGAAAAGAAAAAACATGCCGAAAAAATAATAGAACTTGCAAACGAAATCCTTGAAGAAAAAGAGCAAAATATAAAATAATTTGATTTTTCATAAGTTAATATTTTATTCATAACTCTTCATCATTTCACTAACATTTATAATGTAAAAATAATAATGGAATGCGAAGGGCATTCCGCAAGAAATGTTCATAAACTTTTTCATAATTTAAAACATCACCGACAGCCGGTCAAGCCGTCGGTGATGTTTTATTTTGTTCTTCAAATAATAAAATCCCCTAACACAAGGGGATTTTATGTATCGTAATATTAACGGTGAATTATTCACCCTTCATTTCAAGGAGTTTAACTCTGCCTGCTTCTGCTTCAACAGATACTTTGATGGAATCTGTGATTGCAGCGTCAATATCGTCATCGGTAGCACCGAGCTCTCTTGCATATTTGTCCGAATAGAAAATATCAATATCCATAATATCGGCAAGGTTGAACGGATCCATACCCGAATCAATTCCTCTTTTCTTATAATCCTTAATGATTCCGAACATACCCATCTTCATCATCCAAGGAGCAACGCCGACAATCTTTCTGTCTGCGCCCATACCTCTTGCATCGTAAACGATTTTAAGGAATTTATCCCATTTCATATTGTACATACCGATTGGGAAAGCCTCAAAACCCTTAACAGTTCTTTCAGCGGCACCGCA
This sequence comes from Mediterraneibacter torques, assembly GCA_963630035.1. Classification (GTDB taxonomy): domain Bacteria; phylum Bacillota; class Clostridia; order Oscillospirales; family Acutalibacteraceae; genus Eubacterium_R. The sequence continues at coordinate 11,383 of CAVGLE010000061.1, forward strand.
GATAACTTCACCTACCTGGCGGCATGTGAGCATTGATGTGCCTCCCTTTGGGTAAAGAGTGAAAGGAAGTTTGTCCATGCCCTTAATCTGCTCGATAAGAATAGTCCAAACCGGTCTTCTGCCCGGTTGAGTACCGAAAATATAAGGAAGTTCAAGAACTTTTACGCTGAAATCGTCGTCGCA
>CAVGLE010000062.1:0-2890 GCA_963630035.1 Mediterraneibacter torques
GTTCTTCCGTATTCGGTGTTGAAAATCAAAACGGAAAATTGTTTAAAAAGGGCGAAAAACTCGCAATCGGTGATTTTGATTTAAAAGATTTAAAAGAGTTTAATATATAATATGGATAAATTAATAATAATTGCGATTTATTATTGCATCATAAACGCAGTCGGTGCAATTACCAATGTTACCGATAAGAGACTTGCCGTAAAAGGCAAAAGAAGAATAAGTGAAAAAACGCTTTGGATTATCGGAATTTGCGGTGGTGCGGCAGGAAGTTACGCAGTAATGAAAGCTATTCGCCACAAAACAAAGCACAAGAGTTTTATGTTAGGTATGCCCTTTTTAATCATTCTTCACGCAACAGTGATTGCGATGTTAATTTATAAAATTTGTATTAAATAGTTCAGGCGAATGTCACATTGAGTTGTGTCATTCGCCGTTTTATTTATAAAATAATACAAATTAATCCCGAGCAACCCTCGTTAATAACTCTTTCAATTGTTTCTCTGAATTTGTTTCTTGCATCTTCGGGCATTCTGTAAAGCTTATTATTAAGGCCCTCATTAACAAGAGAATTAAGCGATTTGCCAAAAATATTTGTATTCCATATTTCAGACGGATTGTTTTCAAATTCCTTGAGAAGATACATTACAAGCTCCTCACTTTGCGACTCACTGCCGACAATCGGGGCAACCTCGGTATAGGTGTTGCACTTAATCATATGTATTGACGGAGCATGAGCTTTAAGACGGACACCGTACTTACCGCCTTGCTTCATAATTTCAGGCTCTTCAAGTGACAATTCATCAAGCGTCGGCATAACTATACCGTATCCCGTTTGGTCAACCTGTCTAAGAGCCGTTTCAATACGCTCAAAGCGCGATTTTATTTTAGCAAGATTGCAAATCTCACGCAAAAGGTCATCGTCGCTGTTGATTTCAATACCGCATTTTTGCGACAGCAGGTAATAAAAATACGCACCGTCAAGCGAAATGCTCATAACCGCTTTGCCGCACGATAAATCAATGTCGGTCACTTTTGATGAAACAATGTTGTCACATTTATTCAAATCATCGGAAAATTTGTAAACACTGCGTATATTCTTGATTTCGGCGGATAACGATTTAACGCTTGATGTAACAGAAACACGCACACTATCATCGCTTTCAAGACTTTTAAACCATGACGGCATATCAAATCCGATTGATTCAACAGGAAATTCATAAAGTAAATTACCGAGAATGTTTTTTATTTCCGACTCCGAAACCTCAAGACAATTGACAGGTAAAACAGGTATATTATATTTTTTCGACAGCTCGAATCCCATTTGAACAACGCTATCCTCTTCAGGATTGACGCTGTTAAGCAAAACAACAAACGGTTTGTTAAGTTCTTTTAATTCACTGATAACGCGCTCCTCTGCCTCCTCATATTCCTCACGCGGAATAGAGCTGATTGAGCCGTCAGTAGTTACTACAAGACCGATTGTCGAATGTTCCTGAATAACCTTTTTTGTGCCGATTTCGGCAGCCATATTAAACGGTATTTCCTCGTCGTACCAAGGAGTCATAACCATTCGCGGTTGATTATCCTCAATATAGCCTTCACTGCTCGGCAAAACATAACCAACGCAATCAATCATACGCACTTTAAGTCTGATATTGTCCTGCATTGAGATTTCAATTGAATCTTCGGGGATGAATTTAGGTTCTGTCGTCATTATCGTCCTGCCTGCGGCTGACTGCGGCAGTTCGTCGCGTGCACGCTCCCGTTCAAATTCACCCGGGATATTGGGGATAACGAGCGAATCCATAAATCGTTTAATAAATGTCGATTTTCCTGTTCTTACCGGACCGACAACGCCGATATAAATATCTCCGCCCGTTCTTGAGGAGATGTCGGCATAAATATTGTTATTCATATTAATCACCTACACTCCCAAAATCAATAATACAGAATTATTTTCAACAATATCACCGGACAAATCATTATCTCGTTTAATTAGCTCAATATCCGATGAAAACGATTTTGCAATATTCCAGATCTCTTCACCCTGCTTTGCGAAATATATACTCATTTCGTGCGAATGGTCGATTTTATCGGTCGGCGTTATTTCCGACAGAATATTTTTGTTAATTATGTTAAACAAGTATCCGTTAATATTCAGCATCAATCGCAATTCAATACAATTGTCACTTCTGAGCGAATAATCATAACTTATAATATTGGCTGCGCAGACAGCGTGTAATAAGTTTGAAGCATCAATCTGAAATTGCTTGCTCTCGGAATAAGAGCACATAACGCCGTCATTAATTGCAACAACGGTCACAAATGCTGTAATTTCGAGCTTACCTTTTTTGCACGAAACATCTGACAGCCGAACATTAACCTCTTTAATTTCACCGAGTTTGTTTTGAAATTCGAAACTTAATTTTTCTTTAAATGAGTTGTTGAGCGCAGAGCCTCCGTAGTTGCACATAATATTGCTGTATGAGCAGCTGCATTTTGCGTGCGGAATGTATCCGTCTGTTACAATATCGCACATTCCCTCTTTAATAAACACTGTCGATACTATAACATCACCGTATGCCTCAATATGCGAAATAGAATTATCCTGTGAGCTTTTAATTTTAAAGTAAAGACCGCCGAGCGAAAGTCTTACACTTACAATATCACTTTCGCTCAAACCGATACAATCGACAATCTTTGAAACATCAAACGAATAATCGCACTTACAAATTTTTTCGTCATCGCTTGAGGTATAAAGAACCGAAAGGTTGACGGAACCCTTAACGAGCACTTTATCCTGTATAATTTTTGTTTCACCGAGAGTTACAAATGATGATGAGCTGATAATACGCTTTATCTCTGGCAAATCGGCAGATAATGCAATATC
>CAVGLE010000062.1:2900-4525 GCA_963630035.1 Mediterraneibacter torques
GATGTATCAAAAATATTTGCGAGTTTAACCCTTTCAACGCGAAGTTTTGAATTTTCACATGATTTAACACTTTGACACGTTACTTTGTCATATACTAAGAGTGACAGCATTGAGAGTGAATGAATATCAATGCGCCTTTGATTTATAACCCTAAAACCTGCATATTTATCAACACAGGTTGCACAGGCAAACGCACTGTCGGTCTTGATAGTGTCAATCTCAATAGTTTTTTCAAATTCTTCGTCAAAATCGGCATAACAAAGATTTGAATTTTCATTATAGTATGTAAGGCAAATTTGAACCTTTCCGTAAAGTTTAACTTCATTTAAAGCAACATTGACGGAAGTTATGTAATTTCGCACCTCACATTTTGAGACTTTAAAAACATCGTCACAGTATTCAGGCAACGCTTCTTGATAGTCCGTTTCATTATCAATATTCTTTTGATAAACAATACAATTTCGTTCAAAACAGGAATATTCCTTATTAATTTCCATAGCATTGCTCCTTTCTTTACAATAAACAATATGCAAGGAAAAAAAGCAATATAACAACATTTTAAAATAAAAGAAGCCGTGCACAACATACACGGCAAAAATAAAAAGCAATTTCGTTTGAAATTGCTTTTGGTGGGCCATCAGGGACTCGAACCCCGGACCGACCGGTTATGAGCCGGGAGCTCTGACCAACTGAGCTAATGGCCCGAATGTCGCCTTAGCGACTTTGATATAATACCACTGTTTAAAAAACAAGTCAATATGTTTTTAGAAATTAATTCAAAAATTACATAAACATAACAGATGACGCAATGAGATATTGACCTGCATAATACAGAAAATGGTTGGTGAAAAGATAAAAACTGCCGTCCTTTCCTCTGCCGAAGAATGTCGATGACAAAATAGCATCGGACAGTGTAAAACAAATTGCGCCGATTGCAAGCAGAACATATTTTTTCTCAAAATGAGAAAGGAAAACAGCGACTATTGCCAATACCATTGTAAGCGATAGAAAAATAACATACCCGAAAACAATATTTCTGTATGCGCCGAAATGCACCTTCATAATTTTTGACATTGCAACATTTGCAAAACTGATTGCAACAGAAACGGCAAGGCAAATAATAACAAGCCACCATTTCATTTTTATTGAATAAATGATTGCACTTGAATAGAACAAGTGACCGATTAAAAAGAAAATAAATCCGCCAATTAAATATGTACTTTCGTCCTTTTTATATATACCTTTTAAATCAAGCGAAATATCACCGACAAGACCGAGAGCACCGCCGAATATAATCAGCGAACCGTAAATATTAGCCGAACTGTTCATAACGAGTGCAAAAGCGGAAGTCAAAAGATAACAAAGACTTGAAACGGATTTAAACATCAGATTTGAAACACTGAAACCTTTTCTGCGTTTGATACAAAATATCAATGAAACAACAAGTCCGATTGACAAAACAATATAATAAGCCATAATATCGCCCTCAAATAATAAACTTTTGTCTAATTATAACATATTTATAAATTTATGTAAACAATATTTTGATAATGTCAGACAAATTGTAAAAATTTAATAGATTTGCGCAATTTGAATTGCGCGTTCCTTTACGGCGTCTGCAAGGG
>CAVGLE010000062.1:4535-11560 GCA_963630035.1 Mediterraneibacter torques
ATCTATGGCTTTGAGAGGAATCTTTGAGCCGAATCTGTCCATAATCTCTTCTCTTAAATCCAAATTGCACTGAAGTTTAACATTATCGACTGCGCCGCTGAACATATTAAACGATTTTGAAACATAATCGGCGGCATCAAATTTTTTGCTGTATTCGCTTACCTCCGACATCGGTCGCACAACCTCGTTAATTTTATAAACGCGCCTGATTCTGTCAAGCCTTAAATTCATCAAATTATCATATTTTTCGTTATTACAAATCAAATAGTAATGATCACCGCGCCAAATCATTGCATAAGGCGAAACAGTAAATACTTTTGTCGTGTAATTTTTTACATTTTCTTTATCTATATTTCTGCGTTTATATTCAAAACGCACTTTTTTACCCTCTAAAATAGCTGTGTGAAGCGAGTCAATGGTATAATAAATATCCTCATTATCGCATTTTGTATCAGAATCGATGTATACCTGAGAAACAAGCTCGTTTGCCTGATTTTTTGAAACAAGAGTTTCAAGCTTTTTGATTAAATCTTTTGACTTTTTAGGTGTAATAAATCCTGCAGACGAAACCGCATCAATCAAAAGTCTTACCTCGGCAAGCTCAAATTGGCGCGAACCTACAAAAAATCCGCGTTTTTTTGATTTGGTCGAAACAATATCAAATCCGACATCGTTGAGTTGCTTAACATCTGCATAAATTGATTTTCGTTCACATGTTATGCCGTAATCTTTAAGCATATCTATAATTTCAGGTGTTGAAAGCGGATGATTTTCATCAGAATAATCGTTTAAAAGTTTATAAACCAATAAGGTTTTTAATTTGGAACTTGCCATATGATGCACCTCCGTTAAATGGATTATATCACATATTGTCGATATTTTCAACAATCGTACGAAAAACAGGACAACAATCATTCGAACCGCTTATTCCGTTTTCTGTCATAATTACAATTGCATATTTGGGATTGTCATAAGGATAAACACCCGCAAACCATGTATTCAACTTTTCAATACCGAAATTATACTGACCGGTTTGAGCTGTCGCCGTCTTCCCTGCCGATTTGTGTCGATATGTTTCTGCGTTAGCAGCGGTGCCATTTGTAACAACATATCGCATATAATTTATAAGTCGCTTTGTCTGACTTTTTGTGAGTACTCTGTTGCCGTTTTCATATTTAATATCCGTTTGTTTCTTATTTTCGCCCACAATTGATAAAATAAGCTTTGCTTTATTGTATGTGCCTCCGTTTGCAATTGTACACAAAACATTGCACATTTGAAGCGGTGATGCAGTAAATTTTCCCTGACCGAAGCCGAAAAGCGCAAGCTGTCCTTTGGAATTGAGTTCGTTCCCGTTTGGAAGAGATGCATTTTTAACATTCCAATCACCGTATAAATTTGTGTTTTCGTCAAAGCCGAACTCTTTTGCGGTTTTCAAAAGTTTCTCATGACCGAGTGTCAGTGCCAATTTCACAAAATAGCAATTGCACGAATTAGCTATCGCATTCTTTAATCCTTGATTTTTATGCGCCTTTTTGCCCTGACAGGAAAACTCTGTGTCGCCGACATTAATTTTGCCGTTACAATTATATTCTAAAAATACATTATTTTCAATAGCACTGGCGGCAACAACAAGTTTGAAAATCGAGCCGACGGCATATTGTGAAAACGCTTTGTTTATATAGCTGTCAGACGGTTTATTAACACATGCAAGAATTGACGAATCCTCGGTATTCATAATTATAACACAACCGTTTTTGATATTTTTTGCAGAGTTTTGAGCGATAGCTTGGATTTTTTCGTTAATTGTCAGTTTCAATCCGATTATTGAAGAATATTCGTCATATATAACAGTTCCGTCATCGCCGTCGAGGAGTCTGCCTCTTGCATCAACACTGAAATTAACTCTGATTTTTCCGTTTGCATTTTTAACATAATACAGCAGACCCGAACTTTCTTTATTAATTATCTGCATATCGGTTTGTTTTCCTTCACTCGCCTCAATAATTTTTATATATTTAAGACTCGGGAGCGTATCTGTATCCAATTTTTCAACAATCGGGTAGCCTTTTTTCAGTTTTTCGATAATTTCGTTTCTTTTTTGGTAATCAAAGAGAGAATAAAGCTCGCCGATACATTTTTCATTAGGTCTTATAACAGCATAAAAGACTGTTTTATTATTGTTAATTTTGGTCATATCGCTGTAATATAGAGTCGGAGGTATCTCGCATACGGTGAGTGAATAGGAGTTATAACTTTGTGATACCGTATATTCGCCGCCGAAAACAATATATCCGATTCTGCCCAAAACAGCAACACATAAAAACATAAGTGCCGATATAAAGCATATAATTCTTTTCTTCATAAAACAAAACCCTTTCGTATTATTGACGAAAGGGTTTAAATTTATAACGGTTATTTTCTTTTTACTCTGAAAATCGCGTCGCTCGAAATCGGGACATTACAATCAAATGTATAAACATCGGTAGCTTTATTTGCGACATCGGTATATTCATTATCGTTGACATTAAACAGATTTTCGACAGTGATTTGATACGGCTTTTTGCCCGGCTCGACAACTTCGAGCACATCGCCTTGATAAAATCTGTTTCTTTGCGATACGGTAAGTTTGCCGTTTGAATAATCCTTATACAATGCACAAACATCCCAATTGCGAATATATCCGCCTGTATCAAGCACCTGACCTTTGTCAATCGGTCCGAAATTAAAGCCGGTTGTGTACTCTCTGTGGCTCATTTTTTCCATCTCATCAAGAATCCACTGTGACGGAACGAAATTGTCGGGTCTGCCTGCGGCAAAATATTCATCAAGCGCATTTCTGTAAGCATATGTAACAATCGCCGTATAATATTCGCTCTTTGCTCTGCCCTCGATTTTGAAAGAATCAATCCCGGCTCTGTCAAGGTCGGACAGATATTTAATCATACAAAGGTCTTTTGAATTGAAAATGTATGTTCCCTTGTCATCCTGATTTATCGGGAAATACTGACCCGGACGGGTTTCCTCAACAAGATGATATTTCCAACGGCACGGTTGCGCGCAATCGCCTCGGTTTGCATCCCTGCCGACCATATAATCCGACAAAATGCATCTTCCGCTGAAACTCATACACATTGCGCCGTGAATGAATGTTTCAATTTCAAGATTAGGATTTGTTTTTTCTCTGATTTCGCGAATTTCATTGAGAGAAAGCTCACGAGCGGTCACTATTCTTGACGCACCCATATCATAAAGCGCATTTGCGCTTGCATAGTTGACAATACCGACCTGTGTTGACATATGGACATCAACATCGGGGGCATATTTTTTTGCAAGTGTAAGAACACCCATATCGGCGATAATAAGCGCATCAACGCCGATTTGTGCGGCGTATTTCAAATAATCCGGCAACGCCTCAATTTCGTTGTTACGCGGCAATGTGTTGCATGTTAAATAAAGTTTTTTGTTTTCGGAATGAACCAACTCAACCGCATTTTTTAATTCATCCGCATTAAAATTTGACGGATTTGTTCTCATTCCGAACTGCTCGCCGCCGACATATACGGCATCGGCGCCGAACTTGACCGCAAGTTTAAGCCTTTCGGCATCACCTGCAGGCGATAATAATTCAATGTTGTGATTTTGCATATTAATAACTCAAATAAGGTGCATATGTTGCAACCTTTTCCTTAAATTCAGCATAAGTTTTGGCAGTGTAGATGTTTCCCTTTGTATCGTGGAAGAAAAACATTGCCTTTGTATCCTTTGGATAAAGTGCGGCTTCAATTGCTTTTTTACCGGGGTTACAAATCGGACCTGCCGGCAAGCCCTTAACCGTAGAATCGTTGTTTGTATTGTAATATTTCAAATAATACTCTGCAGTGTGTGCAGAGGTTGATGACAACGCCGGCTTAACCTTGTTGTTGATATAGTCGGAAGTTGACTGACAGCCGAGAGTCGGGAAATTGTTGGTTTTATCCTCAATTCTGTTGTATATAATGCCTGCAATTGTTTTCATTTGGTCGTCATTTGCGGCCTCTTTTTGGACAATTGAAGCAACTGTCATTATCTGATAAGTCGAATATCCGCGCTTTTCAGCCTGTTTTCTGTAAGCCTCGGTAAATTTTTGATCACCGTTTTCAAGAAACTTTCTGATTGTAGATGCGGCACTTTCGTCAACGAAAAACTCATATGTGTCCGGGAACAAATAGCCCTCAAGCCTGTACGGAACAGACTCCTGCGCCTTTAAATTGCTGACAAGCGAATATGAGAAATCTGTTGTTTGAATAACGGAAAGAAGCGAATTTTTATCGCAAACATCGTTTTCGGCAAGTTTGTTTACAATTTCGGGCACAGTATAACCCTCAGGGAAAGTCAACGAAACGGTCTCGTTAGACTTATTAGTATCGCCTTTTAAAGTAATAAGCATACCCTCAAGTCCCATTTTACCGTTTAAGTAATAAACTCCGGAATCGTAAGGTCCGCTGAGTTTCGGCGAAGAAATCACTTTGTCACGGAGTTTAACAAACGCCTTGCAGAAATTTTTGCATGTTATCAAACCGTTTTTGTGCAGAACATCAATTGCATCGTCGCTTGTTTCGACGGTAGATGCAAACGAAACAGTAACCGATGCGGAATTTTTTGTGATAGCCAAAATATCATTCATACAAAAAATTGCATAAACGGATATTATCATCGAGGCAACAATCACAAAAATGAAAAAAGCGTATGTCGAACCTGCGCCTTTTGTTTTATTCTTCCTTTGTTTGGTTTTTGCGGAAGATTTTGACTTGCCGCCGGATTGCACTTTTTTATCGGAGGCAGTTTCGGTAACATTATTTGAAAAATAAATGTCGCCCTTTTTTTCGATTTCTTCCAGATTAAAATCTAAATTATCCATATTTTCTCCTTGAAGCAATATGATAAATATTATTTATCGGCTTTGCAGTTAATAACAGAATCTTCCGTAATAACGAAATCAACAGATTTATCAAACTCGCCGACGGGTATATCATCTCTGACAAATGTATTATAACATAAACCGACAGAAATTAAAGAGCTGTTTTGCAGGAATCTGTCATAATATCCTTTTCCGTAACCGAGTCGCCTTCCGTCGGTCGAAAAGCAAAGCCCCGGAACGATAATTATCGCATTGTTGAATGACTGCAAAAGTTTGCATTTGTCGGTATCAGGCTCGCTGATTCCGAATGAGCCATGCTTTAAATCGTCAAATGATTTTATTATGTAAAATTGCATATTGCCGTTTTTGTCTGTACAATAAGGCAACGCTACTGTTTTATCAAGCGCAAGAGCGCATTTTATAAATTCGTTAATTGAAATTTCATATTTTAAAGCAGAATAGCATAAAATTGTGTCTGCATTTTTAAAAATGTGTGAATTAATCAAATTTGTGCAGACGGCAGAATCTTTATGCTGTTTATCCTCAATATATCTGCGCTTTTCCTTGATTTCTTGTCTGATTATGTCCTTTATCTGCATTGAATAGACTCTTTAACTCTATTTGCCTCTTCCTCGCCCTTGACTGCTTTAACAATTTCAAGACCAAATTCAATGCATACACCTGCGCCGCGTGCAGTTATAAAATTGCCGTCGCGAACAACATATTCATCAGTCAGTTCTGCACCGCTGAGCGAATCTTCGAAGCCGGGGAAGCAAATCGCTTTTTTACCGTTCAATAAATTCTTGTGTCCGAGAATTGACGGAGCCGCGCAAATTGCACAAATAAGGCTATCTGTATTAACTGCATTATCTATTGCAGACTGAACAGCATCACAATTTTCCAAATTAAGTGTTCCCGGCATTCCGCCCGGCAAAACAATTGCCTGAAGATCGTAGAAATCAAAATCATCAATTGTCATATCGGTTGTAACCTCAACGCCGCAGGATGACTTGACTATCTCACCTGTCACGCCGACTGTTTTTACATCAATTTTTGCACGGCGGAGCATATCAACCGGAGCAAGTGCCTCGATAATCTCGAATCCGTCTGCCAAAAAAACATAAACCATAATTATACCTCTTTACATATCATAGCCTGTGGGTCAGTCAAACTGTAGCCCTCAAGCAAATATTCTTTTATTTTGTCACATTCATCAAAACAAATATCCTCGATACGAGCACGCTGTGTAAATCCGCGCTTGTAATAAAAATCAACAAGTGAATCGCTCGCAGGAATAAGACAAAGCGGACTTTCATCAGATTTTGCATAATCAAGCAATTCAGTCATATATCCTCCGCTGCGGTATTTCTTACGCGTGCATGCGGCATAAACATAACTGCCGAAATTGCATTTAACAAGAAAAAGCATTGACGCAAGCTCATCATCTTTGCATATGCCGATGCATTTTCCGTTTTTAAGGTTATCTGTAAAATAAAGTATTTCCTCGCGTGAGTCGCCGAACGCCTCCTGCCAAAGGTCGATTATCTTATTTTTATCGGTAACAGTATTAACCATGATAAACCGCCAAGCATTTTTCGAGTAAAATTTCGGGATAATACGATTGCTTTGCCTTGCGCAATCCTTCGATGTTCAAATCTTCTTCCCTGTTGACATAATCATAATCCATAAGGCAATTTTTTGTAAATTCCTGATTGATTATGGCGAAGGCACCCTGAACATCACCCGGTGCTTTTTCAAAATGAGTAACAAAGCATTTACCGCTTGCCTGCGCCTCGCCTATTGTAAATGCAATTACCTCACCGTCAGCCCTGATAAGTCCGCCTTTTAAATCCAGTATATCATAATTTTCAAAAGCTTCTGCAACAGCCTCAAATTCGAGACTGTATTCACTGACATCTTCGTCATCTTCGGGATCTTTTGCGGCAATCCATTTAGCGTGAGCTTCAAGACATTGTCCAATATTATCCTTATTTATTTTTTCAAACGACCAATCGGGATGATTTTTTTTAAAATTAGTTATATGATTTCGTTTTGAATGGTACTTTTTGCCGCTTAGCGACGCCATTTTTTCAACTGAATAGACATAATCAAAATTACCCGGATC
>CAVGLE010000063.1:0-10256 GCA_963630035.1 Mediterraneibacter torques
GCAAACACATTATTTCACTGTTATTTTACAACATCGAAAACGATATTTCAATATATTAATATAATAAATTAAAAAATTAACGAAAATTAAGAATTATTTAAGAAGCCGCTTGACCTTTGAATAATATTTTTTCATATAAATGAACGAGAGCAGGACAAAAAGCCTGTCATATAAGGCAAAAAGCAGGTTTGCAAGCAAAAGCAAAATTGCTATTCCCCACACGCCGAAAATATTGTCGAACGGAATGCCGAAAACATAAATGCAGGCAAGCTGTGAGAGAACGACGGCAATATTATAAACAGAAAATTCAGCGACAATTCTCAAAAACTTTAACTTGATTTTATCAAACAAATCCCTAACCATCGGATACCAACCGAAAAAGAAAACATAAGTCAGCGCACATTCCTTATCGGGAAGAAGAAACACCGCAATAAGCGATGACACGGCAAAAACGGACCACGCCGAGCGTTTATTGACATTATTGATTAAAATTATCATAATCAGCCCTGAAATCAGCGGTGCGACATAAGCAAAAATCTGCACGACAGAGCCGAAAAACAGAAACAAAACAGTCAAAGCCGCCAGCATACCCGACAATGCGGTTATTTTAGTTGTTTTCATCAAATCACCTGCTCTTAATTGTAAGGCTTTACTCAAAATATGTAAATATTATGAATTAACAGTTAAAAAATTGTTCAAAATTTGTGTATTCTATTTACAACAGAGTATATTGAATATATAATGGTGACAATAAAAAAATTATGGGAGTGTTACATTTGGAAAACAAGGATAAAAAACAGGCACCCGGCGAAAAGCAGCGCACAGCCGTAATGGTGCTTGTACTTATAATCGTAATTGCATTTCTCGGCGCGGGAATTTTTTGCATTGTAAACGAATTTTTGTCAAGAAAAAGCGGCACGGCATCGACAGATTCCGCAGCAGTTGGCAGTCTTGACGAAGGCGACAATGTTTTCGGCGAGGAATATGTTATTGTAACCGATGATAACGGCAAAGAGGTTACCGACGAAAACGGAAAAAAGGTAACCGAAAAAGTATTATACAAAGAGACAACCGATAAAAACGGAAATGTTGTGAAAATTCCGGTTGATGACAACGGCAACACCGTAACCGATGCAAACGGCAAAGAGGTTACAATAAGCGTTGAAAAAACATCGGCAACACAGGCTAACGGCACAACAGCGCAAAGCGATAAGTTGCCTACTACAAAAAAGCACACAACCGAAAAATCGACAACCGCAAAGAAAAGCAGCGGCGAATCCACAACCGATTCAAAATACACCACTCTCCCTGTTTCAAAAGACAAAGTGCCGTCAACATCTGCAAGCGGAACTGCAGTTACATTCGACTCGCAGGATCAGCAGGCAATCAAATCAATGCTTGAGGTGCCGTATCTTTATCAATACAGTTATGAAAATGCAAGCGGTATTCCGATTGGTGCGGCAAATCACGCTGCACTTTGGATGGCAGAGCGTGAGGGCTTAAAAACAAACACATACGCATCCGGAACAATCGTGCTTGATTTGTTTAAATATTTCGGTCAAACTGTAGTAAACTACAAAACAAACTGCAACAGTGACAAAAACAAAAACATAAGTTATATTTCAAACAACGACACATTTTCAATTTCAAATTTTGAAAACCAAACACATTCTGTTTCAATCACAAAAATCGAAAGCCTCGGTAACAACAACTACTACAAAGTTGAGGGCACCGTTAAGGGTTGTAACAAGACAAAGGTTGTCGCAATTATTCAGAAAAACCAACTTGATATGTCACTCGGTTTCAGCATAAAGGCATTGAAATGGAGCAAATAACAAATATAAATTAAGGCGCAAAACGGCGGCGGAAAAATCAAATTCCGCCGCCGTTTTATATTGCCGATTTACACAGCCGACAATTTATTAATACAATTTCTTGCCGTTTTCAATGTCGGCGATTTGGTCAATTCTTGTTTGATGTCTGCCGCCCTCAAACTCGGTATTGAGGAAAACATCGACAAGCTCGATTGCAAGACCTGCGCCGACTACCCTCGCACCCATACAAAGGCAATTTGCATCATTATGAGCGCGTGTATATTTTGCGCTGAAATAGTCGCTGCAGCAAGCCGCACGAATGCCCTTAACCTTGTTTGCCGCCATAGAAATGCCGATTCCCGTGCCGCAACAGAGAATAGCCTTATCTGCCTCACCGGAAACAACCTTGTCGCACGCCTTTTGAGCGGCAACGGCATAATCATATCTTTCCGGCGAATAGCAACCGACATCGATATAATCAACACCGTTTTCTTTTAAATGCTCAATAATTTCGAGCTTAAGCGGATAACCTGCGTGATCCGAACCTAAAACTACCATAATAAAACCTTTACCTTTCAGGCTACAAATAAATTGAAGTATTGCCCCTTATGTAGCCGATAAGAAAGCAAGAATGCTGAAAATCAGCGTTTCAATTTCAACTCGCGCTCTGCCTGCGACTGACGGAGATAAACCGGCATAAGGGCAGACGGGGCGATTGGTTTTTTATTTTTAACGCATTTCGCAACCGAAAGCGCATTTTGATAAATTTTATCGTCTGCGGCGATTTTGCAATTGCCGAGAGCGATGTTTTGAGTGCAAAGAGCTGCTCCGTCGCCTGCAATAATGACAGAATCATATTGTTTCAACTCCTCGCGCAAATCATCGATTGAAATTGCACGGTCGGGAGTAAGGCGCGACACAACGCCGTTTTCAACCTTAAAAAGCGCATTATAAAACTGCATTCGGCGTGCGTCCATAACGGCGCAGACGATGCAATTTTCGTCAACGAAATTATAAGCGATTGCCTCAAGTGTTGAAACGCCGTAACACGGAATATTGCCTGCAAAGGCAATGCCCTTAACAGTGGCGACTCCGATTCTGACGCCGGTAAATGAGCCGGGACCTGCAGTGATTGCAACGGCATCAAGGCTTGAAAATTCATTGTCGCCCATTACCCTTTTCACCATCGGCAACAGAGTTTCGCTGTGGGTCAAACCCGAATTGACAAATTCACTTTTTATCACCCTGTCGCCGTCGGTAAGTGCAACCGATGCGGTGACAGCGCTTGAATCAAGAGATAAAAGCATTTGTTAAACCTCTGCTTTATTCATTATTTTAAACTTTCTGTCATTGTCGCCGAGCTTTTCAATCTCGATAATAACAGAATCGTCCGGCAGTGCACCGAAAACATTTTCACTCCATTCGGCAAGAATGTACGCGCCGGAGTCGATATAATCAAAAAATCCGGTGGAATACAAATCGTCCCAACTTTCAATACGGTACATATCGAAGTGATAAACGCGGCAATCGTTGCCTATATATTCGTTGCAAATGGCAAAGGTCGGCGAGGAAACATCGGCATCTATACCAAGCCCTTTAACAAAGCCCGAAGTAAATGCGGTTTTGCCCATACCGAGTCCGCCGATAAAGCCTATAACAGCGCCTTTTTTTACTGTTTTGGCAAAATCAGCCGCTGTTTGCAGAGTTTCCTCATAGCTGTGGGTAACAAACTCCTGCATCAGAAAAGCCCCACGGTATTGCCGTTTTCGTCAATATCTATTCTGAACGCGGCAGGTGATTTTGACAAACCGGGCATAATCATTACATTGCCTGTTTGGCAAACAACGAAGCCTGCGCCGTTTGAAAGTGACGCCGACGAAACGGTAATTTTGAAATGTTCGGGCTTGCCGAGAAGTGCCGGATTGTCGGAAAGGCTGTACTGCGTTTTAGCCATACAAACAGGCATTTTGTCTGCTCCGAGTTTAATAAAGCCGTCAAGCGCATTTCTTGCTTGATTTGTATAATTCACGCCGTCTGCGCCGTAAATTTCCTTGGCAATTGTTTCGATTTTATCGTAAAGCGGCATATCAATGTCATAAATGAACTTGAAATTGCTTTCCTTTTCACAAGCGGAAACTACCTTTTCGGCAAGGTCGGTGCCGCCTGCTCCACCCTCTGCGAAACATTTTGTAACTGCGAAATCAGCACCCTTTGATTTACAATAATCTTCAACAAAATCAATCTCGGCCTGAGTGTCGGCATAAAAATGGTTGATTGCAACAACAACCGGAACGCCAAATTTATGGAGATTGTCGATATGCGCGCCGAGGTTTGCCGAGCCTTTTTTGAGAGCCTCGAGATTTTCCTCTTTAAGCTCATCTTTTGAAACACCGCCGTTGTATTTCATTGAGCGAACCGTTGAAACAAGGACGATGCAATCGGGCTTTAATCCGCCGAACCGACATTTAATATCAAGAAACTTTTCTGCGCCGAGATCGGAGCCGAATCCCGCTTCCGTAATTGTATAATCGGCAAGTTTCAATGCGGCTTTTGTGGCACGCAGCGAGTTACAACCGTGAGCAATATTTGCAAATGGACCGCCGTGCATAATTGCCGGCGTATTTTCAAGAGTTTGAATAAGGTTTGGCTTAATTGCATCCTTTAAAAGAACGGTCATAGAGCCGTTTGCTTTAATATCCTTGCAATAAACAGGCTCGCCGTCATATGTGTAGGCAACGAGAATATTGCCGAGTCTTTCTCTCAAATCAAAAACATCGCTTGCAAGGCAGAGAATTGCCATAACCTCGCTCGCGACAGTGATACAAAAGTGATCCTCACGCGGAACGCCGTTGAGCCTGCCGCCGAGCGAACAAATGATATTGCGGAGTGCACGGTCGTTCATATCAAGGCAACGCTTAACCTGAATTCGGCGAGGGTCGATATTAAGCTCGTTACCCTGCTGAAGGCTGTTATCAAGCATAGCGCACATAAGGTTGTTTGCCGAGGTAATGGCATGCATATCGCCCGTAAAATGGAGATTTATATCCTCCATCGGAACAACCTGTGAATATCCGCCGCCTGCAGCGCCGCCCTTAATACCGAACACGGGACCGAGCGACGGCTCGCGCAATGCAACGATTGCCTTTTTGCCGATTTTATTCATAGATTGACCGAGACCGATTGAAACGGTTGTTTTGCCCTCGCCTGCCGGTGTCGGATTGACAGCGGTTACAAGAACAAGTTTGCCGTCCTTTTTATCGGCAAGGCGTTTCATAACAGAGTCGGAAATTTTTGCTTTATAATGACCGTAAGGCTCGATTTCATCGGCAGAGATGCCCAAATCGGAAGCGATATCGGTTATATTTTTCAATTTTGCATTTTGTGCAATTTCAATATCGGTAAGCATAGATAAACTCCTACTATAGCTTTTAGTGTGATATATTATAGCACATTATAAAAAATAATCAAATAACAAAACATTTACAATTATTATATTGAAAAACGGAGCAATTGATAATATAATAAGTTATACTTATTTGAAAGGAGCGCAAATGAAAAATTCAATAAACAGTGAAAAGTCGTTTTTTACCTTTCTCAAGGGAACTGATTTTGTAACGCTCCTGTCTGCGCTTATTGCATCGGCATACGGTCTGAGCCTTGTTTACAGCGCAACGCACTCATCACTTAAGGACGGCAAAATCATATCGTCGGATGTAAGGTCGATGATTGTATCTGTTTTGCTCGGTGTCATTATAGCGATTGTCGTGTCAAACATTGACTACGAAATCATATCGAAGCTGTGGCCGATTATTGCCGCAGGATGCGTGGCGCTGATGATATATACCTTTTTCTTCGGCGTTGCGCCATCCGCAAGGCAGGACGCAAAATCGTGGATTAACTTGAAAATCTTTTATTTTCAGCCGTCGGAGCTTCTGAAGGTTGGCTTTATTATCAGTTTCAGCTATCATCTTGACTTGGTTAGGGACAAAATCAACAAAATCAAGACGATTATTCCGCTTGTTATTCACGGAGCGGTGCCGGTCGGTCTTGTAATAATGACCGGCGATGCCGGTTCTGCGCTTATATTCCTTGTAATGTTTATCGGAATGCTGTTTTTTGCAAGAGTAAACATCGGATACTTTGTTGCAGGAATATGCGCAATAATCGTAGGATTTACGGTTGCGTGGAAAGTCGGAATTATAAACGGCATTCAAAGGCAGAGAATTGTTGCGCTGTTCTATCCCAATGATTTTGCAGATGTAATGTATCAGCAAACAAACGGCAAAATCGCGCTCGGCTCCGGCGGACTTTTGGGACAGGGATATTTGAAAGGCTCGATGACTCAAAGCGGCGCAGTACCGGAAAATCAAAACGATATGATTTTGTCAGTTGCAGGCGAGGAACTCGGATTTATCGGTGCATTGCTTGTGGTTTTGATACTCGGTTTTCTCGTGCTGAGAGTGCTTAAAACGGCAATGAGCGCGAGAGATAATGTAGGATACCTTATGTGCAGCGGAATATCGGTTATGTTATTTGCGCAAATGCTTGTAAACATAGGAATGGAGCTTTCGCTTTTGCCTTGTATCGGTATCACACTGCCGTTGTTTTCGGCAGGCGGTTCGTCGTCGCTTTGCATATACCTTGCACTCGGCATTGCATTGTCTGTATACAGATATTCGCGAACAACGCAGGAAACGCTTTTCTACAAAAAATAAAACACATAACTGCCGCATTTCAATAAACAGGCAGAACAAAATACGCAAAAAACGGCTTGAACTTGATGTTCAAGCCGTTTTTTTGCTTAATTGCCGAAAAACTTATTGAGCTTCATTCATATAAACATCCATTAACTTACCGGCCCATTTTTCATATGTAGAATACTGTCCGTCCGTACCCTTTGCAGTCAACATATAATCAGCCATTTTTTCGACACCTTCGTTTGCAATTTCAGCAAGTTCCGAAACACTTGAGGTCGGAGCTGCATCCTTGATTTTTTTTGCATACTCATTATATATGGTTTCATATTTTGA
Source organism: Mediterraneibacter torques (assembly GCA_963630035.1). Classification (GTDB taxonomy): domain Bacteria; phylum Bacillota; class Clostridia; order Oscillospirales; family Acutalibacteraceae; genus Eubacterium_R. The sequence goes on from CAVGLE010000063.1 coordinate 6,845, forward strand.
CACAATCTTAGCAGAAGTTGTGTCTTTTTTTGATGTACTGCTTTCGGTTGGCTTTGATTTGGTTGTTTCAGTTTCAGCATCATCGGAAACATCTTTTGATGATGTTGCCGATGAATTTTCTTTACTGTCGTCATCTGTGTCGTCGCTTGACGCAGTAATTTCAATACTCATAATATTGTTGCCTTCATATTTTAACGAAATGTGCCAACCGTTACTGTTGTCGGCATAGTAATAATTGTCGCCCTTATCGTAATCAACCGTAAAACCTTTATCTGAACAAGCTTTTACATAATTGTTGTAGTCCGATTTACTTGTGTTACCTATGTAAACACAAAACTTATCATCATGCTCGTAGGAATACTTGCCTGTTGTAGATTTGGGAACAGGCAGTTGTTTGCCTGCTTGACTTGAAGGCCAATTAATATTTGACATTTCAATAGGCTTTTCCAAATCAATGCTCAATTCTTCGTTGGTGCCGTAATGACTCAATCTCAATTTATAACCTTTAGCATTGTAAGCATCAAACGAATATGAATCCAATTGTGCATCAATCGTAAAGCCCTTGCTTTTGCATGATTCCACATAATCATTATACTGTTTATCACTGATATTTTCAATGTCAACCCAAAGTTTATCAGATGAATTTTCATGTATCTCGCCTTTATTGTTAGGCGGTTCGGGTAACTGTGAACCCAACACCATATCATTCCATTTGATTTTATCTGATTTGCTTCCGCCTGAAACAGAACCGATAACTGCAATTAAAACAACAGCAATAATGACATAAAACCACCATTTTTTATAAATAGGCTTCTTCGGCTTTTGGGATAATGTTGCATTTGTACCGATTGCAAAATCAGTGCTTTGCCCATTTACGGGCGGTTGCGGAATCGGAGGCGGTGTCGTAGATGAATTTAACTCTTTTCTCGCTCCGCATTCAGGGCAAAAATTGCCCTCATATTCTGCGCCACAATAACTGCATTTCATTTCAAATTTCTCCTTTAAAGTTATTTATATATTAAGCTTACGCTTAATTACCCGTTTGCGGAATTGGCGGCACCGACTGTTGAAACAAGCCTTTCAATTCATCAACCGCATCGGCGCGGTTCCACGCAGGCATACCGCTTTTCCAAACCAATGTTGCCGGAGTCAGTTGTCCGCTTTGAATCATTGCACAAAGCGCATTCATATCGTAAGGTCCTGCCGCTTGACCGTTCACGGCGATATGATAAGAAACAGTCGGAACGGGCGGCGGTGCCGCACCGGGTGCAGGTTGTTGATTTATACCCGACATCATACCGCTCATCGTTCCTGCAATATTTTGCCCAACAGCTCCGCCGACAGCCATTCCTGCCATCATAGCGGCAGGATTAAATCCTGTGCCGCCGCTGCCGAGATCCACACCGCCTGCGCCGTTTTCACCCATATGACCGAGAGCTTCTGCTCCTGCAATGCCGACTTCGGCCTGCTTTTCAACTTGAAAAGCGCCTATATTTGACGATTGGGTCTGCTTGTGGAGCGCATATTGACCTTCCTCACGCTGGATACGCAATCTTTCCACATAGTCGGTAGTTTCAGCTTGCATTTTAGCGGTTGTGATATCTTTAGTGACAGCCATTAGCTGACGGTAGCCATCGCTTTGTTTATCAATTTCAATTGCGCCGATATCTACGCCCGAAACATCTACGCCGAAATTTTGTTTTAATCTTTTTGCTATATTATTTTCGACAGCATCATTAATTTGGGCGGTTTTTGTTTCAATTTGCACCAATGGGATATTATTTGTTGTCGGAGCGTTGGCAACAACATCTTTGACATATCTGATTACCGCGTCACGAATTTGTCGCTGAAAGCCCTCCAAATTAAAGGTGTTAAGGCGATGTATCTTTATAAACTCACGATAATCGCTGATTTTGAAACTAACGGTGCCCCGAACTGCTACCGGAACACCGAAATCAAGAAATCTCGGATCATATACATCAAAAAACGGAACGCCGAATTTAACTTGAATAATGTTTGCAAGATTGATGAAATATACTTCCGCCTGAAAAGGAGTACCGCCGGCATAAGCCAAGCCGACAATGCTTGCAAGCACGGGAAAATTGTTTGTTTCGATTTTCTTATCAAACGGGCCGATTATAAAGTCTTGCATTGTGCCGTCATTTTGGCGGTACACAAACACAGCGACCTCGCCGTCCTTAACCCGCAGTGATGAACCCCAACGGATAGAATTTTCTCGATTGTTATTTCCTGCAACCGAGCCTGTCGGATGCCATTTCCAAATAAGATATGACGGTTCGTCACAACGAATCTCATCCATAAAGCCACCGGCTTTTGGTTTGCTAAATATAGACATAACTGCCCCTCCTATTTTTTTGAATGATTTAAGCTTTTAAAATAATTCACGGCGGCAATAATCAGAACGACGCCCCCACACAACTGCCCCATGGAGCCGTTAAACAACAAAAAGGACAACAGAATCATCAGCAGGCCGCTGGCCACACCAACTGCATAGTCTATAACGGATGCTCCCCGTTTAAAAAGGCTTGCGGCAGATGCGATAAGGACGATATACGATACCAGTTCCAGAAAAGATGAATTCCCGCCAGTACAATCAATAAATACCGAAGCAATCATTAAAACTACACCGACGCAGGCGGCAATATTTCGGATTATGGTGTCGGTAGTAAATCTTCCGATTTTTCTTCGCTTTTCGGTGTCTATGTTGATTTGACAGTTGTTGTAAATCTGCTGAATCCTGACAAGGTCAGGATCGCCCGCAAATAAAATCAAGGCCTTTTGATATGCCTGTTGAAATTTTGCAAGCCACGCTTCGTAAATATCTCGTTCATCCTCTCCGAGGATATTAGAGGATACCAATATCATAAATTCGACAATATCCTCTTTGGTGTTCGGAATGGGGAAGTTGCGAATCATACGATCCTTTTGCTCCGTTGTCTGTGCTTTGCTGAGATCACTGTAAAAAGTCTGAACCGAAGCAACCGCTGATTTTCCTCTTATTTCATATCCGCAGGTAGGACAGACCAAAGTAAAGGCAGTGAGGGCTTCTCCACAGTTAGGGCACTTATGTACATTCCCGTCATAAATGTTTTTTCTGTCGCTCTCAGGTCGGGTGCTTGCAGCGCCGCAATTTGTGCAGAACTTAGTTTCTTCTGCAATTTGTGCGCCGCAGTTGGTACAAAAAGGCATATCGTTCACTCCGTTCCCTGTCATTTGACTTTAATTTTCAGTTCTTTCATTTTGTCAAAATACATTTTTTGAATACTTTTGAATGATGGATCATTTGGGAAAAGTATTTCTGCCTTATGATATACTTGTTCCATTTTTGAAACCCAAGCATTGCTGATTGTTCTTTTGATAGTAGCTCCTGTTTCCGTTTGCTGAGTAGCAT
>CAVGLE010000063.1:10266-11237 GCA_963630035.1 Mediterraneibacter torques
ACCGATTGCACCTCCTAATCCGCCTTTTCGTGAATTTTCTAATGCCATCAGTTGGTTTTTGAAATCTTGAACCGACAAGTTTGCTGCTCTGCCGGTAATTTGAAGACCGCAATCGGGACAGATAGCCGTAGTTTCAGAAATTGTGCATCCACAATTTGGACACTTCTCTATTTTTCCGACATATTCCTGCTTTCTTTCCGATGAACTTTTATGTGCGACTGCCTCATTTGGTGTCTGAGTTGGAACTGTCGGAGGCTGTGCCGAAGATTGTACATTAAAAGCAAGCGATATACCGCAGTTATGGCAAAATTTTTCTCCCTGATTCAATTTTGCTCCGCATTCAGTACAAAATTTTGGTTGTTCGTTATTTTGATAGCTTTCACTTTTGAATTCGGCTTTCGCAAAAATTTCATCTGTTGCTTTCTGCAATTTACCTAAAATAGCTTCCTTACCTTCGTTGTCAAACAATCCCAAATTAAAAACCTCCTAAACCGATATTATATATCAATTGCGCCGCAAAATGTACGGCAAAACACATTTTTATTTAACAACATAATCGGTATTATGTTGTTAAATAAAAATACCGCTGTCTTTTGTCAAAACAGAAAACCGCAAAAACGCATATGAAAAAGCAAGCCTTATTAAAGTGCTAAAAAAAACAAACAATAAGGCTTTAATTGCGATGCTCAAATATGAAAAATTGCGAGTTGCATGTTTAACTTTCTGTTATTTGCTTTATTAATAATTCTTTACATTCGACAAAATCTGTGCTATAATTTAATATGTAAATTGGATGGATAGTATTTATAAGTACTGAATACAACATAATACCGATTATGTTATTCGCCGCCGATTTTGGCGGATTTTTTATTTTTTTGGCTAAATTATCAAGTGCATATTTTCCATTCTTTTGCGGTGTTCAATGCCTGTTGAAATAATATAAATTCGGGTCGTATTGATACTGCTGTGAC
>CAVGLE010000064.1:0-11193 GCA_963630035.1 Mediterraneibacter torques
ATTTTAAGGCTTTGGCAGTATTTATAGCGATTACGCTTTTCTTTATTGCTTCTGATGCGGAGCAAATTGTACTTGGGCTGATAACACGTATCGTTAAACCAAAACAGAAAGAGATAGATATTTAATAATTTCTATATAAATATTAAGGAGTAATTATGAGTGATTTATTAATAAAAATAAAAATTTCATCAATATCAATGGTAGTCGTTTATTTGATAGGTGTTTGCTTATATTTTCCGTATAGCACACATTTAAAAACGAGTATATTTTTAGCTTTTATAAGATTAATCCCCATATTAATTTTATCAGTATCAAATTTAATATGTAACAGATTTAATGCAAGAATAATATCGGTTCTTTTATTTTTATTGAATTCTGTATATTTGTTGAGCGACTTGATTATAAGAGATTATAATATTTCACCTATCTGTTTTAATATTATAGAAGGACATGCGTTTGTAATTATTATGTTTATTGTGAATTTAATAATAGCCGTTTCAGCCTGCTATACCGATAAAGCAGTTTATTTCTATTGTTTCTTCAGAATCGAAATATCTTTATTTGCAATTGTCTATTATGTATTGAATTATGATTATGTATTAGATGTTTTATTTATACAAATTTCATATTTGATAGGCAGTTATATTTTATCGATTATGTATTCACAATTACAGGGGGATTATATACATTTATTACCTTGTAAAACAGAATTGACAGAATGCTCAAGCCTGTATTTGGATTTCACCGATATAATCGAAGATTATAGTATTTATTCAATGTCAAAAGGTGAAAATCTTTCAGAATTGCATACTGATTTTTGCGAGAAATTGAAAAACAATAAAACCAACGGATTTACAAAGTCATATGTGACGGCTGTAATGAAAGCATTTCATAACTATGCAAAAACACAAGATTTGACAAATGACAGTATAATTGTGTTTTTTAACATTACGAAACTATTGTCGGATAAAAACACCTCTGATGAAGATTTTAAAATTCAACTCAAAAATTTTGCTGATGTTTTGAAATATAACACTATTTACTATTGCGGCAAATCAGCGGAAATTATTGATATAAAATATGTCGGAAGCAGATCTTCCGACATTGAAAGCGAACTTTCTAACTTTTCACAGAGAAATTTCACTATTGAAGGAACTGATCGCTCAACTGTTTATAAGTCCTTTGAAGGATTTTTGCAATCTTTAAAGGTGAATGATAAAAATAAAGCAAAGCGTATTGCCTCTGTTTCCGATTATGATGCAAAGGCACAAAGCAAAAAACATCAGATGTGGAAACTGACGGGTAAACTTTATTTTGAAAACAAATGCTTTTGAGAAATTCCGATTTCTATTTCAACCTTTGTAAAAAGGCGTATATCAGCATGTTATCACAAAATCCGAGTTTACAAGATGCATTACTTAATACGGTTAATGATGACGGAACGCTAAAGCTGTTTTCTCATTCAGTCGGTAAAAACAACATTCACAAAACAATTCTTACACAAGCAGAATTTTTAGATTTGCTGTATTATGCAAGAGATTTATTGTTGAAAGGGAAAGTTTAACCGTATTTGTTTTATAAGGCGATATAAAGTTTAATTTTGAAACTTTATTAGCATTGAAATTACATAGAATAAAACAAAAAATTTTTTGATAATTTGAAAAAATGTTGCATTATATTACCCGATTTTGCCGATTATAATAATGACACAATAAAGGTGCAAAATAAAAGCGCAGGGCGGTTTTTAAATGTTTCGGAGCTATTTTATGAAGAAAATAATGATGACAATTGCGGCGGTGCTTGCTGTCACGGTAGGGCTTACTGCTTGCTCGTCTCAAAATAATTCGGGAGCGGACAACGACGGAGCAAATGGCGAGATTTCCGTATTTTACTATACATTCAGCGACGCATACATTTCGAGTGTGCGCTCGGCGATGGATAAGATTTTGAAGGACGGCGGCTATACTTATAACGATTATGACGCAAACGGCAACCAAACCACACAAACAGAGCAGGTGCAGACGGCGATTGCAAAAGGCTCGTCAATGCTGATTGTCAATGTTGTTGACACAGGCTCAAACGATGCCGCGCAGAATATAGTCAACATTGCAAAGGGGCACGATGTGCCGGTTATTTTCTTCAACCGCTCCGTTGACCAATCCGTTATCAAAAGCTACGACAAATGCAAATTTGTCGGCACAGATTATGAGCAGGCAGGGCATATGCAAGGCAAAATGATCGGCGAATATCTTGTTGAAAATTATGACAAGGCGGATCTCAACGGCGACGGCAAAATCAGCTATGTTATGTTTAAAGGTCAAGAGGGCAATTTGGAAGCGATTGCCCGCACAAAATACAGCATTGAGGACGCAAACAAGGTGCTTAAAGAAGCAGGCAAGCCTGAACTCGTTTTTTATGATTCGGCAAACAAAAATAAATATCTTGTCGATCAGGACGGGCTTTGGTCGTCTGCCTCGGCAACAAATTATATGGGCACCGCGCTTGCGCAATATACACAAGCCAACAAGAATATGATTGAGCTTGTAATCGCGAATAATGACGAAATGGCTCTCGGCGCAGTTTCGGCTCTTCAATCTGCCGGTTACAACAAAAACGGTGGTGTTACAATTCCCGTTTTCGGCGTTGACGCAACCGACGCGGCAAAATCGGCGGTCAACAACGGCACAATGGTCGGTACAATCAAGCAGGATGCCGACGGTATGGCAAAGGCGATTGTCACTATTATGAAAAATCTTTTTGAAAGCAAAGATGCTTTTGACGGAATTGATGCTGAAAATATCGTCGGCAATTGGCGTGTGAACATTCCTTATTCGGCATATACAGCGCAAGGTGAATAGAATTTTGCATTTGTGGCGGATTTGAAATGATTTTATCGCCGCAAATGATTATCGGCAGAGGAGCGTTTAAATGGAAAACGGCAGCGAAAGGGCAACGATTGCTGATGATGTGATTTTAAAAATGATTGATATTCAAAAGGTGTTCCCCGGTGTTAAGGCGCTTGACAATGCTCGGCTAACCGTCAGGCGCGGCACCGTGCACGCTCTGATGGGAGAAAACGGCGCAGGAAAATCAACACTTATGAAATGTCTTTTTGGCGTTTATGCAAAAGACGGCGGCAAAATTTTTGTTGATGGCAAAGAGGTTGATTTCAAAAGCTCAAAAGAGGCACTTGAAAACGGCGTCGCAATGGTGCATCAGGAGCTTAATCAGGCACTCAAACGCAGTGTTACCGACAATATGTGGCTCGGCAGATTTTTGACCGTGTCAAAATATCTCCATTTTACGAGCGAAAAGAAAATGTACGCCGAAACGAAAAGAATTTTTGACGATTTGAAAATAGATGTCGACCCGAAAACGATAATGAGCACAATGTCGGTTTCGCAAAGGCAAATGGTAGAAATTGCAAAGGCGGTTTCGTATAATTCAAAAATCATCGTTTTTGACGAGCCGACCTCGTCACTCACCGAAGAGGAGGTTGAGCACCTTTTTCGCATAATCAATATGCTTCGAGACAGAGGATGCGGAATAATATATATTTCGCACAAAATGGAGGAAATCCTGCGCATCTCCGACGATGTGACGGTAATGCGTGACGGCAAATGGATTGCCACCAAGCCTGCAAGCGAGCTTACGATGAATGAGATTATCAGGCTGATGGTGGGGCGCGAGCTGACAAACCGATATCCCGAGAAGCACAGCAAGCCGAGCGGCGTTTTGCTTAAGGTCGACAATTTAAGCTCGGAATATGCCAACTTGCACGGCGTTTCGTTTAAAGCCGACAGAGGCGAAATTCTGGGTGTCGCAGGGCTTGACGGCTCGGGCAGAACAGAACTGCTTGAAAACCTTTTCGGCATGGCAACGCGCCGCGACGGCACAATTGCTCTTGACGGCAGAGAGATTAAAAACCGCACTCCGCGCGAGGCTGTCAAAAACGGCTTCGCACTGCTCACCGAAGAGCGCCGCGCAACTGGCATTTTCGGGATTTTGAATGTCCGCGAAAACACCTGCATTTCGAGTCTTAATAATTACAGAACGGGTCCGCTTTTGAGCAAGCGAAAGATGAAAGAAAAAACCGATTGGGCAATGAAGTCAATGCGAGTCAAAGCGCCGTCGCAGGAAACAAAAATCAGCACACTTTCGGGCGGAAATCAGCAAAAGGTCATACTCGGCAGATGGCTTTTGACCGACCCGACGGTTTTGCTCCTCGACGAGCCGACAAGGGGCATTGATGTGGGTGCAAAATATGAGATTTATCAGCTGATACTCGGCCTTGCCGAAAGAGGCAAAACGGTTATAATGGTTTCCTCCGAAATGCCGGAACTTTTGGGCGTGTGCGACAAAATTCTTGTTATGTCCGGTGGTCGCCTTGCAGGCGAGGTTGATGCAAAAACAACAAATCAAGAGGAAATTATGGCACTTGCCGCCAAATATGTTTAAGGGGGAATTTGCCCGTTATGTCAAATACAGGCAAATCAAAAAGGGGTAAAATTTCTGCGTGGACGGATTCGTTTTGCGCAATGTCGAGCGAGGATAAAAGACGAGCAATATCCGATTTGATTTTTAACAATGCAATGTATATCATAATTGCCGTTGCCGTGATTTTTATTGCTATCAGGGTACCGGCGTTTTTGAGCGTTTCGTCAATAGTCAATATCATTTCGCTGACCGCGGCAAAACTGCCGATTGCTTTGGGCATTGCCGGGTGCATAGTTTTGACAGGCACCGATATTTCGGCAGGCAGGTGCGTAGGACTGACCGCCTGTGTTGCCGCATCGCTTTTGCAGATGACGGATTATGCAAACAAAATGTTTCAGAATCTCAAAACAATGCCGCTCATTGCAGTATTTCTTGCGGTAATTGCAATCGGTGCACTTGTCGGGTTTGTCAACGGATTTTTTGTCGCAAAATTCAAATTGCATCCATTTATTGTCACGCTGTCAACACAGCTTATCGTGTTCGGCGCAGTGCTTATGTATTTGATGATAGGCGGCAACAACGGTCAAACACTTTCGGGGCTTGATTATTCATATATCAAATTTATTGCGGGTACGCTTTTTAAAATCGGCCGCGTTTCTGTGCCGAAATATGTGCTTTATTCGATATTGCTAACGATTTTTATGTGGATTGTGTGGAACAAAACGAAATTCGGAAAAAATATGTTTGCTGTCGGCTCAAACGAGGAGGCGGCAAGGGTCAGCGGCGTTAATGTGTTTTTGACTGTTGTCGCTGTGTTTGTGCTTGCAGGCATTATGTACGGAATTACCGGTTTTATTGAGGGCGCGCGCATTGCATCGTGCTCGGCAAATACGGGTTTGAACTACGAAAGCGATGCGATTGCCGCGTGTGTAATCGGCGGCGTATCGTTTGTCGGCGGTACGGGCAAAATCAGCGGAATAGTTATCGGCGTTTTGCTGTTGCAGATTATTTTTGCAGGACTGAACTTTCTTTCCGTATCGGCAAATATGCTTTATATTATCAAGGGTGTCATCATTCTTGTTGCATGTGCGATTGATATGCGAAAATATCTTGCGCGCAGATAAATTTATCTGTTTGGGTGATTACATTGAAAGAAAACGAAAAAATCTCCGCAAAAAACGAGGCTCACAACTCGGGCGGACTTTATAAGAATGTTAAAATGTCCGTCAAAACGGCAGACAAAATAATTCTTTTGGGCATAATTGTGCTTGTTGTGCTTATCGTTGCCGCCGTGTGCGGTGCAGAGCCGAGCAAGCCGCAAAATACTGCCGACGGCTCACAGACCGAGGTATGGAAAGTCAGTCAAGTTAAAGCGGAATAATTGAATATTATTTTTATTTTTGCATCCGGTGCGATATGCGTCGGATGCTTTTTGTTGAGAAATCGTCGATTTATTGTCATTATAATTATATATCTGTATATAATTTGTATAAAATGTTTAATAAAAAATTAACAATGTTGAAAATTCTGTGCAACTGTGATAAAATCAAGTAAATAATCCGAAGGGGTGGACTGAATATGAAAAAAGTCCCTTTTAAATCGGGTATTCATCCAAAGGAAAATAAGGAATACTCGATGAACGAAAAAATCAAAAAAATCGTGCCCGACAAAATCGCCGTTTTCCCGATGAGCCAGCATATCGGCGCACCGGCAACACCGACTGTTAAAATCGGCGATACGGTTTGCGTGGGCACAAAAATCGGCGAGGCTTCATCTTTTGTGTCAAGCCCTGTTTATTCTTCCGTTTCGGGCAAGGTTAAGGCTGTCGAGCAGCGTATGCTTGTCGGCGGCAGAAGCTCGCTTTGCGTCGTTGTCGAAAACGATTTTCAAAACGAAACGGCAGAGGGCTTCAGCATGCCGAATGATGTCGAAAGCTTTGACGGTGAAGCGATTGCAAAAATCATAACCGATGCAGGCATTGTCGGCCTCGGCGGCGCAGGCTTTCCGACGGGAGTTAAAATTTCACCGAAAAATATCGACGAAATTGATTACATAATTATCAACGGCGCGGAGTGTGAGCCGTATCTCACCTCCGACTATCGCCTTATGCTTGAAAACGGCGAAAAAATCATCGACGGCATAAAGGCTGTGCTTAAAATTTTTAAAAATGCACACGCAGTTATTGCCGTTGAGGACAATAAACCAAAGGCAATTGAAAATTTTGACACACTTTTGAAAAGCGAGTCAAAAATCACCGTTCGGTCGCTTAAAACTCGCTATCCGCAGGGCGGCGAGCGCAGGCTGATTGCTTCGGTCACGGGTAGAAAAATCAATTCGCACCTTCTCCCTGCCGATGCGGGAGTTGTTGTTCTTAATATCGCTACGGTTAATGCGATTTATGAAGCCGTTTACCTCGGTATGCCGCTTGTTCACCGTGTTGTCACAGTTACCGGCAACGGTGTAAAAGCACCCGGCAATTTTGATGTGCCGCTCGGAATTTCGGCAAAATATCTTGCCGAGCAGGCAGGCGGAATTAAGGACGAAGCCGTTAAAATAATATCGGGCGGGCCTATGATGGGCTTTGCACTGCCTTCGCTTGAGGTACCTGTAACAAAAACATATTCATCAATCCTCGCATTGACTGAGGATGATGTCGAAAAAATGAAAACAACCGCCTGTATCAGGTGTGGCAGATGTGTCGGCGCGTGCCCCGAAAATCTTGTTCCCCAGCTTATGGCTGCCGCCGCAAATGCAAATGATTACGAGCGTTTTGAAAAACTCGGCGGTATGGAATGTATCGAGTGCGGCTGTTGCACATATGTTTGCCCCGCAAAAAGGCAACTTACGCAGTCATTCAAGCTTGCAAAATCACAAATAAGAGCAAGCAAGGCACAAAATAAAGGAGGGAAAAAATAATGTATAATGTATCCGTTTCCCCTCATATAAGAGATAAAAGCAACACAACAAAAATAATGCTTGATGTGTGCATCGCGCTTGCGCCGACATTGATTTTCGGCGTTTGCTATTTTGGGCTTAATGCGCTTGTTGTCATTGTCTCAAGCGTTGTCAGCTGTGTTTTGTCAGAGACTGTTTTTGAGTTTATCACAAAAAAGCCGATTACCGTCGGCGATTTGAGCGCGGTCGTAACCGGTCTTATTTTGGCACTGAATATGCCGCCCGAAATCGCGTGGTGGGTGCCGTTTATCGGCGGCGTTTTTGCGATAATTATCGTTAAAATGCTTTTCGGTGGAATCGGTCAAAATATTATGAACCCTGCGCTTGCCGCAAGGTGCTTTTTGCTGATTTCGTTCGCGTCGAGAATGACGGATTTCACTACCCGTCACACCGTTGATGCGGCGTCCGGCGCAACTCCGCTTGCCGTTATCAAAGCCGGCGGCAATGTCGATGTGCTTGATATGTTCATCGGCTTTCAGGACGGATGTATCGGTGAGGTTTCGTCGCTTTGTATAATTATCGGTTTTGTTTATCTGCTTGCGCGCAAGGTTATTTCACCGCGTATTCCGGTTGCGGTTGTTGCAAGTTCAATGCTGTTTATCGCATTGTTCAGTATCGGCAAGGGCGTATTGAATGTAAATTATATGCTCTCACAGCTTTTCACCGGCGGCTTGCTTTCGGGTGCCGTATTTATGGCAAACGACTACACAACAAGCCCGATTACAAAGCGCGGTCAATATATTTATTCCGCAATAATCGGCTTGCTCATTGCTTGCTTCCGTGTTCTCGGCTCAAGCGCAGAGGGCGTGTCATATGCAATTATAACAAGCAACCTTCTTGTTCCGCTTATTGAAAAAATTACCGTTCCCAAACCGTTCGGAATGAAAAAGAAAGAGGAGGTGTGAGATATGGCTAAATCAAAGGTGTTTAAAAACTGTCTTGCACTGCTTCTTATAACGCTTGTTGCCGGTTTTGCGCTTGCCGTCGTAAACGAGATTACGGCAAAGCCTATTTCCGAGGCGGAAAACAAGGCAAAAATGGCGGCGTACGAAAGCGTATTTTCGGATGCGGAATTTGAGGAGCTCAATTCGGCGGATAAGCTCATTAAGGCGGAAAACGATTCCGCTCCCGTTCAAAATGCGAGCATCGACGATGTTCTTCGTGCCGTGGATAAAGACGGCAACACCGTCGGCTATGTTATGTCGGCAACCTCGTCAAGCGGTTACGGCGGTGATGTCAAAATCGCAATCGGCATTTCTGCAGCAGACGATAAAATAACGGGCTTCAAGGTGCTTTCTCACAGCGAAACGGCAGGTCTCGGCGCAAAATGCACTGAGGATGATTTCCAAAATCAATTTGCCGGAAAGTCGGCAGGCGAGCTTTCTTATGTTAAAAACGGAGCCGCGTCAGACAGCGAGATTGATGCCATCAGCGGTGCGACAATCACTTCATCGGCAGTTACCGACGCCGTAAATGCCGCCACTCATTTTTATTCAACACTGAAGGAGGGACAGCAATGAAACAACTTCTTGAAAGACTGTACAACGGCATTGTTAAGGAAAATCCAACCTTTGTGCTTATGCTCGGAATGTGCCCGACGCTTGCTGTCACAACCTCTGCTGTAAACGGTATCGGAATGGGTCTTGCAACAACCGTTGTACTTGTTTGCTCAAACTTTATGGTGTCGCTGTTGCGCAAGGTTATTCCGGGCGGCGTGCGTATGCCGGCTTATATCGTAATTGTCGCATCGTTTGTAACAATTGTGCAAATGCTTTTGCACGCATATGTAACCTCTCTTTACGATTCGCTCGGAATTTACATTCCGCTTATAGTTGTAAACTGCATAATTTTGGGCAGGGCAGAAAGTTATGCCTCGAAAAATAAGGTTCTTCCGTCAATTTTTGACGGCTTGGGGATGGGACTTGGTTTTACAATCGGGCTTACGGCAATCGGCATCGTGCGCGAACTTATCGGCTCCGGCACAATTTTTTCACTCCGCGTTTTGCCGCAAAGCTATGAGGGCGTTGCAATGTTTGTGCTTGCACCGGGTGCATTTCTTGTGCTTGCATTTTTATGTGCACTCCAAAATAAACTCGGCGCAAAGGGTGCAAACCGACACACAAAATCTGACGAACCGGACGGATGCGACGGCAATTGTATGACCTGCTCGCTCCACACTGCAGAAAAGGAGGGCGAAAATAATGGTTAAAACGCTGTTTCTTGTTCTTCTTTCAACAGCACTGATAAACAATGTCGTGCTTTCGCAGTTTTTGGGAATTTGTCCGTTTCTGGGCGTTTCAAAAAATGTCAAAACAGCGGCAGGTATGGGCGGTGCGGTAATATTTGTTATTACAATTGCATCGGCTGTCACAAATCTGCTATATACATATGTTATCAAAAAACTCGGCATTGAATATCTCAATACGATTATATTTATTCTCGTAATTGCGGCGCTTGTTCAGTTTATCGAGCTGTTTTTAAAAAAAGCAATGCCGAAACTTCATCAATCGCTCGGCGTATATTTGCCGCTTATCACAACAAACTGTGCGGTGCTCGGTGTTGCGCTGACCAATGTTCAGGACTCAAACGATTTCATCACCTCGGTTGCGACGGGATTCGGCACAGCCTGCGGCTTTGCAATTTCTATTATAATTCTTGCCGGCATCAGAGAAAGAACGGAAAATAACGATGTCCCCGAATCCTTTAAGGGCACGCCGTCTGTTCTTCTCACCGCGTGTCTTATGGCAATTGCATTTTACGGCTTTGCCGGCTTGGCATAGGGGGTGGCGCAATGAATATGCACAATATTATAATTGCCACCGTTGTGGTTGCAGCGGTCGGTTTGGTTATCGCCGTTCTTTTAAGCATCGCCGAAAAGGCGTTTCATGTCGATGCAGATGAGCGTGAGTCGCAGATTAGGGATTGCCTCGGCGGCAACAACTGCGGCGCGTGCGGATATGCCGGCTGTGATGCGCTTGCAAAGGCAATCGTCAGCGGCGAAGCGGAGGTCAATGCCTGCCCTCCGGCAGGACAGAGCGGTGCAGATAAAATCGCCCAAATTATGGGAGTTTCTGCAGGCGAATTTGTCCGCAAAACTGCTTTTGTTGCGTGTTCCGGCACAGCAGATAAAAGACAGGAAAAATACAAATATTTCGGCACCGAAACTTGTGCCGAAGTTAAGGCAGGCTTGGGCGTCGGCAAAATGTCGTGTCGCTTCGGCTGTATCGGTTACGGCGACTGCGCCGAGGTTTGCGACAACAGAGCAATCCGCCTCGTAAACGGCAAAGCCGTTGTTGAAGAGGAACTTTGCGGCGCATGCGGCAAATGCGTCAAGACATGTCCGCAACATCTTGTCGAGATTATTCCTGCAGGTTCGAAATACAGAGTTCAGTGCGCAAATAACGACCGCGGCAAGGCTGTTAAAGTCAATTGCGACGCAGGTTGTATCGGTTGCGGACTCTGCGCCAAAAATTGCCCGAAAGATGCAATCACCTTTGCAAACAACATTGCAAAAATTGATTATGAAAAATGTGTCGGCTGCGGACTTTGCGCCGCAAAATGCCCTGCAAAAGTTATTATTAAAGTTTAGTAATATTATATAACCATCGGTTGCACTGGTGGTTTGCACAGGCCATATAAGGGCCTCCCTACCGGCTTGCCGGAGCTTGTAAACGAAATTTCAATCATATCGAGCAACTTTTCAATTACGGAAGTGCCGTTCACAAGGTTATGTACACAACAAATGCGGTTGAAAGCATAAATTCGAGTTTCAGAAAAGTCACCAAAAAAGGTGCATTTCCG
>CAVGLE010000065.1:0-1193 GCA_963630035.1 Mediterraneibacter torques
GCCGAGGATTCTCTCCCGGTTTTGAATGACAGCAATGAAATAATCGGCATTATTACCGCGCAGGATGTTGTAGAAGCGGTTGACGATGAAATGGGCGATGATTACGCAAAACTTGCCGGTTTGACCGCTGAGGAGGATTTGAACGAAACAATAACGCAAAGCATAAGAAAGCGTATGCCGTGGCTTATTATTTTGCTTGTTTTGGGCATGGTTGTTTCAAGCGTTGTAGGTGCTTTTGAGGGTGTTGTGGCAGTTCTTCCGATAGTCATTTGCTTCCAATCGTTGGTTCTTGATATGGCGGGCAATGTCGGCACTCAGTCACTTGCCGTTACAATTCGTGTTCTTATGGATGAGCAACTCGGTGCAAAGGAAAAAATCAAACTGACATTTAAGGAAACAAAAGTCGGAGTTGTAAACGGGCTGCTTTTGGGTATACTTGCTGTTGTATTTCTCGGCGCGTATATCCATTTGTTCAAGGGATACGATATTTCTCACGCATTTTTAATTTCATTTTGCGTCGGTGTGTCATTACTCCTTGCAATGATAGTTTCAAGCCTTGTGGGAACACTTGTGCCGATGTTTTTCAAAAAAATCAAAATTGACCCGGCAGTTGCATCGGGTCCGCTTATTACAACGGTTAATGACTTGGTGGCGGTTGTTATATATTATGGCTTGGCATGGTTGCTTTTGATTAATGTTGCGCAAATAGCGTGAATTTTCGGATAATACAAAAGGGTGAATTTCATAAATTGAATTTCACCCTTTTTGAATTTATCGTGTACTTTTCGACTGTATAAAATCATTAAGAAATAATTTTAAAAAATTTGGTTTTCTTAACGGTACTCACTGTTGCTTGAATAATCTGTCCCGAAAGCAAAATCGTTGTTATTGTACATATTCCGAATTTTCCGCCGAGCAAAACGCCGATAATCACCATTAAGGAATCGAGCGCCATTCGCACAATTTTTATTTTCCAATTGTTTTTTTCGGCAAGCGAAAAGGTGACTGCCTCGTACGACCCTCTGCCGAAATCGGCGGCGGAGTAAAGCCCAGTTCCGAACGAAAATATTACAATTCCAAGCAACATTAAAACAAAATTAACTGCTTTAACATTCGTATAATGCTGAATATTTGTAAACACATCAACGAAAAAACTGTAAATGATTTGATAAAGAATTGTGCCGATATTGATT
>CAVGLE010000065.1:1203-2899 GCA_963630035.1 Mediterraneibacter torques
GGCAAAAATTATCATTGCCGCAGCCACAACAAGCGACGATGTGCCGATTGTCATACCCGTTACATTCGTCAGCCCCTGCCACAATATCGCAAGCGTTGCGCCGCCGAAGCCTGCGCCTATTGCAAGCGTAATTCCGTATGCAGATATTATTGAGCCGATAATTACCATAAGTGTTTTTGTTATGTATTTTTTAAATTTCATATTATCACCGCCAAAAAAATAAGACTGTAAACCCTGCTGTTGTGTTCAGAAACAGCAAAATTTATAGTCTTCATCAGCCGAGACAGCTTCGTTTTTCTCTTGATTATACACCCGAGTTTTTACAAAGTCAACGGTTAAAAATTCGATTTTTTGTATTCCCTCGGAGTTTTGCCGTATCGCTTTTTAAAGGTTTCGGCATAATAACTGCTGCCCGAAAAGCCGACGGCGTGTGCAATTTGAGTTACGGTCATATCGGTGTTTTTCAAATACCAAGTGCTTTGGTGCAGGCGGTACTGAATCAAATACGCGTTGGGTGTTGTGCCTATGTGCTTTTCAAAAAGCTTACAGCATTTGCTTTGACCGACTGCACCCGATTTTGCAATGTCGTCGAGCGTAATTTTTTCCGTATATGATTTTTGAATAAATCCAATCATATTTTTCAAAACGGTGAAGTCGCCGCTTTGCGGTTGCTTATCGGCAGGAGCCTTTGCATTATCAAAAACAATTGACCATATTCTTAAAAAGCAGGAAGATATTTTAAGCACTGCGGATGTATCGCTTTTGGCGTTGAACATATTTAATATTTCGGTTAATATCTCATTTTGCCAAGAAATATTTTTGCAAAGGTGCAAATACGCAACGGACGGGTTGTTTATAAGCGATAAAACATAATTTTGCTCAAATGCCTGCGATATGCAAAGCATAATAGGATGAATTAAAATACAAATAAATTCACATTCATTTTTGCTTTTTGAAAATCCGAAGTGCAGTTGCTTTGAATTTACAAAAATTCCGTCGCCCTGATTTATTGTGACGGTTTCACCGTTGATATTATAATTCATTTCGCCGCTTAAAACAAAGATAAACTCAATGTCATCGTGCCAATGGAGCGGTGCCTCAAAATTTTCATAGGACGACAGCAGTGCTTTTCTTATATAAATCGGATATTCGTTAAAATTATAATGCACAATTTCGGAACGATCATCCTTCATATCAACCGACAGCACATAATCACCTCGCAGGATTTTTATAATAATACGCAGAATATTGATTGAATATCGATAATATTAACGATATAATTATAATATTAAATAACGATTATGTCAATGTGAGGTGGAAGGTGTGGGCGCAAAATATTCCGTTTTTTTTAAAAAACTGATTACGCTTATTTTGCCGATTGCATTTCAGCAATTTATGCTTGCACTCGTCAGTGCGTCCGACGCCTTAATGCTCGGTATGTTCAGCCAAGACGCTTTGTCGGCGGTTTCTCTCGCAGGTCAGGTAACATTTGTCGAAAATCTGTTTTTCGCCGCCGTGACGATCGGGCTGTCGATGTTTGCCGCACAATATTGGGGCAAAAAGGATACAGCGTCTGTTGAAAAAATATTCGCCTATGTAATGAAAGTTACAGCAATTATTTCGTTTGCGTTTTTTATTGCCGGGTTGTGTATTCCCAAAACGCTTATGCATATTTTTACAAATGATAAAGCATTAG
>CAVGLE010000065.1:2909-5670 GCA_963630035.1 Mediterraneibacter torques
TCTTTGTATTCTTAAAAATACAGGCAGGGCGATAAAATCAAGTCTTATCAGTTCGCTCAGCGTAATAGTTAATATAGTGCTTAATGCGATTTTTATTTTCGGATTGTTCGGATTTCCCAAACTCGAAATTGCAGGCGCCGCTCTTGCAACCGTTATTGCAAGAGCAATTGAAGTGACTTGGTGCATTGTTGAAACGGCAAAAAAAGACAGCGCAAAGCTGAAAATGCAGCATATTCGGCTCAACGATAAACATCTTCGCAGTGATTTTTGGAAATATACTTCTCCCGTTCTCGGAAACGAAATTGTTTGGGGCATAGGCTTTTCGATGTATTCGGTAATAATGGGGCATTTGGGAACAGATGCCGTAGCTGCAAATTCCATTGCGAATATCGTAAAAAATCTTGCTGCCTGCCTTTGCCTCGGCCTCGGAAGCGGCGGCGGAATTATGGTCGGCAACGAGCTTGGTGCCGGTAATTTGGAATTGGCAAAGGAGTATGGGCGAAGACTTTGTAAACTGTCAATCATTTTCGGTGCGTGTTCGGGTTTGTTATTGATTGCCGTAAGTCCGCTGATTTTATCTGTTACCGATTTGAGCGATGCGGCAAACGGATATTTGAAATATATGCTTTATATGTGCTCTTATTATATGATAGGAAAATCGGTAAACGGCACAACCATTGCAGGTATTTTTTGCGCAGGCGGCGATTCAAAATTCGGCTTTTTCTGCGATACAATCACTATGTGGTGTATTACCGTGCCGCTCGGAATGCTTGCCGCTTTCGTATTAAAGTTACCCGTACTTGCCGTATATTTTTTTGTAAATCTTGATGAAATTGTAAAACTGCCGGCAGTGTATCGGCATTATAAAAAATATAAATGGGTTAAAGATTTAACCATTAAAACGGAGGTATGATTTATGTATAACAACATAAGCGATTGGGACAGAATGGTTGCAGGCAAGCTTTATAATTCCGCAAGCAAGGATATTTTTAAGCAACATGCACTCGGACTTACAAGATGCGATCGGTTTAACAAAATCGCCGTTTGGAGATTTAAAACAAAACAACATGCACTTGAAAGACTTATTCCATCTGCGAAAGGCAAGGACTTGTTTGCATTTGCTCCGCTTTATTGCGAATACGGTGTAAATATAAATGTGGGCAAAGGTTGTTTTGTAAATTATAACTGCACATTTCTTGATGTTGCACCGATTACTCTCGGTGACGGTGTTTGGATCGGCGCAAATGTTACTCTTGCAACGCCCAATCATCCGTTTATTGCCGAGGAGCGTTTGCCTGCCGATTATCCCGACGGCAATCACGATCTTGAATATGCAATGCCGATTACGATTAAAGACAATTGCTGGATATGCTCAAGCGCAACGATTTGCGGCGGTGTAACAATAGGTGAAAACAGCATCGTTGCCGCCGGTGCGGTTGTAAACAGAGATGTTCCGCCAAACAGCATTGTTGCGGGAGTTCCTGCAAAGGTTGTGCGCCAAATTGATGAGGACGACAGAATAAATGTGTGGGAAACATACGAAAAAAATGAAATTCCTCTTTCTCTCAGAAAGAGGAAATAATATGATTTTATATGATTGAAAGGGTGATTAAATATGACTAATGAGGTCTTGAATACAATCAAAAATCGCAGAAGTGTTCGCTCATACAAAGATGATTTTCCCAAAGACGAGCTGATCAATGCAATTCTTGAAGCGGGAACATATGCGCCGACAGGCGGAGGCCGTCAATCTCCTACGATTATTGCAATTACCTCAAAAAAATACAGAGAAAAGATTTCAAAGCTTAATGCCGAAGTGATGAGCAATAATACAGATCCGTATTACGGCGCTCCCGTAATCATACTTGTTCTTGCAGACGGAAATTCAAGCACTTTTGTCGAAGACGGCAGTTGTGTACTTGAAAACATGATGCTTGCCGCAACTTCTTTGGGACTTGGCTCTGTTTGGGTTCACAGAGAAAGAGAAATATTTGACAGCGAAGCCGGAAAATCACTTTTAAGAGAATGGGGACTTCCGGAAACATTGAGGGGAGTCGGAGGACTTGCGCTCGGTTATCCGTCGTCAGTGCCCGGAGAACCTTCCAAAAGGAAAGACAATTATATTGTTAATGTTTAAAATCAGACAATGCGGCAATAACACATATGCCGAATGCGGTATTGCCGATGAGATAATAAATGTTAAGATTTAAAATTCATTTTACAACGCAACAAAGGCTCAAGGAAAAAATCCTTGAGCCTTTTGGTATTTATAGCTTTTTGCCTGAAACGACTTCAAAATGATATTTGGCAATGCCTAAATCAAGTTTTGTATAAAATCCTTTTCCTTTACTTGTTTTGACCGCGTTTTCAGGCAAAAGTTCAAAGTAAAATTTTGTTGATTTATTGCGGTCGGTACAAGAACGGCAGCTTCAACTGCGCGTGCAAACCATTATGTCACATCATTCTGTAAAATGTTCATCGGTAAAAAATCAAGGCGAAAGGTTTGCTTTTAACATGCCGCTGTAATATGATTGACATTTGATTTAATTGTTTAAAACAAGGCATATTGTCTTTATTATTGCACTGTATTATAATTAAATTTGAACATAAGGTAACTAAAACAAATTTTGCCGTGAAATTTTTTTCGAACATAAATTTTTGTTGTTTATTTTTGTTTATCAATTTTTTGCTTGTATTCCGCAGGCGTAATTTTGAATTTTCTTTTAAATGCCGTAGTGAATGATGACGCACAGGAATACCC
>CAVGLE010000065.1:5680-11184 GCA_963630035.1 Mediterraneibacter torques
GGAATACCCACACCTTGCGGCACACTCGCCGACGGAAATATTTTCACTTTCAAGAAGGGATGCCGCCATAGCTATTTTTGATTCATAGCGCAGTTTTTTGAACGACGAGCCGTAATAATCTTTTATAATCCGTTGTGCTTGTCTCGGCGATACACCCATACCGCGCGCAAAATCGTTAAGTGTTACATTGCTGCAATCGTCAAGAAGAAGCGTGTCGAGTATCCACGAGCGGTTTTCGTTTAAATCCATATCTTCCGGCGGCAGTAAAGCACTTGCATTATCCGGATAATAAAGCCGCGTCATTTCAACGATTATTTGTAATGCAAGCGTTGACAAAACGCTTTTTTGCCACAGCCCTGTTTTTTTGCTTTCCAAAACAATTTGTTCAAATATTTTGCGAAGACGGGGGCTGCATTTTCCGATCCAAAACGGTTTTGATGCAAAAAATCTGATTGAAGTGTCATCAATATTGCCGAGTATTTTTAAATATATACTTATTTCAAACACAGGATCGTCATTATTAGAAAACTGTTTGTGAAGGACATTCGGACCGGTGACATAAAGCGAATTCTTCTTTATTGCATATCGGTTTTTGTCTGTTTCGAGAGCTCCAGTTCCGCTTGCAATATAGTGAATTTCATACCCGTTTTTTGCGTGCGAATGCATCTGAACAACAGAATCGAGATTGTCGGCAAATATTTTAAAAAGCTGAATTTTGCAACCGTTATAATTAAATGATAAAATCATAATTTGCTCCTTGTTTTTGCTTATATACTATTATATTACCGTCATTGCTCTATTTCAATACTGTTTTTATTAAACGACACATATTGCATTTTATTGTCGCTTTATATTCTTTTAATGAAACTGCATTAATATTATAATTAAAGTATATTTTGCTGTATATTCCAATGTCGGAGGCTAAAATTAATATGAAAATTACTGTTATAGGCGGCGGTGGAGTCCGCTCAATGTTTCTCGCAAAAAGTATTTCTCAAAAAGCAAAAAAGCTGCATATTGACGAACTTTGTTTTATGGATAATAACGAAGAAAAATTAAAAATTTACGGCGGTATGGCAAATCATGTTGCAAGCCTCCTTTGCCCCAAAATGAAATTCACATTGAAAACAAACGGTATTGAAGCCGTAAAAGATGCCGATTATGTAATAACCACTATTCGTGTAGGCGAGGATTGTATGAGAGCAAAAGACGAAAGGATTGCTTTAAATCACGGAGTTCTCGGCCAGGAAACAACGGGCGCAGCCGGATTTTCATTTGCAATGAGAAGTATTCCGGCACTTGCCGAATACTGCGAGCTTATTAAAAAATATTCAAAGCCCGATGTCAAGGTGTTTAATTTTACCAACCCCGCAGGAGTTGTGAGCCAAACACTCAGAGATATGGGGTACGGTTTCACATACGGAATTTGCGACGCTCCGTCGAGTATGCTGAGGACATTTGCGCTTTTGTACGGCGAAAGTCCCGATAATATAACCGGCGAATGCTACGGACTTAACCACCTTTCGTATTTTAAAAGCATAAAGCTTAACGGTAAAGAAATTATGCCCGAACTTATTGAAAATGACGAGGCATACAAGAAAAGCGATATGCGTTATTTTGAAAAAGAACTTCTAAGAGACAGAGGTTGCGTTTTAAACGAATATCTTTATTATTTTTACTACCGTGAAAAAGCGGTCGAAAACATACTCAACGCCGAGCAAACACGAGGTGAACAAATAAGAGATATAAATAAATCCATGACTGCCGAGCTTTCGCAAATGGATATTGAAAACGATTTTGAAAACTGCCTTAAAGTTTTCAGCAAATGGTACGGTATGCGAGAGGGCAGTTATATGGCAAGCGAAACAGGCGAAAAACGAACTCAGCCGTGGCACTTCGATATTTATGAAGAGGATGACGGCGGTTACGCCGGTGTTGCGCTTAAATTTATCGAAACCGCTCAAAGCGGTACAGACGGAAGTATGATTATGTGTATTCCCAATGAAGGTTGTATTGACGGCTTGAGAGATGACGATGTTGTTGAAATCACCTGCAATGTCGGCAAAGGAGGTTGCACTCCGCACCGCATCGGTAAGGTTGACGAACAAAACCTTGAACTTATTCGCAGAGTTAAAAATTACGAAAGACTTTCATCAAAAGCAATACGAGAACGCAACAGGTCTGCTGCTGTTCAGGCGCTTACTCTTCATCCCCTTGTCAACAGCTATTCGATAGCTGTAAAGCTTGTTGATGAATATATTGAGCACAACAAAGAGTATTGTGACGGTTGGAAATAAAATTAAGTTTATTTGTTAAAATCTTAATTGGAAAAAGAAACAAGATATGTAGGTTTTAAGGAGACGCTTGCATACGGTTTTGCGAATGCGGGTCAGGTTTTCGGCTACAATTTGATTGCCGGCGGCTATCTTTCGCTGTTTTTTACCAAGGTTTTTGAAATTCCGCCTGCCGCAGTGTCATCAATGATTTTGTTCTTGGGAATTTGGGACACTGTCAACGATCCGCTTATGGGTGGAATTATTGATAAAACAAGAACAAGATACGGAAAACTTCGACCTTATCTCTTGCTTGTGCCGTTGCCGCTTGCAATAGCTACGATTATGCTTTTTGCAGGACCCGAAATATTGGCGGACGCCAAATCGACTACTACAAAAATCATTTATATGTATGTTTCGTATTTTATTTGGGAGCTTTTTTACACTCTCGGCGATGTTCCGTTTTGGAGTATGAGCGCCGCTATTTCTCCGTCACCGAGCGACAGAACACGAGTTATTTCGACAGCGAGATTTTTGTCGAGCCTTGTCGGCGGACTTTCAACAACAATGCTTGTTGTTATGATGGATTTAAGTAACAAGGGCGCTTGGAATGTTACTCTTGCTCAGGATTTTTTGATTCTTGCTTGTATTGCCGGTGTATTCGGTATGGGGTTGTTCTCTCTTGCAGGTCTTAAAACAAGAGAAAGAGTTAGCCAAACTGTTAAAGAACCCTCACTTCTTGATAATTTTAAAGTGCTTGTTAAAAACAAGCCGTTGGTTTTGATTATAATAGCAAATGTGCTTGGCAGTCTCGGCGGAATATCAAATGTTTTTCAAACTTATTATTATTCGGAAGTTTTAGACCTTAATTCTGCCGTTTTATGGATAACGCTTCCCGGTACGCTTCTCGGATTTATTTCATATTTGCTTATTCCCAAACTTAAGGAAAAGCTTGACAATAAGCATATAGTCATGATAAATGTCATATTCAACGCCGTTTTGGGCACCGCTGTATTCTTCTGCGGCCTTGGCTTTTACAAAACAAATGTTGTCGCTATCTCTGTTCTCCTTATGATTCAAAACTTCCTTTTTGCATTTTTCCAAACAGTTAATAATGTAATCCCAACCGAAATGATCGGCGACACGGTTGATTATATGGAATGGAAAACAGGAAAAAGAAACGAAGGCGTAAGCTTTTCGGTTCTCACATTTGTAGGAAAACTTACCGGCTCCCTTTCAACCTCTATCGGTACTGCACTTTTGCCGCTCATAGGTTTGACATTTACAAAAAACAGCGCAGGCGAATCCGTAGCTGTTAAGGGAGAGCATACGGATTTGTGGATATGGGCACTGTTCGTGCTTATCCCCAAACTCTTGGGACTGTTTACCCTTATTCCCTATATCTTTTACGACCTTAACGGTGACAAATTAAAGCAAATTCGCAGTGAACTTAAAGAAAGACGAGCTTCGGGCAACGCGATTAAAACAGACGGAGGTGAGGTAGATGAATAATAAATGCCCTAAATGCGGCACTAAACTGAGTCCGTTTTACCTCAAACCAACCTGTCCCAAGTGCGGCATTAATTTTATGCAGTACGGCTTTGACGAAAGGCTCGAGAATGATAAAATAAAGGCTGAAAGAGAATGGCAAAAGGCGGAGAATTTTGTTTTAACCGTTAAAAATTCAACAATCAAAACGCCGCGGCATATTGTAAGGCTTGTTTTATTCTTCACACCTCTTTTGTCAATGTGCCTTCCTCTTTTTTGGGCAGGGCATAAAAATGTTTCGCTCATTTCGTTTATAATGAGCATTGTGAATCATGGGCTCGATATTAACGCCGCGGTAAGTGAAAAATCATACCTTTTTGCCGTTTTGACAATACTGTGCGTGATTATTTTCAGCATTGTTGAAATAATTTGTTCTCTTTTTACTGTTGCCAAAAACGGATACAAACGAAATATTGTTGCCTTTTCGGTTAATTTTGTTGTTTTGGCTTTGATGTCGTTTTTGTCCGTAGGCTTCGGCGCAAAGGTAAAAATAGGCTTAATCGTTACATTTTTGATATATTTATTAAAACTGATTTTGCATAATACCGTTGACAAAAAAGGCTCTAAGCCATACAGCCGCGTGCTTGCGGTTATAATTGCCGGCTCTGTCGTTGCTTCACTGTGTTTTATGAATTATTCAAAAGATGTAAATTATGCCGTGCCCGAAAATACAAACGGCGATGTTAGCGTTGTGACATTTAATGTTGCCGCGGCATTCGGAAGCAAATTTGACGATACGGACAGTATGACGCGCTCCGCTCGTTTTGCAAAGTATATGAACAGTGTTAAGCCTGATTTGATAGGTACTCAGGAAATGAATTCATATTGGCTTGACATTTTAAAAACGAGCCTTGGCGATTACGAAAGCTACGGCGTTAAGCGCGGCGGTGACAGCGAGGAGAAAAACAGCGAAATGAATGCTGTTTTTTGGAACAAAAGCAAATTTACTTTAATAGACAAAAATACTTTTTGGCTGAGTGAAACACCAAACAAAGAAAGTAAGTATACATATACCGACGAAAACGGCGAAAAATGCGAGGCAGGCTGTTACAGGATTTGCAGTTATGTTGTTTTGCTTAATAACGAAACAAAGCAAAAACTTGTATTTTTGAATACTCACCTTGATAACGCAAGCGAGCAATCGGCTGATTTCGGTGCAAGTGTTGTTTTAAGTAAAACAGATGACCTTAAAGCAACATACGGCAAAGATATTAATATTGTTTTGACAGGCGATTTCAACGAAACTCAGGATGGAACAGCATATAAACTTATTCGCGATAAATTAAACGATTGCACGGATAATTCAAAAAAAACCGCTACATACCGGGAATGGGGATATTGCGACACGGGAGATGAACCGATTGATTTTATCTTCACAAGCGGTACAGGCAGTAATTATACTGTTCTTGACGATTTAAGCGGAGGCTACATTTCCGATCATTACGGAGTTTATTCAAATATTAATTTTTAACTCTGTAGGCAGTCTTTCAGCGTGTAAAAAATCCGTTTTAACCGTGTGTGATTCAGATGAGTGTTTCAAACACTGTATGATATTGACATCTGTATTTTTTGCGTGCCAAACTTTTTATTTCATTGTTTCTTTTTTGCATAATTTAACCTCATAGTATAATGCGATACAGTTCGCATTATACTATGAGGTTTTTTCAATTCGCCTTGTTTTTA
>CAVGLE010000066.1:0-11166 GCA_963630035.1 Mediterraneibacter torques
ATGATAACAACGCTGTCTCGGTTGTAATCAAGGAGTTTTTCGACAAACTCTCTGCCCTCGCCGATTGAAGTGGGGGCATTCGGGTTTGGAATCACAACACCGCCGTTTTTTGCCTTGTAATCCTCGACATTAATCCTGAAATTTTCATCAAGCGGATAATTAACATATTTTATACCGAAAAGATTGCACCAAACGGGATAAAAGCTGTATGTTATATCGGGGTATGCAATAGGCAAATCGCCGTTGAAAAACGCCTGAAACGAAAGGGCGATAACATCATCCGAGCCGTTGCCGACAAAAACATTTTCAACACCGACGCCGTAATAATCGGCAAGTGCCTTTTTAAGCGGAGTTGAATCGGCAGGAGGATAAAATCTGAGCCTCTCGCCGTCAAAATTTTTTAGCACCTCGAGTGCTTTCGGTGACGGAGGATAAGGATTTTCATTTGCGTTGATTTTGACAATATCCTTGTCTTTGCTCTGCTCACCGGGAACATAAGGGTCTATTTTTCTTTAATTATTGAGCGAGTGAAACCCTTGCACATTTCGATAAGCGGCTTGTTAATCATTTTTATGCTGAAATTCATACCGGCAACCGACTTGTCGCCGCTCTTTGAGCCGCTCATAAGCATTTTTGCAACAGAAAAAAGCACGAGCTTGCCCTTAAATGTTTTCCAAATATCGCCGATTGTATTGTTAATTGAAAGCATACCGTCGGGCATATCAATTTCAAACCAATTGATCACTGCGCCCTCCTCCTGCATCACATAATCGGGGTTGTCCTTTTCAACCTTTTTTATTTCGGACTCATCGGTGCAGTCGCCCGCAACGGCTTTGAGTTTTGTAACGCCGCTGTTTTTAACGCTGAAATAAAAGAACGGAAATTCGCCCTTTTTCTGCACGCCGAAACTTTCGCCGTTTGCAAAAAGCTCCACGCTCGGCTGATTTGTATAAACGGTGATTTTAACAGTGTCTTCTGCGTGGTCGACAAACCGTTTTGAACAAATGTGAACAAACGGCTCGTCCGAAAGCCACGCCTTGTAGGCATAGAAACTGTCTTTTTTATATTTTCTGTCAAAGGTTACAAGCCCCTTGTGGTTCATACCGTTTTCTCCGCCCTCATTTCTTGCATCTGCGGCAAAATCAAACATGTTCCAAACATGGGTTGCCCAAAGATAGGGGCGAGCGGCGATTTGTTTGATAAGTTCTTCGTGATAATAAGCCTGATATTCCTCAGTGTAATCGCCCTGAACAGGCTTTGCGCTGTGCCAATTAAGTGCCTCACAGCCGTACTCGCTGATGCCGATTGCCTTGTTTGGATATTTTTTATGAAAATCGTCAAACCATCTGCCGTACATATCTACAGAGCCGCCGTACCATCCGAAATAGTGATTGTATGACAAAACATCCGGGATATGCACATATTCCTCGTTCTTGTCGCACATTGTGACAACCGCTTGAGTTGTGGGTCTTGTTTTATCGAGTGCATGGCAAAGGTCGTTGAGCATATGATGATTTTCAATAAGCGATTTATCGGCGGCGCCACCCATTGTTATTTCGTTTGAAAGCCCCCAAACGATAATTGACGGGTGATTGTAATTTTGTGAAACAAGCTCGCTCATTTGCGAAAGCGTATTTTCAACGCCGTTAGGCATATGGCGCGAAATATACGGAATTTCTGCCCATACAACGAGTCCGCGCTCGTCGCACAAATCATAAAATGCACGGTTATGCTGATAATGCGCAAGGCGCACGGTATTTGCACCCATCTCGCAGATTAAATCAACATCTTCCTTGTGGTGCTTATATTCAAGTGCGTTGCCGATGCCCGGTCTGTCCTGATGGCGCGAAACGCCCCGAAGCGGATACGGCTTGCCGTTGAGGATAAAGCCCTTTTCGGGGTCGATTTTATACTCACGGAATGCGAATTTGCACGAAACCTCATCAACAGCCTCATCGCCGTCAAAAAGCGTTGCCGTTGCAGTGTAAAGATAAGGGTCGAGCGTTGCATTCCACAAATGCGGATTTTCAACAGTAAGCGTTGCCGTTGCAGACCGCGCTCTCGATGATGCGACAACTGTGTCGCCGTCAAGAATTTTGAACTCAATGTCGCCATCGCCGTTGACAGAAAAATCGACACTGCCGCTGACAGACGGAGTTACCTTAAGCTCATTGATATCAAAATATTTATACGCTCTGCCAAAATTTGAAAGATTGACGCTTTTTTCCGCAATCAAATCAAAATGCTTTTTGCCGACGCCAATAACACTGACATCGCGATAAATTCCGCCGTAAAATGTAAAATCAGCCTGTTGCGGATAAACGGTATCGTTTGCCGAGTTGTCGGCAGTGACAACAAGCGTGTTTTCATCAAGAATATTATCAATTTTAACCCTAAATGCCGAATAACCGCCGTTGTGCGCAATCAATTTTTTGCCGTTTAAAATAACCTCGGCAGTCGAATTGACACCCTCGAATTCAAGATAAAATTCATCACCCGACGGCAAATCCGATTTTGCAAACGATTTTTTATAACAGCACTTGCCTCTGTAATAATCGTTGCCGCCGTCCTGACCGTCAACGCCGTTCCATGTGTGAGGGAGAGTGACAGGCTCAAAGCCCTTATTGTCTTTTGAAAATTCCCAGCCGCAATTAAAATTCAATACATCGCGCATATAAGCACCTCCTAAATTAATGTATTATATATTATTATACAGTTATATTATGTTTAATTCAATCAAAATTCAATTAGTATTCAATTAGTCAAAAAATGACGCCGACAAAAAATCGGCGTCACACTGACAAAAATTAAATTATACACCCGAATAAGCGTTAAAGCCGCCGTCTACGGGGATATTTACACCGGTGATAAAGCCGGAATATGCCTCGTCGCAGAGGAAAAGAAGCGTTCCGTCAAGTTCCTCCGGCTCGCCGAAACGATCCATAGGTGTTGCGGCAAGAATTTTGCCTGTTCTCTCTGTCGGGGTGCCGTCCTCGTTCCAAAGGAGAGCGGCATTTTGCTTTGTTGAGAAAAATCCCGGAGCAATTGCATTTACGCGAATGCCCATCGGTGCAAAGTGAACAGCCATCCACTCCGTAAAGTTTTTAACAGCCGCCTTTGCAGCGGAATATGCGGGAATTCTTGTGAGCGGTCTGAAAGCGTTCATTGATGTAATCATAACAATGCAGGCATGCTCCTTATTAACCATGTCTTTTGCAAAAACCTGTGTGGGAATAAGTGTGCCGAGGAAGTTGAGGTTAAATACAAAGCTGATTCCCGATGGGTCAAGGTCAAAGAATGTCTTAACATTTTCGTCCTTTTGAACAAGGTCGATTTGCTCAAGAGTATCCTTTGTTGTTGTGCCCTTTGGGTTGTTGCCGCCCGCGCCGTTCAAAAGAATGTCGCAAGTGCCGAGCTTTTCGTTGACAACCTCTCTTGCCTTTTGCATTGACTCCTGCTCAAGCACATTGCATCCTACGGCGATAGCTTCGCCGCCGTCTGCATTGATTTCATCGGCGCACTTTTGTGCGGCCGCTTCGTTTAAATCGAGAACAGCAACTTTAACACCCTGCTTAGCGAGTGTTTTTGCGAATGCGCCGCAAAGCACTCCGCCGCCGCCCGTAACAACGGCAACTCTGCCCTTTAAATTTTCGTGTGTCATTATTTATTTTCCTTTCTGCTCTTTTCAACTGCTTCCCAAAGACCGTTGAGATAGCAAACGCCGAGTGCGCGGTCGTAAAGTCCGTAGCCGGGTCTTGCAACCTCGCCCCAAATCATTCTGCCGTGGTCGGGACGGACATAGCCGTCAAATCCCGTTTCCTGAAGAGCTTTTACAATTTCATACATATCAAGCGAGCCTGCCGCACTTTCGTGAGCGGTTTCGTTAAACCATTGGTCGTTATGCTGAACATTGCGCAGGTGAGCAAAATAAATTCTGCCCTGTGCCGCCTTGATAATTTCAACCATATCGTTTTTGGGGCTTGCGCCGAGTGAGCCGGTGCAAAGGGTAAGACCGTTGTATTTGCTCGGAACCATTGTGAGCAATTTTTCAACAGCCTCCTTGCCGGTAATGATGCGCGGCAAACCGAAAATGCTCCAGGGCGGATCATCCGGGTGGATTGCCATTTTAACGTCGCACTCCTCACAGGTCGGCATAATGGCATCAAGAAAATATTTGAGATTTGCCCAAAGGTCATCGGCAGTGACGCCCTTGTATTTCTCAAAAAGTTCCTTAATCTCGCCCATACGCTCCGGCTCCCAGCCGGGCATTGCATAGCCGTTTGAGTTGTCGTCAATTTCCTTAAACATATCCTCGGGTGACTTGCCCTCAACCTGCTTGCCGTCATAGCAAAGGCAGGTAGAGCCGTCGGGGAGAGGCATATAAAGGTCTGTTCTTGTCCAGTCGAAAACCGGCATAAAGTTATAGCATATTACTTTAACGCCGACCTTTGACAGATTGCGGATTGATGTTTTGTAATTTTCGATATACTTATCCCTTGTAGGCAAGCCGATTTTAATATCCTCGTGCACATTTACGCTTTCAATACATTCCATTGAAAGACCTGCGGCGGTGATTTCGTCATACATAGCCTGAACTCTGTCCATAGTCCAAGCCTCGCCGGCAGGCAAATCGTGAAGTGCGGGAACAACGCCGACTACGCCGGGGATTTGCTTAATCTGATCGAGCGACACGGTATCAAGCTTGTCGCCGAACCAGCGAAATGTCATTTGCACAGTCCGAATCCTCCTACTAATAATTTTTCACAATCATTTTATCACAATTCAATGTGCATATCAACAACAAAATGTATTAAATAATAAGGTATTATTTGGGGCGCACCGAACGAAATCGGTTTGTTCAAAACGCTTTGCACGGTCATTTATTCCTTATTCGGCGCAGTTTTACCTTTTTCATCAATTTTTATTTCAACCTCTTCGCCTATGCTTTCAAGGCATACGGCAGTTCCGTGCGCAACCGCATTGTCGGCGTTGATTTGAACGGAAATATTTTTTGACACAATTTCATAATCCGCAAAATCGCTTTTAAACTTCGACTCAAGACGGCTGTTTATCATTTGATTAAGCTCCCTGTCGCTCAAAATCCTTGTTGATATTGTATAACTTTTAACTGTTTTTTTGTTTATTCCGACGGGAATTTCCTTTCCGTTGAGCTTAATATAGCTTGCGTCCTCGTAAATGTCGGCAGACGGCTTGTCGCTGTTTGAAAAATACAGCGGAATCGTGACGCCGAAAAATATTATTTCGCGATAATTTTTTGTTGAAGTGTAAATTTTTGTGTTTTGAGAGCGATTGACGGTTATATTAATATCCTCATTAATACGCGCGATAAATTCGCCGCTTCCGTGTGCAAAAACATTTGCGCGCGCCTCCTCCTTTGGATAAACGCCCGACACAAGCAAATCGCCTTTTGTAACACCGTCGCCGACCTTGGCAATCTGCCAACCGTGATAAACCGTTTCCTTAACGATAACGCCGTCCTTTGTCGCAACAAGATTTGTAATTGAGCGAGAATCGATTTTGGGTTTCGCCACAGCCTCGCTGATTTCAACACGCGCGGTGCAACCGATTTTGTTTATGCTCACCCAACTGCAATCGTCAAAAACAGCCATAATCATATTTTCCGCAGGGGTGAGTTTAATATTGTCCCACCGTGAGCCGATTTTTATACCCTGTTTTTCCAAAAGCGAAACGATTTCGCCGTTAGTTATATTATTGTTGCCAACAGTTTCGATGTTCCACACAAAGCCGCCGAGAAAATTGATAATCGCTACAAATGCAACAAGACCGACAGCAAGACCGAAACGGTGCTTGTATTTCAACAGCTCGAATATTGCGCCGTGTTTTTTGGTTATTTTGACTTTTCCGCCGGCAGCGAGTGCCGCACTGTGAAGTTTTTTGTATTCGCTTGCAACGCATGCACCGAAAATTTCGCCGCAGTGCCTTTTTAAACCGTGAATATTGATTTTGCTTTGATAGCAGGCATTGACAAAATCTTCGGCAAAGCCGCCGTAAAAACGAAACTCAACCCATCCGACAAAAAAACGCAAAAGTTTAATCATTTGAGCTCATCTCCAACGAGAGAATATCACCCTCAACAACTGCGCCTTCATACGAAAACGATTCTATATACAATCCGCTGCCGACGATGACAACAGCATATTTGCCGAGATTGATTTTTATTTTTTCGGCAGTGTATTCGCAAATGCCTCTAAGTCCGTCGATAATGCATTTTGAATTGCCTATTAAAACAATATGCGGCTCGGTTATATAATTAAAATCAATGTCAGTATTTTTCATAAACATCACCGGTAATAAATATGAAAAAGAAACAATAAGTATTCAACCGGACAAGATTTGCGTGCTTTATCGGCTAAATTTCCAGAAAATCGTTCGTTATGTCGGTAACCGTTCACATTTCGTGAACAGTTTATTAACTATTAGCACTCTCCTATTGACAGTGCTAATCGTTCGTGCTATAGTATAGGCAGAACGAAAGGAAAGGAAGTAAAGGAACCGATAAAGAGGTGCAAGCCTCCGGACAGTTTGCTTACTTTTCTCATCCCGAGTTCATAAAAAGCAGGTTTTAACATAATCAAAAGATGTGTTTTTTATGAAAGGAGCGATGACTTATGTTGATGCCTAATGTATTTGCTAAAGATTTGTTCGATGACTTTTTTGATTTTCCGTTTTATGATGACGGTGATATGAAAAAGGCAGAAAAAAGATTATACGGTCACAGAGGCAAGAACCTCATGAAGACCGATGTTCAGGAAACCAACAACAGCTATTTGCTTGAAATGGATTTGCCGGGATTCAAAAAGGACGAAGTTAAGGTTTCGCTTAAAGACGGTTATTTGACAATAAGCGCCGAAAAGGGCCTTGACGAAGAAAAAGAAGATAAATGCGCTAAATATATCCGCAAAGAGCGCTATGCAGGCACCTGCGAGAGAAGTTTCTATGTCGGCGAAGATGTAGAGCAAAACGATATTAAAGGCGAATTTAAACACGGTATTTTGAAGTTGACAATCCCAAAGGTACAACCTCACAAAGAGATTGACACAACAAAATATATCGAACTTGATTAAAGCTTTTCATTTATCCCCTTAACATATAACTAACGAAAACGGAGATGAGTCGTTTGACTCATCTCCGTTTTTGCTGTTGTGCATACTTTTGCTTTTAAGAAATACATTGTTTGAATGTATTTTAATATGTGATATTGTCGGTGGTTATATAATCAACGCCGAGGTTGAGGAGCTTTTGCATCGTTTCGGTATCGTCGATAGTCCATGCGCCGAGCGTTAAGCCTGCCTCGGCGGCATTTTTAATCGGCGCATTGTCATCGTCAAAATTCTCCTCTTTGTTGCCGTTGAAATCGAGTCCGCAGTTTTCTATGCTCTTTGCAACGGAAATTGCGTCATCGTCGATAATTTGAGAAAGGAAGAACATATCGGCGTCGGTCAGTTTACGCATTGCCTTTAAACACTCCTCATGGAATGAAATATACGCAACGGTTGCGCCCGATTTTTCGACGCTTGCGACTACTTCGTCATAATGCTCCGTATTGTTTTTGCCCTTAAGCTCAATAACGGCGGTCATATTGTATTTTTTGCAACATTCGAGATATTCGTCGAGCGTGCAGATTTTCAAATCGGGATATTTGTCGATATTAACGCCGTTGTCGGTTTTGTGCTCCATAAGCTCTTCGTATGTGCACTTTTCGATATTTTTGGTCAAATCCATCATACGATATGTATTGACATCGTGTTGGATAACCCAAACGCCGTCCTTTGTGCGATAAATATCGCACTCGGCGCCCCAAAAGCTGTTTTTGCCTGCTTCCTCATACGCAGGAAGCGTGTTTTCGGGAGCAACAGCTCTGAACCCGCGGTGAGCGATGATTTTTATGTCGTTGTCAACAATATCGGCGGCTGAAACAACCTGATAATCCTTTGTTTGGCAATACCAATGCAAAACGCCCAAGCCGGCGCAAATTGTTGCGACAAGCAAAAATGCGATAATCGAAAAGACGATAATCAGTATTTTTTTCTTTTTACTCATATTCTTTTTCTGTGTCGCTGTTGCCATTTTCATCATCCTCCGTTTCATTTATCGGCTCGCTGTCGGCGGACTTTTCAAATTTGATTCGCTGACCCTCGCAACGCTCAAATTTGTTTTCAAATGTCCATTTTCCGTCAATGTCAAACGCTCTGCATCCAAGCAGGAAGTGAAGCTTTGCAATGCCGAAATCAACGCTTTTGTCGGAATACGGCTCGTCAACATACGCCGAAATATTGCCGTTTTCGTATTTGAATTTGACGGGGCGGCGGTTGACTGCCGAGGGACCCTTTTCGACAAGTTTCATCGCATAAGCATATTCCTCGGGCAGTTTTTCGTCGCAAACCTCAAACATTTTTTGATACGGCTTGCATTTTTTATGCAGAGAATTATACATTGTTTTTTCAAGCAGAGAAAGACCGTCCTTGACATAGCCGACGGTGATTACGGCGTAAAGCCGCTTTTCCCTTTCAAGATTTATCATTTCGTAAACCTTGTTTTCGTTATATGTTCCCGAAACCCAGCAGGTGCCGAGCCCGTGATAAACGCATTGCAAAACTATGCTTTCGCCGTAAAAGCCGCAGTCCTCGCGTGTTTTTTGCGAATCCTTACCGCAAACGGCAATCATCGAAAATTTGCCGGTGAAAAGTTTGAACGCCGGTGTTGCGTCCTCAATAAATTCAAAATCAAGGTCGGCAATTTCGTTGACGGCGTCAACCATTTCTCTGATAACATCCATGATTTGAGGGTCGAGCGGCTTGTTTTTATACGAGCGCCTCGAACGCCTCATATCAATCGCTTTAATATATTCTTCGTTTGTCATAAATTAAATTCCTTTGTCGGGCAAAATACTCCGTTTGCGAGGTCAATTCGCCCTTCTTAATTAGATACAGTAATTATATCATAATTAAAAATTAAATACAACATTATACTTACGCATCCAAACATATATTTGGACGATATACGCGAGCACCTGCGGGCCGCGCATGAGCTGACCGTACCACGGCTCAGTCAGCGAATCGGGATTTTGCATAAGGTTTGAAACCGCCGACAAATCGAGCATTTCACAAAGCGGACTGCCTTTATCGCTCAAAACGGCGCTTGTCATTTCGCGAACGCAATTCAAATATTCGGGGTTGAATGTTTTTGGATAAGGGCTTTTCTTGCGCCATGTGATGATTTCGGGCAGTTCGTTTTCAAACGCCTTGCGGAGAATGCCTTTTTCGCGGTTGTTATATGATTTTATGCTCCACGGCATATTATACGCATATTCGACAATGCGGTAATCGCAAAACGGAACTCTGACCTCAAGCGACGATTCCATACTCATAACATCCTTACGCACAAGGAGCGTTTGCATAAACCAATTGAGGTTGAGGAGGAACATTTCGCGCATTCGTTTTTCAAGCGGCGTGTCGGTGTCGAGCGAGTCGGCAAGTTTGACGGTTTCAAGATAGTCGTTGTGCGCATACTCCTCACCCTCGGGTAAAAATCCTTTTCGCAAAATGCTGCGGCGAACATCTGTTGTGCGCGACCACGGGAATGTTTCCTCAAACAAAATCTGCGTTCTGTGATACCACGGATAGCCGCCGAAAATTTCATCTGCGCATTCGCCCGAAAGGCAAACAGTGTAGTTTTTCTTAACCTCGCGGCAGAACAAAAGCAGGCTTGAATCAACATCGGTAAAGCCCGGGCAACCCCTTGCGATTGCGGCGTCAACAAGCGCATCGGCAACGGCGGAGTTGCTCAAAACGACATTGTGATGGTCGCTGTCGATATAATCGGAAATAAGATTGATATAATCCGAGTCCTTGTTCGGCTGAAAAACATCGGATTTGAAATACTTGTCATTATCTACATAATCGACGGAATATGTTGAAAGCCGCTCGTTTTTATCCTTATAATAATCCGACGCAATTTTGGAAATTATCGACGAATCGAGTCCGCCGCTTAAAAATGTGCAAAGCGGAACATCTGACACAAGCTGTCGTCTGACAGCGTCGGTGACGAGAAAATGAGTGCGCTCCTGCGCCTCAAGCTCGCTGTCCTCAAACGGCGTTGCCTCAAGGCGCCAATATTCCTTTGTTTTGACCTTGCCGTCTTTGTAATACATCCAGCACGCAGGCGGAAGCTCCTTAATATCGCGAAAAACGGTTTTGCCGATTGTCTTTGCAGGGCCGAGCATAAAAATTTCGCACAAGCCCTCGCGGTTGCAAACAGGCTCGACACCGTCAACATAAAGCAGACTTTCAAGCTTTGACGCAAAAGAAAACGACTTTTTGTTTTTTGAATAATAAAGCGGCTTAACACCGATTCTGTCGCGGCACAAAAACAACTCGTTGTTCTCCTCGTTATAAATCGCATAGGCGTAAATGCCGTTAAAGTGCTTTGCGCTCTCCTCACGCCACATATGAAACGCCTTTAAAACGACTTCCGTGTCGCACTGCGTGTCAAATTTGTATCCGTGGCGAATAAGCTCGTTTCGTATCTCGTCGGTATTGTAAAGCTCGCCGTTGTAAACAATAATGTACTTGCCGAAACGCATAGGCTGGGCACCGTTTTTGACATCGATTACCGACAGGCGGCGATGAATAAGCGCGGTATTTTTTGTGATATATTCGCCCCTCGCGTCGGGACCGCGCATTTTCAGCGAGTTGCTTATTTTCCATATCATTTTCTTTTTGTCACGCAAGTCGATATTGTCGCTCAAAATTCCTGCTATTCCGCACATAAATTCCCACAGCCTTTCCGGCTACAAACAGCGTAAAGCCTCCCTGCTGCCTGCTGTAGCCGTGCATGGCATATAATGGGAGACAATCTCAAAATCGCCGAGAGCAAATTTTGAGTCAATACAAAAGAACAGCACGCATTGCGCTGATCATCTCAGCATTATATTATGCCGAGCAACTCTGTTTTGCTTGCGTCAAAGCAAAAAATACCGCAAAAAATTTTAAAAAAACTATTGACTATCAAATAAAGTTATGATATAGTATTAGGGCATTGGAGATACGCTGGTGTAGCTCAGTTGGTAGAGCAGCTGATTTGTAATCAGCAGGTCAGGGGTTCAAGTCCGTTCACCAGCTCCAA
>CAVGLE010000067.1:0-10569 GCA_963630035.1 Mediterraneibacter torques
GTATCAAAGAGGCTGCCGATTTGGCAGTTAAGGCAGCAAGCGAGGCTCCGACAACTCCGCAACATAAATTCAGCGGCGTAGTTGAACACGCACTTGCTCATATCGAAGAGGCTGTTCTTCACGATATGCCTGAAAATCAACAGCGTTGGTACGCTATCAAGATTTTTGAAGGCGATGACAAAGTTCTTTCACAGCTTAATATTCCGAGCGATGTTCTTTCACACATTCAAAAGGATATTAAGGCTGCTGAAGAAGAACTTGACGATGATGCGGAATCAATCATCACAAACGAAAGATATGTTTATATCGCTTCAATTATTCACGGCGTTTATAAGAAAAAGAATCACGAAAAACTTTCAACATCGGATAAAATCGATAAGGTTGTAACAAACAGATGGCTCGGCCTTCCGATATTTGCCGTTATTATGTTCCTTGTGTACTATATTTCAATGGTAACCGTCGGTGCAGCAGCAACAGACTGGACAAATGACGGCTTGTTCAGCGACGGCTACCACCTTTTCGGCAACGGTACTGCCGCATATGAAGAGGCATCGGAGGAATACGGCGATACAGACCAAATTCTCGACGCATTTATTTCCGAATACGGTACAGATGAAATGGCAGACGCCATTGACCTTGAAAACGAGGATTACAGTGACGCAACAGCAAAATCGGCACTTGATCAACTTGTTGCGGCTACTCCTTCGGACGCAAAGGTAACATACGAAACAGAGGATGAGGAAACCCTCGAAACCACTCAACATCCCGGTACAACAAAGGCAGACCTTGAAAATGCCGTTAAGCAGTATGAGGATACATCGTATAAAGAAGGCTACGGCGCTCCGGATACAACAACATACGGCGTTTGGGTTGACGGTATCCCTGTTCTTTTGGGCAATCTTCTTGAAAAAGCAAATTCACCGGAATGGCTTTCGGGACTTCTCCTTGACGGTATCGTTGCCGGCGTCGGAGCAGTTCTCGGTTTCGTTCCTCAAATGCTTGTATTGTTCTTCCTTCTTGCATTCCTTGAGGCTTGCGGTTATATGTCAAGAATCGCATTCGTCCTCGACCGTATCTTCAGAAAATTCGGCCTTTCAGGTAAATCATTCATTCCTATGCTTATCGGTACAGGTTGCGGTATCCCCGGTGTTATGGCGTCCCGTACAATCGAAAACGAACGTGATCGTCGTATGACGATTATGACAACAACATTCATTCCGTGCGGTGCCAAGGTTCCGTTCATCGCAATGATCGCAGGCGCTATCTTCGGCGGCTCGGCAATCGTTTCTACATCTGCATACTTCATCGGTATGGCGGCAATCATCGTTTCGGGCATCATCCTTAAAAAGACAAAGAAATTTGCCGGCGATCCCGCACCGTTCGTTATGGAGCTTCCTGCATATCACCTTCCGACACTCGGAAATGTTCTTCGTTCAACTTGGGAGCGCGGATGGTCATTCATCAAAAAAGCGGGTACAATTATTACACTTTCAACAATCCTTGTTTGGTTTACAACATACTTCGGTGTTGTTGACGGTCAGTTCAGAATGCTCAGTGAGGAAGAAATTTCCTCATCGATTCTTGCTGCTGTCGGCGGAGCAATTGCTTGGATATTCAAACCGCTCGGCTGGGGCAACTGGCAGGCAGTTGTTGCATCTGTAACAGGTCTTGTTGCCAAAGAGAATATCGTAGGCACTATGGGTATCCTCTACGGCGGCGGCGACGCCGATGTTTACACAAACATCGGCAATGTATTCAACGGCGTAACAGGCTATTCCTTCCTTATCTTCAACCTCCTTTGTGCACCTTGCTTCGCAGCTATCGGCGCAATCAAGAGAGAGATGAACAATGCAAAATGGACTTGGTTTGCAGTCGGTTATCAGTGCGGCTTTGCTTATGTAATAGCTCTCATTGTCAACCAAATCGGTTCAATGTTCATGGGCAACGGCAGCATCATCGGTCTTATCGTTGCAATCGCAGCAATCGGTGCTCTCTGCTACCTGCTCTTCAGAAAGAACAAGTATGACGACAACAAGCTTACAATAAGCACAACATCCAAAGCCAAGGCAACAAAATAATCTTTGCAAATCGGCTACAGGTCAGAAGGTGGCTTAAATGCTTGAATTCTTACAACAGTATTATTTAACAATCATCATTATTGCGGTGCTTGTCCTTATGGTGGCATTGATTATCCGCTCGATTGTTAAAGACAAAAAAGCAGGCAAAAATACCTGCGGGGCAAATTGCGCACATTGCGCAAATGCCGGATATTGCCATAAAAAGGAAAAGAAAGGGTGACACTTTATGATTAAAACAACATTATCAATTGACGGAATGGCGTGCGGAATGTGCGAGACACATATTTGTGACACAATTCGCAAGGATTTTGATGTAAAAAAAGTCAAAGCGTCACACACCAAAAAAATGGCAGAAATAGTATCTAAAGAACCCTTGGATGAGCAGAAATTGCGCAGTGCCATTGACGCTACGGGCTACACCGTAACCGATGTCCACAGCGAAGAATATGTCAAAAAAGGACTCTTTAAATAAATAGTTTTCCAAATTCCATTTACTCCTAATGGGCAGAACCCGCGCGTTAATTCGTGCGGGTTCTGTTCTTTGTATAAAAAAATTCGCAGTAGGTGTGCCTGACTGCGGATTTTTGTTTGAATGAATATTAATTATTTGTTTTTCTTAATTTTGTTGTATATGATTAATGCGATTGCGCCGCCGGCAACATTCAGCAAAAGGTCATCAATGTCGCACGACCTGCCGATAAAATATTGCGCTGCCTCAATTTCTGCGGTAAATGACGCAACAATAATTATGCAAGTTATGTTCTTTATTTTCGGGGATAAATTCTTTATCAACAATGCAAACGGCATCATAATCACCGCATTTACGGTTAAATTTGCCAAATCCCGTATGCTGTGTGACGAAATTTGCGCA
The DNA here is from genome assembly GCA_963630035.1 of Mediterraneibacter torques. Classification (GTDB taxonomy): domain Bacteria; phylum Bacillota; class Clostridia; order Oscillospirales; family Acutalibacteraceae; genus Eubacterium_R. The sequence goes on from CAVGLE010000067.1 coordinate 2,950, forward strand.
AAAATTGTTTTGAATGGCACAACATTCAGCAATCTGCGCTCTTTTATTCCCAAAATCCGTATTGTTCCGCTGGCACCCGTCGTTATTTGCAGTCCGTAGGTGATAAGCGCCGCAATCAGCACTCCTATGTAAAGTGAAAGCATCAGCTCCGCAACAAATCGCCTTTTGCCGAGCTTTTTCGTTGCGATAAATCTTATTGCATTGACAACCAAACATCCTCCGACCGCCAAGCACGGCGGCAATAATATACTGATCATAAAAATTTCTCCCACAATAAAATATTGTATGTTTGATGATTATTCGTTATATCGCGTTTCGATATAAAAGTCAATGAATTTGATGAATTTTAAGAAACTTTAAGAAATTATTGTCACTGATAAGTCACCAATAATATGTTGCTTATTTCCTATATTTATGATATGATTTAAAGTGAATAAAAAGGCGCGGATTCGGTGGGAGATTTATGCACCGAACAGCAAAAGGGGTATGACTTATGGGTATCAAAAAATCGTTCAACAAAATGATGGCAAACATAGTCAACAATTTGTCGCAGGGCGAAATTGACAGAACCGGCGTAGAGCACATCGTCACGGACGGTATGCCGCAGATTTTGCGACAAACTGCCGCAGACGGTGCGGTACTTTTGAAAAACAACGGCGTTTTGCCGTTTGCCGACGGCACATGTGTATCGCTTTTCGGCAGATGCAGTGATGATTATTTCTTTGTCGGCTACGGCTCAGGCGGCGATGTCAACTATCCCTATACGGTCAGCTTGACCGAGGGTGTTCGCAACTGTGAACATTTGCGGCTTAATGAGGCTCTTGCCGATGCATACTCCGAATTTTCTAATGAAAATCCGATAAATCACGGATTTTGGGGCAGATGGCCGTTTCATTATGACGAAATGCCGCTTAATGATGCAACCGTTATTTCCGCCGCACGCAGCAGTGATGCCGCCGTTGTTACAATCGGCAGATCGTCGGGCGAGGACAGGGATTGCATATATAAAAACGGAAGCTATCTTTTGACCGATGACGAAATCGCAATGCTCGACAAGGTTTGCGCGCATTTTGACAGTGTTGTTGTCCTTTTGAATGTCGGCAACATTATTGATATGAGCTGGGTTGCGCACTACGGCGACAAAATCGGTGCAATAATGTATGTTTGGCAGGGCGGAATGGAAAGCGGTAACGCTGTTGCCGATCTGCTTTGCGGCGTAACTTCACCGAGCGGCAGGTTGACAGACACGATTATAAAAGATTATTCCGACAATCCGACCTCTGTCAATTTCGGCGGAAAAAGCTTTAATAATTATGAAGAAGATATTTTTGTCGGCTACAGATATTTTGAAACATTCGACCCCGATGCCGTTCTTTATCCGTTCGGCTTCGGCTTGAGCTATACCGATTTTGATATCACACACAACCGAACAACTGCCGACGAAAACGGCTTTAATGTTGAATTTACTGTTAAAAACACGGGTAAACACGCAGGCAGAGAGGTTGCGCAGGTTTATGTTCAAAAACCGTGCGGCAGGCTCGGCAATCCGAAACTTTGCCTTGTCGGTTTTGCGAAAACAAAGGAACTTCAGCCCGATGAGTCGCAGGATTTGAGCGTTTATGTCGATTTTTATTCGCTCACTTCGTTTGATGATTGCGGTTCCACAAACCACGCGGGCGCATATGTCACCGAGAGAGGCGAATATTCGCTCTTCCTCGGAAAGAATGTCAGAGAAAACGAAAAAATATTTACATACTATCAGGAGGAAACCGCCGTTTATGCACAGCACAAGCAGGCTTGCGCACCGGTTGACGATTTTCAAATCTTCCACGCCGAGGAAATCGACGGCAGGGTTCAGCTCCGTATAAAAAATGTGCCGAAACAAAAGTATGATTTGGCAACAAGAATTTTAAACAATTTGCCCGAGCCGATTGCGCAAACGGGCGACAGAGGCATCACGCTTACCGATGTCAAAGACGGCAAAAACACGCTCGATGAATTTGTGGCACAGCTCAATATAGGCGAGCTTGAAGCGATCACAAGGGGAGACTACGAAATGAATTCGCCGCTTTGTGCCGCCGGCAATGCTGGTGCATACGGCGGCGTGCTCGGCACACTCCGCGACAAGGGCGTTGACGCGATTTGCACAACTGACGGTCCGTCGGGTATTCGACTTCGTGCGAGCGCATCGCTTTTGCCTATCGGCACTCTTTTGGCGTCAACATTCGACACCGAGCTTGTCGAAAAAATGTATTCCGTTTTAGCAGCAGAGATGAAGGACCGCGGAAGTGATGTCCTGCTTGCACCGGGAATGAATATACACAGAAATGCGCTTTGCGGCAGAAACTTTGAATATTTCAGTGAAGACCCGTTTCTCAGCGGAAAAATGGGCGCCGCCTCAGTTCGCGGTATACAAAGCCTCGGCGGTTCTGCGTGCCCGAAGCATTTTGCCTGCAATAATCAGGAATTTATGCGCAATATGACCGACTCGCGCGTGTCGGAAAGAGCCTTGCGTGAAATCTATCTCAAGGGCTTTGAAATTTGCGTGAAAGAGGCGCATCCGAAAAATATTATGACCTCATACAATAAGGTCAACAGCGTTTACAGCCATTATAATTACGACCTTTGCACAACAATTTTGCGCGAGGAATGGGGATATGCCGGTAATGTTATGACCGATTGGTGGATGAAACCTTCAAAAAGCCCCGAATTTCCGAATTTGCGCGACCAAGCGTACAGAATCCGTGCCCAAGTTGACCTTCTTATGCCGGGCGGAGCGCGCATCACAAACCACAAACCCGACGGCACACTTCTAAAAACATACGGTCTGCCGGGCGGGATAACACTCGGCGAAATTCAGCGCAGTGCAAAAAATGTGCTCACAAGCGTTTTAAGTATTGAAAAAAGCGAAAAATAAAGCATTTTTTGTTTGACAAATACACCGTGCGAAACTATAATAATAATTTAGTTAATAATACATATTAAAATAATAGGAATTAGTCAAAGGGCGTTTAATTATGAAAATAAGCAAAATTTTAAAGGATAATAAAGTAACCGTTTCGTTCGAGGTTTTTCCTCCGAAACAGTGGGATAAAATCGAGCACACAAAAGATATTGTCAAAGAGATGAGCGAGTATACACCGTCCTTTATGAGCGTAACATACGGCGCGGCAGGCACAAAATCGGGCTTCACGCATGAGATTGCAACCCAAATCAAAAGCAGCGGCGTAACGCCTCTTTCTCACCTCACCTGTATCACTTCGACAAGGGACAAAATTCATACCGTTGTCAACGGCTTACAGGAGAACGGAATTGAAAATATCCTTGCCCTTCGCGGCGATATCCCGGAGGGATTTCAGTTTCCCGATGACCAATATTTCACCCACGCATATCAACTTGTAAACGAAATTAAGGCTATCAATCCGACAATCTGCGTCGGCGGTGCATGCTATCCGGAAATTCACCCCGAAAGCGCAAACCGCGTTGAGGATATTGAATATCTTAAGCAAAAGGTTGACTGCGGCGTTGAATTTTTAACCTCGCAAATGTTTTTTGATAACGACAAATTCCTCAATTTCTATGAGATGTGTCGCATCAAGGGCATAACCGTGCCGATTATCGCAGGCATTATGCCGATTACAAACGCAAAGCAAATCAAGCGTTCAATCGAGCTTTCAAATTCAAGCGTTCCCAAGAAGTTCTACAAAATTATGGAGCGTTTCGGCGATGACGAAAAGTCGATGAAGCAGGCGGGAATTGTTTACGCCACCGAGCAGATTATCGACCTTATGGCAAACGGAATAAACAATATTCATATCTACACAATGAACAAGCCCGAGGTTGCAGGCGCAATTATGAACGGCTTGTCTGACATTATTAATGAATAAGGCAGAAATCCTCCGCTATATGCGGACAAACAGCAAAACAACGGATGAAAAAATCCTTGCGCTTGTCGACAAGGCGATGGACACAATCGAGCAGACCGCTGTGCCGAAAACGCTTTATCGCATTTTTGACTGCACGGTTACCGATGATTGCCTGATTATCGGTGATTTCAGATTTGAAAGCACTCGCCTTGCTCAAAATCTTAAAGGCTGCAGCAGGGTCGTTGTTTTCGGCGCAACTCTCGGAGTTGCGGTTGACAGGGTTATAAAGGTTTCGGCGTCAACCGATATTGCCGATGCCATGGCGCTCCAAGCCGCCGCCGCGTCAAAAATCGAAGAGGTGTGCGACAGTTTAGAGGAGCAAATCAAGGCGGAGCATTCCGTTTCCCTGCGCCAACGCTATTCACCCGGATATTTCGACCTTGACATTTCAAACCAAAAAAAGGTTTTTTCACTGCTTGAGCTTACAAAAAGAATAGGCTTGACGCTTACCGACACCTGCGAAATGGTGCCGACAAAAAGCGTTACGGCATTTATAGGAATTGATTGATTATGATTAAATATTTTGACGGCGGCATGGGCAGTATGCTCAATTTAAGACCCGGCGAGCTTCCCGAAAAACTTAATATCAACGACCCCGACAGGGTTTATCGCGTTCACAAGGCGTATGCCGACGCAGGTGCCGATATTATCACCGCCAACACATTCGGCGCAAACAGACTTAAATATGACAATTGTGACGAGCTTGTCAAAGCAGGCGTTGCACTTGCAAAAAAGGCAGGCAAAAAGGTTGCGCTTGATTTGGGACCTACCGGTAAGTTACTTAAGCCGATGGGCGACCTCGATTTTGAGGAGTGCGTCAGCATTTATGCCGATGTTGTCAACGCCGGCAAGGAGGATGCCGACCTTGTTTTGATTGAAACAATGGGCGACACCTACGAAATTAAAGCCGCAATGCTTGCCGCAAAGGAAAATTGCGACCTTCCCGTTTTTGTTTCAATGATTTTTGACGAAAAGGGCAGGCTTTTGACAGGCGCAGATGTTAAAACTGCGTGTGCCGTTGTTGAAGGACTCGGTGCCGATGTTATCGGATTTAACTGCGGACTCGGGCCGAAACAGATGATTCCGCTTGTTGAGGAGCTTGAAAAATACACCTCAACTCCGATTATGGTAAACCCAAATGCAGGCTTGCCTGAATCGGTAAACGGCGAAACCGTATATAATGTCGACCCCGACGAGTTTTCGGATTTGATGGCGCAAATTGCCGATTTGGGTGTTTCGTATCTCGGCGGTTGTTGCGGTACAACACCTGCACATATCAAGGCACTTATCGAAAAGACAAAAAATATTCCCGATGTCACGCCGTTAAAAAAGGATTTCACATTTGTAACAAGTTATTCCCAAAGCGTTGAACTTGGCGAAAAAAGTGCCGTTATCGGCGAAAGAATCAACCCGACGGGTAAAAAACTTCTTAAACAGGCACTGCGTGACAAGAATATGGATTACATTCTGCGCGAGGGTATTTCTCAAAAGGACTGCGGCGCGCATATTCTCGATGTCAATGTCGGTTTGCCCGAAATTGATGAGGTTGAAATGCTTAAATCCGCCGTTTATGAGCTTCAGTCGGTTTTGCCGACTCCGCTTCAGCTCGACTCTTCCGATGCTGTCGCAATGGAGCAGGCTCTCAGAATTTACAACGGCAAGCCGCTTATCAACTCAACAAACGGCAAGGAAAAATCAATGCGCGAGATTTTTCCGCTTGCAAAAAAATACGGCGGCGTTGTTGTTTGCCTTTGTCTTGACGAAAACGGTATTCCCGAAACTGCTGACGGCAGAATAAAGATTGCCGAAAAGATAATTAACACAGCGGCTGAATACGGCATCGACAAAAAAGATTTGATTGTTGACGCTCTTGCAATGACTATCAGCACTGACAGCAAAAATGCAATCGAAACGCTTAAGGCGGTTGAGTATATGAAGCACACGCTCGGTGTCAACACCGTTTTGGGCGTGTCAAATATAAGCTTCGGTCTCCCGAACAGAGAGGCTGTCAATACTGCATTTTATACTCTTTGTCTCAAGGCAGGGCTTTCAGCAGGTATCATTAATCCAAAGTCGCAGAGTATGATGAACGCATTTTATTCGTATAATGCGCTTGCAGGGCTTGATGAAAATTGCACCGAGTACATCGAATCCGCCGTTGTAATTGATACGGTTGCAGATGCCTCGAGTATCACACTTCTTGACGCAATCGTCAAGGGTATGAAGGACGAAAGTGCAAAGTGCGCAAGAGAACTTTTAAAAACAAAAAATTCACTTGATATTATCAATGAATATATAATTCCTGCACTTGACAAGGTCGGCGATGGATTTGAGAAAAACAAGATTTTCCTGCCACAGCTTTTGATGTCCGCAGACAGCGCAAAGGCGGCTTTTGACGAAATAAAGGCGCACATGATAGTCAGCGGAAACTCCCAAGTTAAAGGCGACAAAATCATCATTGCAACTGTCGAGGGCGACATTCACGACATAGGCAAAAATATTGTTAAAGTTCTTCTTGCGAATTACGGCTTTGATGTTATCGACCTCGGCAAGGATGTCAAGTGCGAAACGGTGCTTGAAGAAACGATAAAGAATAATGCCAAACTCGTCGGGCTGTCGGCTCTTATGACGACAACGGTGCCGAATATGGAAAAAACGATTAAACTCATTCACGAAAATACGGATGCAAAAGTCTTTGTCGGTGGCGCAGTTCTCACAAAAGATTATGCAAAAATGATTAACGCCGATTGGTACGCAAAGGACGCTATGGAGAGCGTTCGCATAGCGCAGGAATTTTTCACCGAGGGAAGTAATTAATTATGATGATTTCAACAAAGGGCAGATATGCACTTAGCATTATGCTCGACCTTGCCCAGCATAACGACGGCAGTTTTATTTCGCTTAAAGATATTTCCGACCGTCAGGACATCAGTATGAAATATCTCGAAGCAATTATTGCAAAGCTTTCAAAGGGCGGACTTGTTGACAGCGCAAGGGGTAAAACCGGCGGCTATCGTCTCAATCGCCCGGTTGATAAATACACAGTCGGCGAAATTTTGATTTTGACGGAAAAAACGCTCGCACCCGTTTCTTGCGTCGAGTGCGAAAATCGTTGCCCAAAAGAGGGCAGCAATCTCGCCCGACCGATGTGGAACGAGCTTAACGAAATTATTATGGATTTTTTAAACTCCAAAACCCTCGCCGACTTGATTTAAAAGAAATTTCAAAAAGTTTTACTTTTTTTGATTTTTCACTTGATAATTTCAAAATTTATGATATAATACTTGTGTTAATGAATCGTTAGCACATATAGAGGTATAGTGTAACGGTAACACTCCGGACTCTGACTCCATAGTGTAACTTTAATGATACAGTAGAGTTTCAACACTTCCCTATACATTCAACATATAGGCTTAAAAAGTCTATAACAGCCGTAAAAAGCACCGAAAATGTGCTTGAAAAAATCCTTGATTTTAAGTCAGAGAGTTTTTGAGAGATTTTAAGAGACGGCTAATTTCAAAATTCCAAAGTCATTTTAGTGCGATTTAGGGCATTTATGACTGAGACTTTTGAGAGACATCGCTCAAATCAAAATCGTAACACGAATTGAAATGAGCAAAAAATTTGAGAGACTTTTCTCTCGAAAATTTAATATAGAGGTATAGTGTAACGGTAACACTCCGGACTCTGACTC
>CAVGLE010000068.1:0-10390 GCA_963630035.1 Mediterraneibacter torques
AAGGAGGTGAAATGTATGAAAACTGATGTTCTTTCAAAGGTTGTAAAGGCTATTAATTTCTCAGTTAAGGTTGATTCAAACTCGACAAACACAACAGCCGCATTCCAGCCTAAGTTACCGAAGCAATACAATCAATTCAAAAAGAATGATAGATGATATAGATAATGATAAGTAAACTTTCAAAACGAATAGCACAATATTTGGCAGATAAAAACAAAATAGACGGTGACGAGATTGATTTGTATCATTACGGATTGTTCGTTATGATAAGCGAGCTTTTTTTGATGCTTTGCAGTCTTATAATCGGAACAATATTTAAAATTCCGATTCAGGGCGTCATATTTTATCTTGTATTTTTTTTAACCCACAGATATGCCGGCGGCTTTCACGCAAAGACAGAGCTTCATTGCCAGACAGTGACTTTATCTTCTTTTTTTATAGGAATTGCGTGCGTCAGCCTTGCCGACAATGCAAGCCTTACGCTTCTTGTCGCAATACTGATATGCTGTTTTGTGATTATGGTAATTCTCTGTCCTGCGGACACGCCTCAAAAGGAATTGACGCAAGGGGAAAAACTTCGGTTTAAAAAAATAACCGCCGCTTTGATTTTTGCCGTGATTTTGCTTGTGGTTTTGTTGTTTAAAACAGGGGTATCATCATCTTACATCGGCGCAATTGTGTTTGCTGTTTTGCTTGAAACAATATCGGTTGTTTTCGGCAGAGCTTTTAACGGCAGATTGTGCGATGATTCGGAAACTTAAATTAATGCAAGGGGGCAACCCGGTTGAATTAAACCGGGTTGTTCTTTTTTTGTTATTATAGTATAATAATGTCATAAAATATTACAAAAGGTGATTTTATGAAAACCGTATTTAAAAATTGTGTTTTGCTTGACGGCACAAAAAATATGACGCCCGTTGAGCACACTGATGTTGTGACGGACGGCGACAAAATCGTTTTCATCGGCAAAGCCGATGTCAGCGCAAATGACAGAGTGATAGATTTAAACGGCAAATATCTTATGCCGGGTCTCATCAATCTTCATGTTCATCTTCCTGCCGGCGGTAAGCCGCAGAAAAAGCCGCTAAAAGCAAATCTGCTTTCAAAAATTGCACTTTCGTCCGCAGTTATGCGCAACTTTACGCTCAAATTATGCCACTCCTATGCCATGCAGGGACTTATGTCGGGCGTTACTACAATTCGCGCAGTCGGCGGACTTGACAATATAGACACAAAGCTCCGCGACAAAATCAATTCCGGTGTGCTTGAGGGGCCGAGAATTCTCGCCTCCGACTTTGCAATCGGCGTTCCCGGCGGTCATATGGTCGGCTCCGTTGCGCGTGCGGCAAACACCGTTGACGATGCCGTAAGGATGGTTGATGAGCTTAAAACCCACAATGTCGATTTGATTAAACTTATGATTACAGGCGGCGTAATGGATGCGAAGGTTAAAGGCGAGCCGGGCAGACTGATGATGCAACCCGATATGATTAAGGCGTGTTGCGAGCGTGCTCACGAATACGGCTTTAAAGTTGCCGCGCATGTTCAAAGCCCCGAGGGTGTAAGTTGTGCCGTTGAAAACGGAGTTGATTCGATAGAGCACGGCTCAACACTCACGCAAAAGGAAATTGATGCGCTCAAGCAGCACGGTGCCGTTATGGTTTGCACAATTTCGCCGGCAATGCCTATGGCAAAATTTGATATGCAAACGCTCGGTATAACCGAGGCGGTGCAGTATAACTCAAATATTGTTTACAACAATATGATTGCCGGCTCAAAAACCGCACTTGCAAACGGAATAACCGTCGGTTTGGGCACGGATACGGGCTGTCCCTACACAACGCATTACAATATGTGGCGCGAGCTTCATTATTTTGAAAAGAATGTCGGCGTTTCGCCCGAGTTTGCACTCTATACGGCAACGCTTAACAATGCGGCGATACTCGGCATTGACGATATAACAGGCAGTATCGAGGTCGGCAAATGCGCCGATATGCTTATTTCAGACACCAATCCGCTCGACGATTTCAGGGCGCTTTCACAGCCGTATATGGTTGTTGCGCGCGGCAAGGTTTATGAACAGCCGAAAATCGAAAAATACCCGACTTGCGACGACGAGCTTGACAAATACTACGATTAACCGTTAAATGACGGGGCAACTGTTTGCTGTAAGGGCGCTCCGTGTTAGCGAAGGGAAAGCCGCAATGTTCGCTCAATGATTTCAAAATTATACAGCAAGGTATTCTCACGCTGCTTTTTCCGTTTGTATGCTCACTTATCATGGGCTTTTCAAGCAAAGAATTTTCAGTCGTTGATTAACAGTTACAAGCTTACGCTTAAAGGAGCAGGAAAGTCCTGCTCTTTTATTTTGCGCAGTTGCAACTTGAACTTTGTTTAACATTATGCTTTACAATACAGATATAAGGTTATAAAATATAAGCAGAGGTGATACTATGTGGTGGTTATTCGCATTACTTTCAGCCGTATTTGCGGCGCTCACATCAATTCTTGCAAAGGTCGGAATTGAAAATGTCGATTCAACACTTGCAACGGCTATAAGAACGGTTGCTGTTGTCGGAATGTCGTGGCTTATGGTGTTTATTACAAATACGCAGTCAGGCATTTCAAGCATCAGCAAAAAAAGCTGGATATTCCTTATTCTTTCCGGTCTTGCAACGGGTGCATCGTGGCTATGCTATTACAAGGCAATCCAAATGGGTGATGTGTCAAAGGTTGTGCCGATTGACAAGCTGAGCGTTCTTTTCACTCTCGTGCTTGCTTTTGTATTTTTGCACGAGGAGTTCAACGCAAAATCGCTCATCGGCTCAATTCTTATCACCGCCGGCACATTGGTTATGGTGTTGTAAGGTGAATTTATGACGGTAAAAAAGTAATTTGAAAATCAAGTGCCATAATCGGCATTGTAAAAAATCACCGTGACGGTCATGCGCCGGTCACGGTGATTTTTTACGCTTTGCTCAGTTATTCAAAAGAAAATCTGAATTCGGTTGTCGTTTTGAATTCTTCGTTTGCTTTGACGAATTTTGACGGGAAATTCGGGTGATTTACGGTGTCGGGATAAAACTGTGTTTCAAGCGCAACGCCGCGGCGGTATGTAACCTTGCTGTCGGTATTGTTTTTGTCGAGCCAGCCGCCGCAATAAAGTTGGATTCCCGGAAGGTCGGTGTAAACATCGAGCCTTCTGCCGCTCTTTTCGTCCTTGAGCACTGCCGCGCAGGTGAAATCGCCCAAAGTCTTGTTTAAGCAATAGTTATTGTCATATCCAATGCCGTCGATTATTGCTCTGAACGGCTCGTCGATTTTGTCGCCGATTTTGTGCATTGCGGTGAAATCCATCATCGTGCCCTTAACCTCGCCGAGTTCTCCGGTCGGAAGCTGATTGTCGTCGGTTTCGGTAAAATGCTCTGCGTTGATTTGAAGAAGATGATTTTCAACAGTTGCCTTGCTGTCGCCGCTGAGGTTGAAATATGCGTGGTTTGTCGGGTTTGCAACAGTGTCGCTGTCGCTCAAAATAATGTATTCGATTTTAAGCGTGCAGTCATCGTCGAATGTGTATTTAACCTTCATTGTGAAGTTGCCGCCGAAGCCGTCCTCACCGTCCGGCGAAAAGCGTTTAAATGTAATGCTGTTGTCGCTTGTACCGTCAACCTCCCACGGTGTAAAACTGAATCTTCCGCCGCCGTGCAAAGTCCATGTGCCCTGGTTTTTAGGCGTGTTGTATTCTATATCTTCAAATGTGAATTTTGCGTCGCGGATTCTGTTTGCCCATCTGCCGACAACAAGGCCCTGATAGCCGTTGTCGGGATTTGTGTACGCCTGCGGATTGTCAAAGCCAAGCACTACATCGGCTAAAACACCGTTTCTGTCAGGCACTTTTATTGACTGAATACCCGCACCGAGCGTTTGAAGTGAAACACTTGCACCGCTTTTATTGGTGATTGTGTATAAATCAACAACCGCTCCGTTGTCTAATTTGCCGAAAACAGATTTTGAAATACTCATAAAAATTACCCCTTTATTGTGAATATCTATTACTTAAAGTATATATTATCCCAAAAGTAATTTCAAGTGGGTTAATTGTAAACTATTGTGCGCTGTGCTTGACTTTTTTACAAAATATTATTACTATATTAAATTAAGAAAGTATGTTTAGGAGCAGATTTATGGAATATCTCATATCGGCCATGCGTTATGTGTCACCGGCAGCGGCGGTTGTTATACTGTTTGTTTGTATTGTTTCGCTTTTCAGAAACAGACCGAGAATACACACGCTCGCAAAGCTAATTGACCAAAATGACGGTTCGGAAATCGAAATTAATCATTGGGAAACCTCAATCGGAAAAAGCAAGGCAAACGATGTTGTTTTGCCGTTTCCGACTGTTTACCGCTTTCACGCGGTTATTGCCAAAAAGCGCAGAGAATGGGTGCTTACCGATACATCGGGCAGAACTGTCGGCATTATGGTAAACGGTCGCCGTGTGGACGGCAAGGCTGTTATCGAAAACGGCGATATTATCACAATCGGTAATATTCCGCTCAAATTCGAGTGTGACGACGCACTGTCGCAAAAAAGCAAAACTCAGTTGCGTTCGCAGGTTCAAACGGCACCGAACACCGTTGCTTACGGCGTGCTTGTCGATGTCAAAACAAAGCGCCCCGTGTATTTGAAAAAACGCGATGTCCTTATCGGCAGAGGTAGCAATTGCGATATCCAAATTCTTGACGATACGGTAAGCTCAAATCACGCGCGAATTTATCAGACAAGTCGCGGTTGGGCTGTTGCCGACCTTGATTCGCACAACGGCACAAAACTCAACGGCAGATATATCAGTCAGCCGCAGTTGGTTTTTGACGAGGATATGCTGACTTTCGGCGACAAGGTTTTCGTATTTTACGACAAATAACGAAAGGGGATTTTTATGGCTTCTAAAGTGAAAAATAAAAGAGCACCGAAAATAAAGCCCGTAAACAATTTCCTTTTGCTTGCGGTATTGAGTGTGTTTCAGCTTGTCACCGGTTACATTTCGGCAAATGCAAAGGGAAAATTCGAATTTTCGGTTTTGCTTGCGATGGTTTGCCTTATTGCAATCGAGTGGATTTATCTTACAGTATTTTATGTTGCAATGCACAGGCGAAATTTTGAACTTGAGGTTATTGCATTTTTTCTGTGCGGAGTGGGAATTGCCACAATCGGCAGTATCAATCCAAATGCGGCATTTAAGCAACTTTTGATGATATTTGCCGGCGTGATAATTTTTATTTGCCTTGTGTTTATAATGGGCAATGTCGATTTTTGTATGAAAATGCGCCTTTATGTGGCAATTGCGGCAATTGCACTGCTGTTGTTAAATTTGGTAATAGCAAAAACAACAAACGGCGCGCGAAATTGGATTGAAATTGCCGGAGTAACGCTTCAGCCGTCGGAATTTGTAAAAATAGCATTCGTTTTTGTAGGTTCCGCAACGCTTGAAAAAATTCAAACTTCAAAAAATATCATTGCTTTTATCGGATTTTCGGTTGCGTGCGTCGGTGCGCTTATTATAATAAAGGATTTCGGCACGGCACTGATTTTCTTTGTAACATTTCTCATTATCGCTTTTATGAATTCGGGCGATATCAAAACAATTATTCTGGCTGTAGTTTCGGCAGTAATGGGCGGCGCAATTGTACTTAAATACAAGGCGTATGTTAAAACGCGTTTTGCCGCATACCGTCATGTTTGGGAACATTATAACGAGCGCGGCGGCTTTCAGCAGACAAGGGTTCTTGTCGGTATGGCATCGGGCGGATTGCTCGGGCTCGGAATGGGTAACGGCTATGTGCGTAATGTTTATGCATCGACAACCGATATCATTTTCGGCGTGATTTGCGAGGAATGGGGATATATTTTTGCAATTGCCCTTGTGCTTTCATTTGTTTGTATTGCTGTTTCGGCACTTGTAAACTCAATCGCGTCACGCTCGACATTTTATTCAATCGGTGCAGTTGCCGCCGCAGGACTTCTTTTGTTCCAATGCGCACTCAACATTTTCGGCATCACCGATATTTTGCCGCTTACGGGCGTTACGCTTCCATTTGTCAGCCAGGGCGGCTCGTCAATGATGAGTTGTTGGGGACTTCTTGCATTTATTAAGGCATCGGATATACGCACCTATAACTATCTCGGAGGTGTGAAGAAAAGATGAAAATGATTACAAAAAGAGGCATTTTTCTTTGGATTTTGTCTTTCGCATTTCTTATCGGAATAGGATTTATGACATATTCGCTCGTCAGCGACGGCAGTACATGGGTTATGAAAAGTTATAACCACCATGTTTATAAAAGCGGCGAGCTTATTGCTGCAGGCACAGTTTACGATTCAAACAAGGTTGCACTCGTTTCAACTAAGGACGGCAACCGTGTTTACAGCGACGATAAAACGACGAGAAAATCAACTCTTCATATCGTCGGCGATCCCAAAAACTTTATTTCAACAGGTGTACAAAATCAATTCGACGCCGAACTTACGGGATACAGTTTGGTTTCGGGCGTGTACAATATAGAAAAATACGGCAAGGGTAATGATATGACGCTGACTGTTGACAGCGAAATCTGTAACCTTGCATACAAAAAGCTTAACGGCAGAAAAGGCACCGTTGCCGTTGTCAATTACAAAACAGGCGACATTTTGTGCTCTGTTTCATCACCGTCATACGATGTAAACAATGTTCCCGACGATTTGGAAACAAGCAGTGACTACGAGGGCGTTTATATCAACCGCCTCATCAGTGCTCACTATCCTCCAGGCTCAACATTCAAAATTGTCACCGCCGTATGTGCAATTGAAAATATGAGTGATGTTTATACAAGAACATGGAAGTGCAACGGCGAATACGACGCAGGTTCGGGTACTCCGATTAAGTGCAATGCCAACCATGGCAGTCACGAAACATTTGAGGAGGCGTTCAAGGACAGCTGCAACGCCGTTTTTGCTCAAATCGCAATTGAACTCGGAACTGAAAAACTGCAAACAACTGCTAAGGAACTCGGTATTGGCTCGTCCGTTACAATCAGCGACAAAATAGTTTCCTTTGCGGGAAAATTTGACGGCGGCGCAGCAGGCACCGACCTTTTGGGTTGGACCGGTATCGGTCAGGGCAATACAAGAATTGCGCCGATTACAATGCTTCGCATTGCGGCGGCAATCGGCAACGGCGGCGAGGCTCCGTCTTTCAATATAGTCAAGGGCTTTTCAAATCAGCTTGGCGCAAGCCTTGATATTAATTATAAAAACACATCGACCACAAAAATGCTCAGCAGTGATGTTGCACAAAAAATCGGTGCTTTGATGGAAAACAACGGAAAAAATGCATATGACGATGTTGTGGACACGGATTTAAATGTCTGCGCAAAAAGCGGCACGGCGCAAATCGACAATGTGGACGCCCACAATATCGCTTGGTTTGTCGGATATATGAAAGACGACAGCCACCCGTACGCATTCGTTGTTACTGTTGAAAAGGGCAATTCGGGTCATAAAACGGCGGCACCGATTGCAAACAGCGTGCTCAAGGCTTTGGTAGAAAAATATTGATGATACAAAATTATAACGATGAAAATAAAGAACGCGTATTCTTGATTTCGCTTGACTGCGGTGAATACGATGCCGAGTCTTCCATGGCGGAGCTTGAAGAACTTGCAAAAACAAGTGGTGCCGAAATAATCGGCGAAATGATTCAAAAACGCCCCGCTCCCGAGGCGGCAACATATATGGGTAAGGGCGCACTTGAAGAAATATGTGATTTTTGCTCAAACCATAATATCGACCTTATTATTGCCGACGGCGAACTTTCGCCCGTTCAGATAAGAAATATTGAGGATTTGACAGGTGTTCGCGTTATCGACAGAACAACGCTTATACTCGATATTTTCGCAGGCAGAGCAAGGTCGAGCGAGGGCAAACTTCAGGTTGAGCTTGCACAGCTGAAATACTCATTGCCGCGCCTTTCGGGAAAGGGAACCGCATTGTCGCGACTCGGCGGCGGAATAGGCACAAGAGGTCCCGGCGAAACAAAACTCGAAACCGACAGGCGGCATATCCGATTCAGAATACAAAACCTTAAAGTGGAACTTGACAAGGTTGAAAAACGCCGTGTTGCAATGCACCAAAGGCGCAAGAAAAACGGCGCGCTTTGCGTAGCTATTGTCGGATACACAAACGCCGGAAAATCAACGCTTATGAACAGACTGACAGATGCCGGCGTGCTTCAGGAAGACAAGCTTTTTGCCACTCTCGACCCGACCGCACGCAAACTCGTCTTGCCCGACGGCAGACAAATCATGCTCGTTGACACAGTAGGCCTTGTCCGCAGACTGCCGCATCAACTTGTCGATGCGTTTCGCTCAACGCTTGAGGAAGCTGTTTGGGCTGATGTTATTCTTAATGTCTGCGACGCGTCAAGTGACGAATGTGCCGAGCATATCAGGGTTACCGAGTCAGTTTTGAGCGATCTCGGTTGCAACGGCAAGCCGATTATAAATGTCCTCAACAAGTGCGACAAGGCAACCGATCTTGATTTCGATTTTTTTGAAAATTCGGTCAAAATAAGCGCAGTCACGGGCGAGGGAATTGATTTTCTGCTCACGGCGATAGAGAACGCTCTTCCAAAGGACAGAAAAAGGGTGAAAATTCTTTTGCCGTTTGATAAAATGAAGCTTTCTTCAATCGTTCGCGACGGCACAGTTCACTCAGAGGAATACACAGAAAACGGCGTTTTGTATGATGTCACCGTGAATATTTCCGATATAAAGCAATTAAAGGATTATATTATATAAATCCTTCGCATAGAATTGTTTAGGTGATTTTATGCGAGTTCTAACTTTCAAAGCAAATCCAAAAACTGTTTTCGGCATAGCTCTTGCCATTACCGGTATAATTGTTATTATTCTTTCTTTTGCCGGCAATCACAGCGAAAAAACAGAGCCGACAAGCGCGGCAATCGGTTGTGCCAACACGCAGGAAAGGGTTAAATATCTAAATTCCGTCGGTTGGGAAACCGATGGCAACGAAAACAAAAAACAAATCATTATCCCCTCAAAGTTCAACGATGTTTATACTCGCTACAACGATATTCAAAAAAAGCAGGGTTTTGATTTGGAGCACTACAAGGGCAAAAAGGCAACGATTTATACATACAGCGTAACAAATTACAAATCAAACAACAATGTTGTTGCCGATTTGATTGTCTATGACGGCAAACTTATCGGCGCCGATTTGTGCGACCCATCAGCTGACAGCGGATTTTTAACCGCCCTCAGTGAAAAGAATTAGCCGTGCCCGACAAATATACGATTTATGGAACGATTAGATAAAATTTTATCACGCGAATTGAATATTGCACGCTCACAGTCAAAATCGCTTTTGCGCTCAGGGCGTGTTACGGTTGAAGGCAAAGTTATCACTTCGGGCGATTTCAAATGCTTCGACGGATGCGCGATTTCGGTTGACGGCGAATTGGTTTTAAACAATAAATATGTATATATAATGATGAACAAACCGAAGGGTGTTATTTCTGCCGCAAAATCGGATGATGATGTCACCGTTGTTGACATTTTGCCGCCGGAAATGAAACGAAAAAATCTTTTTCCGGCCGGCAGACTTGACAAAGACACAACCGGTTTTATGCTCATCACCGATGACGGCGCATTTGCCCACGATATTCTCAGCCCCAAAAAGCATATTGACAAAACATATATCGCAACGCTTGACAAGCCGTTTGATTTTTCGGTCGCCGCGGATTTTGAGAACGGAATGACGCTTAATGGCGAAAAATTGCTCAAAGCGCATATCGAGCCGGTCAACGGCGATTACTGCATTGCGCGCGTTGTACTCAAGCAGGGGCTTTATCATCAGGTTAAACGGATGTTCAAAAAACATTCAATTACGGTTGTCGAACTGCACCGTGTCGCTATGGGCAATTTGCCGATTGATGAAAATTTGGCTCCCGGTGAATGCAGATATTTAACAAAGAACGAGATTGACGCCGTGAAATGTCGAAGCGGCGTTACTATATAGTCTGTTTTTAACAAAAATCGGCACAACATATTGCGTATTTTTTGCTCATTTATGCAATAAGCACAATTTTATTAAAAAAATTTGTGAAAAAGGTTGCAAAAAAATCAAGTTGATTGTATAATATTTACAATGAACTTGAATTTTTTTTGTGCAGATTTGTATATAATAATTTCACAAGATAATGTAAGAGAGGAATATATTTATGCCAAACAGATTATTTCAGGGCATCATCAACCAAATGCGCGATGCAACAGACAGGATTATCGGCGTTGTTGATGAAAGCGGAACGGTTATTTCATGCAGTGAGCTTGGGCT
>CAVGLE010000069.1:0-10130 GCA_963630035.1 Mediterraneibacter torques
GGGCCGATTTGATAGAATCTTCCTCAGCACGGTATTCCTCGATTTTATTGGCAAGAACCTCAAGTTTATGGTAAAGTTCCTTGTTTTCGGCAACATAGCCGTCAACGGTGTCGGCAGCCTCGTCAAGGAGAATGTTTACCTCCTCTTTATCATATCCGACCTGTGAAACCTTAATCTGTCTGTTTCTTATTTCGTTTGCGCTTATCATAATTTTATTCTCCTCAGTAAAAAGTTACATAAACATTCCGTTATTTTCAAGCTCGTCAATCAAATCGCCCATAACGTCTACATTATAAGGCGTGATGATATATGTTGAATTTGCAACTCTTTTTATTTGACCGTTATTTGCATACGCAACGCCCGAAAGGAAGTCGAGCAAACGCCTTGCAATATCTCTGTTTGTGCTTTCAAGATTGAGAACAACGGTTCTTTTTTCATTGAGATTGTCGGCAATTGCGGCAGCCTCCTCATATTTTTCCGGCTTGACAAGAACAACCTGAAGCTGTGCCGTTGTATGAATGTTTACAACCTTATCGCTCTTTTGTCTGCGTGAAGGTCTTTCAACCCTCTCCTCTCTTTCAAAAGACGGGCTTAACGAATGCTCGCGTCTCGGTGCCGGCTTTTCAAATGTGTCGCCGTCATCATAATAATCGTCGAAATCGTCCTCGTCGTTATCGCTGATAATTTCCTTTACCTTGTCCAAAAAGCTCATATTCGTCCTCCTAAATTAAAAATATTTTCTTGCTCCGAAAATAGCGGAGCCAACTCTTACAATATTTGATCCCTCAAGCACGGCGGCTTCATAATCGCCGCTCATACCCATTGAAAGAATATCCATGTCTATATTATCAAGTTTTTTATCTCTGATGTCAACAAAGGATTTGTGCATTTCGTAAAAATATTTTCTTACCTCGTTTTCATCGCAGATGGGCGGTATTGTCATCAAGCCCTTAATCTTGATATTCGGCATTTGCGCAATTTCGCACAAAAGGTCGTTCAGTCCCTCAATATAAATGCCGCTTTTTGACTCCTCCTTGCCTACATTAACTTCCACCAAAACATTGGTTGTAACGCCGATTTTGGCGGATTGTTTGCTTATTTCCTTTGCAAGATGAACGGAATCGACCGATTCTATCATATCAACCTGACCGACAATTTGCTTAACCTTGTTTGTCTGAAGATGACCGATAAGGTGCTTTTCAACGCCGTCAAGATGTAGATTTTCCCTTTTTGAAAGGTATTCCTGAACCCTGTTTTCGCCGATGAGATTTGCGCCCAAATCAAGAACGGGATTTATGTATTCTGCCTCGACTGTTTTTGTAACGCACATAAGGCGAACATCGTTTTCGCTTCTGCCGGCTTTAATCGCCGTTTCGGCAACATCGTTTTTTATTCGCTTATAATTGTCAATCGTTCTTTTAACACGCTCTTCATCAAGTATAAACCTTTCCATCTTCAAGATCCTTTCCTTGTGTAATTATTTTATCGTATATGCGAATGCCGTTTGACGCGCTTGCGTCATATGACAAAAGCACATAGTCATTGTTTGAATAAAGGATATCCGCTTGTCTGAATTTAACCTGGCTTGAAATCAAAACGTAAACACCTTTTTTGCCGTCCTTTATATGAAGTGCCGAGGACGGAGCCTTGATTCCCTCATACGATTTAAACCTAATCTCGATATTTTCCGCTCTGAGCGCCGCAAGCTGTGCCGTCATCTCATCGCATTCAAGCACAACGGCGACCGTATCTTCGTTTGACTCCGTCGGATTGTTATATTTAACGGTGACGGAAATCACCTCGTCTTCGCTGTCCTTAAGAACAACATCGTATTTACCGCCCTCTTTAAGATTTTTTGCTTGATCTTTAGGTACCGAAACGGCAAAATACCAATCATATGCCGTAATAAGTTTTCCGAGATTGTCTGTTTGAATTTGTTCGGATTGGATTTTATCAAGTGCGGAATTAATCTCCTTTGTTGTGATTGTTTCTATTTTTGAATAATCAAAAACATTTTCGTAGCCGTCAGTGTAGCTTGAAAAAACGCCCGATTCTTTCGTTGTTACATAATTATTCGGAGTGACACTGTATGAAGCCAGTTGATTTCGCAAACCGCTGACAATTGAAGTAAGATCGACAGTCTCGCCTATAATCATTTGGCGACGAAGCAGACAATCGTTGACTGACGATGAAGTCTGTGAAATATCCGAGGCACTGCCCGAATTCAGTGCACGGATGTATTCGTCAACATCCAAATCTATTTCGTTATTTATCGATTCAACGCTTGCTGCCTGACCGACCGTTTGCGACTCAAGATTTTCGTAATATTCAATCTGCGTTTTTATTTTTGAATATTGCGAATATTTTGCGGCGTCATCGGCACTTGAAAAGCGCATTGCAACATTTCCGCCGACATTGATTTTGTCACCGTCGGAAAGGCACGGAACGGTTACTCCTGTCTTGTCCTTTGACAAAGTATGTTCTTGCCTTATAACAAGTGCCTTTGCCTCAACCGTTTCATAAACTGTTGTTAAAGCGGCTTCTTCGGTTTCAAGCTCAATATGAGTGACAGAATAGCACTTGTAAAAAACATATCCCAAAACAAGAATGATAACAAGAATAATCGCAATATTTTCTCTCTTTGCTTTAGTCATATCAAGTTAAACCTCCTTTGCCGTTTATTTAATCAAAAAATCTTTTGCAACAGTTGTTGCCTTGTTGACAAGCTCATCGCCCGTCATTTCATCGGCATAGAGCCAGTTGATTTTTTCGTTGCGTCTAAACCATGTAAGCTGGCGTTTTGCATATCTGCGCGTTGCGCGCTTTATATTTTCCGTTGCGTCGTCAAGCGACATTTCACCCGAAAGATAGGGCGAAAGTTCCTTGTGCCCGATAGCCTGCTTTGCTGTTGTGCCGGAGCGTGAAAGCATTCGCTTTGCCTCGTCAATCAAGCCGTTTTCAAGCATAATATCAACTCGACGGTTAATTCTGTCATACAATGTCTGACGGTCTTTATAATTAATACCGATATAAAGTGTGTCATAGGGATTGTCGGCAAGCCGCGAATTGTCGTTTTGCTCGGTCTTTGTTGTGCCGCCGATTGCAAGCTCGAGCGCGCGTATAACACGCTTTCTGTTGTTTTTGTGAATATCCGCGGCGGCTTTCGGGTCTTCTTTTAGGAGCATCGCATAAAGCTCGTCGGTGGATTTGCCGTTCAGCTCGGCGCGCAAACTCTCGTCGGCGCTTATATCGGCAAATTCTATATTTTGCACAAGACTGTCAACAAACAAGCCCGTGCCGCCGACAATAATCGGAACTTTGCCGCGCGAGGCGATGTCCGCGATTTTTTCCTTTGCGAGTTTGACAAAATCGGCTACGGAAAAACTCTCGCCGCTGTCGAGAAACTCCAAAAGATAGTGCCGAACGCCCTGCTTCTCATTCTCGGTTGCGGCGGCTGTAGCAATCGGCATATCCTTGTAAACCTGCATCGAATCGGCTGATATTATTTCACCGCCGACATCCTTTGCAAGTTCAACGCCGAGCGCCGTTTTGCCCGATGCCGTTGCGCCGACAACGCAAATAATTTTTGTTTTTTTCATATATTACGCCCTGCCGAACTGTTTTTCAATATCGTGTTTTGACATTTTAATCATAACCGGTCTGCCGTGCGGGCAATATCTGATGTTAGGCATTGACAAAAGTTTTTTTACAAACAGCTCTCTTTCATAAGGCGATGTGTAATCGCCTGCCTTAACTGCGGCACGGCACGATGTTGAATGAAAAATCCAATCCATCTGCTCGGGCGTTATATCCGTTTTACCGTCAAGAAGCTTTGCGGCAGTTTCACACACAAGGTCTTTAATATCCTCGCCGTCGAGAATTGACGGGCACTCGCGCACAATAACCGAGCTGTTGCCGAAATCCTCGATTTCAAAGCCGCATTTTTTATATAAATCAAGATTTTCGCAGACTGCGCCGTATTCGTCTTTTGCAAGATTTACAACAACGGGCGAAATCAAAATTTGTGAATTTATAACCGTACTGCTCTTGAGCTTTTCGTAATTCATTCGCTCGTGAGCGGCGTGCTTGTCGATAAAATAAATTGCGTTTTCAATTTGAATTATGATATATGTTTTAAACGCCTCGCCGACAACCTTGAAATCGGGAATTTCAGGTGCTGTCACTGCGCTTTCTTCAGCAACACTCGGCTCTTTTTCATTGCTGACAAGATTTGTATTTGCATTCTCGTCAGTCGAACCGTCATCCTGCGGCAAATTTGTTTCGTCGCTTTGAACCGTCGACGAACTTGCGTTTTGGATGCTTTCAATAGAAACACCGCCAAAACTGCCGTGGAATTTGCCTTTGATTTTTCCGTCGACCGCCTGCTGTGAAACAGTTGACTTATCGGCGCTTGTTGATTCAATTTTTATTTGTGTTTTATTATTTGAATGTTCAGCCTCGTCATTGCCACTGTCAAACTTAACATTTTCGTTGTATTTATTCGGTGTGGAAGCGGCAACATTCCAAAACAAATCGGGATTTGATTGCTGTTTAAATGTCATTTGCTTCGGCTTGTCCTCTTCTTTCATAAAGAAGTCAAGCTTGCCCGATGCCGTAGGTTGAGTCTGCCTTGAAGGCTTAAATTCCGCAACCTTCGGCGAGTCGCCTGCTTGAATTGCGGACTTTACTCCGTAATAAATCAATTCAAAAACAGGGCGTTCGTTTGCGAATCGCACCTCGATTTTTGCCGGGTGAACATTGACATCGACAAACGAAGTATCGCACTTTATATTGAGGATACAGCCGGGAAATCTGCCGACCATAATCGAATTTTTATAAGCCTGCTCAAGCGCCGCCATAGCGGTTTTGCTTTTAACAAGGCGTGAGTTGATGAAAAAGTATTGCATCGCTCTGCTTTTTCTCGATGCGGACGGCTTTGTTACAAGCCCCGTCACACGCATATTGTTGACAGAATAATCAACCGGTATAAGCGCCGAAGAAAAATCTCTGCCGAAAACTGAATATGCGGTACTTTTCAAATCGCCGTTGCCCGAGGTGATAAGCACCTGTTTGCTGTCGCGGATAAAGCGAAACGAAATTTCGGGATGGCTGATTGCCATTGAATCAACTATCGCCGCAACCGCGTTGCCCTCGGTAACATCTTTTTTCAAAAATTTCATTCGTGCAGGAGTGTTGTAGAAAATATCACGAACGACAATTGTTGTGCCATTTGGGCATCCTGCATCCGAAAGCTCCTTTTCCTCACCGCCGGCAATTTCGTACCGTGTGCCGTTCGGCTCGCCGTCGGCTCTTGTCAAAAGCTCAACCTTTGAAACGGCGGAAATTGATGCCATAGCCTCGCCGCGAAAGCCGAGAGTGCCGATTGCATTTAAATCCTCCTGCATTTTGATTTTGCTTGTTGCGTGGGAAATAAAAACTTTTTTCACCTGGTCTCTCGCAATGCCGCAACCGTCATCCGTTATGCGAATGTATGTTGAGCCGCCGTGCTTGATTTCAACCGTAATATGGGTTGCTCCGGCGTCAACGGAATTTTCAATCATTTCCTTAACGACGGAGGAGGGGCGTTCGACAACCTCGCCTGCTGCGATAAGCTGATATACTTCCTTTGGCAATATATTAATTTCAGGCAAGGCTTGCACCCTCTTTCTAAGAAATTTCTTCCGCTTTTTTCTTTAAATCATAAAGCGTTTGCATTGCCTCAATCGGGGTCAATGTGTTTATGTCTACAGTTTTTATAAGTTCAATAATATCGTTTGTCGAATTTGTTTGGAAGTTGTATTGAATATCGTTTTCGTCCTCTTCGACAACGGCATCGTCGGCTTTAAATTCAATTTCGATTTTGTTTGATTCAAGCTCTTTCAAAATCACTTTCGCCCGCTTGATCACGCTGTTCGGAATACCTGCAAGTTTTGCAACCTCGATACCGAAACTTTGGTCTGCGCCGCCGTGAACTATTCTGCGCAAAAATGTAATATCGTCGCCGCGCTTTTTAACGGCTATCGAATAGTTGTTTACACCGTCGAGCACGCCCTCCATCGCAGTAAGCTCGTGATAATGGGTTGCAAAAAGCGTTTTTGCTCCAAGTGTCTTTTTTTTAACGACAAATTCGAGAACCGCACGGGCAATGCTCATACCGTCAAAGGTTGATGTGCCTCTGCCGATTTCATCAAGAATAATAAGCGAATTTTCGGTGGCGTTTTTGAGAATTGTCGAAACTTCGTTCATTTCGACCATAAATGTTGATTGACCCGTTGCAAGGTCGTCCGACGCACCCACTCTTGTAAAAATTGCATCGCAAACCGAAATTTCCGCGCTTTTAGCCGGAACGAACGAGCCGATTTGCGCAAGAAGTGTGATAAGCGCCGTCTGTCGCATATATGTTGATTTACCTGCCATATTCGGACCGGTAATAATCGCACATCTGTTTTTGTCTTTATCAAGCAATGTGTCATTCGGAACAAATACGGCGTCGTCAAGCAGTGTTTCGACAACCGGATGCCTGCCGTCTTTAATATCAATCACGCCGTTTGTCGTGATTTGCGGACAGCAATAATTATTTTCAAACGCAACCTGCGCAAGTGACGCAAGGCTGTCGAGTGTCGCAAGTGCCTTGGCTGTGCGCTGAATACGCTCAACCTCGCCTGCGATTTGACTGCGTACCGCAGTGAACATATCGTATTCGAGAGCGATAAGCCTATCCTTCGCTCCGAGCATTTTGCCCTCAAGATCTTTAAGTTCCTGAGTTATAAATCGCTCGCAGTTTGTAAGCGTTTGTTTTCTGATATATTCCGGCGGTACCATATCTTTATAGGCGTTTGTAACCTCGATAAAATAGCCGAAAACCTTGTTATATGAAACCCTTAATTTGGGGATTCCCGTTTTTTCCTTTTCTCTCGCCTCAATCTCGGCAAGGAGATTTGCGCCGCCCTGAACAATATCTTTAAGCTCGTCAATCTCGGCATTGTAGCCCGATTTAATGAGTCCGCCCTCACGAACGCTGAACGGTGGCTCGTCAACAATTGCGCTTTCTATAAGCGTCTTTACATCGTCGAGCAAGTCAATATTTTCATAAATTGATTTGAGCATTGCGGTTGACACTGTTGAAAGGCTGTTTTTTACAATCGGCAAAGCGCCGATTGTTGCCGACAGTGACCGAAGTTCCTTTGCGTTTGCGGTTGAATAAGCGATTCGGCTCATAAGTCGTTCCATATCGTTTATTCCCGAAAGTGCGCCGCGTATTTCGTCGCGGAGCATTGTGCTGTCGAAAAGCTCGCCTACCGCATTTTGCCTTTTGGTGATTTTTGAAACATTGACAAGCGGTCTTTCAAGCCATGAACGGAGCATACGCTTGCCCGGTGCAGTCTTTGTTTTGTCGATAACCCAAAGAAGCGAATGTTTTTTGTCGCCCGTCATCATTGAGCGTGTAAGTTCAAGATTGCGCCTTGCGCTGACATCGAGTGCCATAAAATCCGAGCCGTCATAATATTCAATCTCGCTCGGTGCCTCAATATCGTCTCTTTTTTGGGTTTCGCGAAGATAGTCGATAACCGCACCGAGTGCGCAAACAGCCGTTTTGCTGTGTCCCAAATTAAGCGATGATATTTCATCTCTTTTCATCGTTTCAAGGATAAGATTTGTTGCATAATCAAAATCGAATTTTGAATCGTCAACTTTCTCAAATGAAACCGAAAATCTGCTGTCTGCGAATTTTTCAACCTTATCAAGTCCCGTTGCGGCGGAATTTGTAATAATTTCCTTTGGCGAATATGTAGAAAGCTGGTTGATTATTTTTTCCTGCTCGTCTTCTCTGCCGACAACGGTGATATGAAACTCACCCGTCGAAACATCGGCAAAGCAAATACCCGTTTCGTTTGCACCCTTGCAGATTGAGCAAAGATAGTTGTTTGTGCCATCCTCAAGGATATTGCTTTCGATAACGGTGCCGGGTGTGATAACTCTTATAACATCTCTTTTAACTATGCCCTTAGCCGCCGCAGGGTCCTCCATTTGTTCGCAGATTGCAACCTTGTAGCCGCGTGACACAAGTTTTGCAATGTAGCTGTCTGCGCTGTGAAACGGAACGCCGCACATAGGTGCTCTCTCCTCCTGACCGCAATCTCTGCCGGTCAGCACGAGGTCAAGCTCCTTTGAGGCAACCTTTGCATCGTCAAAAAACATTTCATAAAAATCGCCGAGTCTGAAAAACAATATAACGCCCGGATATTCCTTTTTCACCTTAAAATACTGTTGCATCATAGGTGAAAGCTCACCTTTTTTAGCCATATTCGCCCTCCTTTCAAATTAATGAGCCGTCGGCAGGCAACGCGTTTATTGCCTGCCGAAGTTTTTTAAATCAGTGGCAACCGCCGCAAGTGCCGCAATCGTGTGTGCAGTTTACATCTGTCGGCGGAACCTGACAGGTTTCCGGATCCTGACCGTCGAAGAACAAACCGATCATTTGGCTGATATACTGAGCCATTTGCTCCATCTCGGCAGCGGCAAGAGAATAATTTTTCATATTCTCGCCGTCCATAACGGTGTTGTAAAGATCCTGATATTTATTTTGAAGCTCTTTAATTTTATCCTGAGAAGCCTCCTCGCCCTTTTCAGCCTCCTGTTGATATTGAAGTGAAAGAAGCTGCATTTCATGCATCTGATTTTGAAGCGTTTCGTCAGCATCGTTAGCTGCAGCCGCTGCTTTAAGAGCTGCAAAGCGTTCATCTGCCTGAATCTCTTTTCCGAGTTCTCTGAGTGCGGTTTCTAATGACATACTGTTATTTCCTTTCTATCTCACCTTTCATAACATAGGTGAGCGGCTCTGTAACTTTAATGTTTTGGAAGGTGCCGATGAGCCTTTCGCCGCCTTCAAATTCTATAATCAAATTGCCGTCTGTCCTTGCGGCAAGATAATTATCGCCTGTTTTGCCCTTGCCGAAAACAAAGCACTTAAAGGTTTTGCCCTTGTGCAATGCCATTTGCTCGGCAGAGATTTGCTCCTGCACGGCAAGAAGCTCCCTGAGCCATTTTGACTTTTCGTCATAGCTTACCGGGTCGTCCATCTTTGCGGCAGGTGTTCCCACCCTCGGTGAGTAAATAAATGTGAATAAGCTTGTAGCTTTGATTTCCTTAACAAGTGAAACGGTGTCTAAAAACTCCTCGTATGTTTCACCGGGAAAGCCGACGATAATGTCGCTTGTTATCGAAAGTTCGTCGCCCATAAGCTGTTTTGCGTAATTAATAAGTTCGAGATATTTTTCTCTCGTGTATCCGCGGTTCATCGCCTTAAGCACTCTGTTGTTGCCGCTTTGAAACGGAAGATGCAAATGCGTTGCAACCTTGTCGCACTCTGCCATCGTTTCGATAAGCTCCTTGGTGCAGTCTTTCGGGTGGCTTGTCATAAAGCGCACTCTGAAATCGCCGTTCAAATCGTTTATCATTCTGAGAAGCTCTGCAAATGTCACTTTCGGCTCAAGATCCTTACCGTATGAATTAACATTTTGACCGAGCAGTGTAATTTCCTTATACCCCTCGTCAACAAGCTGTTTAAATTCCTTTATGACATCCGCCGCCTCTCTGCTGCGCTCTCTGCCGCGAACATAAGGCACAACACAGTACGAGCAAAAGTTGTTGCAGCCGTACATAATCGGAATCCACGCCTTGCGGTCGTTATCGCGCTTAACGGGAATACCCTCGGCGATTACGCCGTCAACATCCGGAAGTTCAAAAACCCTCTTGCGCATTGTAAGCGCGTCATAAATAAGCTCCGGCACCTTGTAAACAACATGTGTGCCGAAAACAAGATCAACAAACGGAAACGATTTTTTGATTTTTTCTGCGATATGCTTTTGTTGCATCATACAGCCGCAAAGAGCAATCACAACATCGGGATTTTGAAGCTTGTATTTTTTCAGCGCGCCGACATTGCCGAAAACTCTGTCCTCCGCGTGCTCCCTGACTGCACAGGTGTTGAAAATCACGAGTTTTGCCTGCATTCTGTCCTCGGTAAAACCGTAGCCCATCTCCTCAAGCATACCCTTGATATGCTCGCTGTCGGCAACATTTTGCTGACAGCCGTATGTTACGACGCATGCAAGCGGCTTGTCCTGATT
>CAVGLE010000070.1:0-9929 GCA_963630035.1 Mediterraneibacter torques
TATATATATATATATATATATAATTTGATGCATCCGACGCGGTCGGGGCGCAACGGCAATATTGATTTGATGCGGTTTGTGTTTTGTTTAATCATTATTCTTTATCACATCAACAACCGATTGTTGCTTGAGCCGCCGTTCGGATTGTCCGAAAAATATTTTTCGTTTTGCGGCGAGGGCAAGGTAGGTGTTGAATTTTTCTTTATCGTTTCGGGCTATTTACTTGACGTCACCGCTAAGAAAAATTATTCGACAAACAGCATTGCCGCCTCGACAAAATCTTTTATGTATCGCAAAACGATGTCGATTTTTCCGTATCATATGTTCGGCTACATTGTAGGCGCGGCACTTTGGTTTCATTTTTACAGCCTGCCGAATATGAGAGCGGCGATTGAAAAACTGCTCAATATGATACCCGGCTTTTTCCTGCTCCAAAAATCGGGCATATATTCCGAAGAGGTTATGACTGCTGAATGGTATCTTGGCGCAATGCTTATCGCTATGCTGATTGCTTATCCGCTTGTGCTTAAATATCAGGATAAATTCACCAAAATATTTGCTCCCGTATTCACGATAATAATTATCGGCTATCTCTCGCACGCAACCGGCAAGCTCGGCGGCACTAACACATTTGTGTTTAATTCAACGGTTTCAAAGGCGTATTTAAGAGCGTTTACCGAAATTTGCGCAGGCACATTTTGTTATGAAGTCGCGTCGAGATTAAAGAAAATCAAATTTAATATATTTGAAAGAATGCTCCTCACTTTTGCCGAATTCTGTTGCTATGCGTTGCCGATTGTATATGCATTCAGCTCGTTTGACCCTAAATATGAGATTTATGCGTTTTATTCGCTGACAATTGCAATCACGCTGTCATTCAGTGACGCCGGCTTGCTTAATTCACTGCTCAAAAACCAATTTGTTCATTTTTTGGGCAATGCAAGCCTGTATATTTATCTTGCGCAAAATCTTGCGTTCTTCTTTATGAAGAAGACTTTTGCATCATATCCGCTCGGCAAAAAGATATTGCTTACATTCGCAGTCGATTTTGCCTTTGCGATTGCAATTAAAATCGTCGGCGACATTATCAAAAAATTCACAGACAAAAAATTGCACACATTTAAAACAGAAAAGATTGCATAACCCAAACACACCGTGTCATTGATGCGGTGCGTTTTTTGCTTTGGTCAAAATTCAATGCATACTATCGTAGGGGCGAACTGTGTTCGCCCATTTTGTTGCAATCGGGTTGACGATAAATTCGGGCGACCGCAGGTCGCCCCTACGGTTGGATTATTATACACATTATAAAAATAAGGAAATTTCCAACGCTGTCGGGTTCTCCTTTTGTCGGATATGTTTGCAATATGCCGAAATCGCTTTGTAATACTGTGCGGCGGCACTTATTTTGAAATTGCAGTGCGGCGGCAAAATGCAACCGTTGTTATTCAAACTCGATTTTTTGTAAAACGATATTGATAATTTGTAAATATACTATAAAATTCGCTTTAATTTATCTGTTTTTTTATTGCATTAGTATAAATACTGTGATAAAATAAACTCGCTGTCGGATACTGCTTTGATGAGCGGTAATCCGAAACATACTAATATTTGAGAGGTAAATTTTATGCAAAAATTAAAAGTAGGTATTATCGGTGCAGGAAGAATCGGTCAGGTTCATGCAAAGTCGATTACATATCACATTCCGCAAGCTGAAATCAAAGCCATTTCCGATATTTATGTTGAAGGTGCGCAAAAAGTTGCGGCTGATTTGGGTATTCCGAATGCTTATGCAGACTATCACGATATTCTCAACGACCCTGAAATCGAGGCTGTTCTTATCTGCTCGTCAACAGACACTCACGCAGACATTGCTTGTGAGGCTGCCGAGGCAGGCAAGCACATTTTCTGCGAAAAGCCTGTTGATTTAACCGTTGCAAAGATTAAAAAGGTTATCGCCGCTGTTGAAAAAGCAGGCGTTAAACTCCAAATCGGATTTAACAGAAGATACGACCACAACTTTGCTCATATTAAGGAGCTTGCAAACGAGGGTAAACTCGGCAATCTCCAAACAATCAAAATCACATCGCGCGACCCCGAACCGCCGAGCATTGATTATGTTAAGGTTTCGGGCGGCATTTTCCTTGATATGACCGTGCATGATTTTGATATGGCACGCTTTATCGGCGGCGAGGTTGAAGAGGTTTATGCAAACGCAACCGTTATGGTTGACAAGGCAATCGGCGAGGCAGGCGATGTTGACACCGCACTTGTTGCTCTCAAATTTAAGAGCGGCGCAATCGGCGTAATTGACAACTGCCGTCAGGCTTGCTACGGATATGACCAAAGACTTGAAGTGTTCGGCTCGGGCGGTCAGGCAAGTGCCGCAAACGATACACCGACAAATGTTTTTTATATTAACGAAAACGGCAAGGTTGCCGATAAGCCGCTTTATTTCTTCCTTGAAAGATATATGCAGTCTTTCACCGACGAAATGACAGAGTTTATCAACGCCGTTCAAAACGATGTTCCTACAAAAACTACTGTTAATGACGGACTTGAGGCTCTTCGTCTCGGTCTTGCCGCAAAGCTTTCGGTTAAAGAGCACAGACCTGTTAAGCTCTCAGAGATTGAAGCTTAATTCATTATAAAGGGGTATTGTTTAATGAACAGAGAAAGACTCACTATGTCACAGGCACTTGTAAAGTTCCTTGACAATCAATATATCGAGGTTGACGGAGTTGAATCAAAATTCGTTTCGGGAATTTTCGGCATCTTCGGTCACGGCTGTGTTGTCGGCGTCGGTCAGGCGCTTGAGCAGGGCGGCCACAACCTCAAATTTTATCAGGGCAAAAACGAACAGAATATGGGTCTTGCCGCTGTAGCATATGCAAAGCAGATGGACAGAAAGGCAATCATTCCGTGTGTTTCGTCAATCGGTCCGGGTGCAACAAATATGGTTACCGCCTGCGGCTGTGCAACAGCTAACAGAATTCCGCTTCTTGTTCTTCCGGGCGACACATTTGCGTGCCGTCAGCCCGATCCTGTTCTTCAGCAGGCAGAATTTTTTGATAACTACGGCAGAACGGTTACCGATGCTTTCAAGGGTGTTTGCCACTATTTTGACAGAATCAATCGCCCCGAACAGCTTATGACCGCTTGTCTCAATGCAATGCGCGTGCTTACAGACCCTGCCGACACCGGTGCGGTTTGCCTTGCAATGCCGCAGGATGTTGAGGGCGAGGCTTATGATTATCCGGAGCATTTTCTTCAAAAACGCGTTTGGCATATCGACAGACGCCCGATTTCGGCATCACAGCTTGAAAGAGCAGTTGCCGCAATCAAGGCGTCTAAAAAGCCGATTATCGTTTGCGGCGGCGGTGTGAGATATTCCTCTGCCGAAAAAGAATTGCTCGAATTTGCTGAAAAGTATAACATTCCGATTACCGAAACTCAGGCAGGTAAAGGTATTATTGATTGGAAACATCCGCTCAATCTCGGCGGAATAGGCGTAACGGGCGGCAAGGCGGCAAATGTTGTTGCAAGAGATGCCGATCTTGTAATCGGTGTCGGCACAAGATTTTCCGACTTCACCACATCGTCGAAATGGCTGTTTAATGAGGACAGAAAAGTTTTGGCAATAAATGTTTGCCCGTTTGACGCATACAAAATGGATGCCGAGGCAATCGTTGCCGATGCAAAAGAGGCTCTCGCTTCGCTCATCGACGCTTGCGACGGCTATAAATCACAATATACAACAGAATATGCACAAGCCAAAAAAGAGTGGGACGCAATCGTTGACGGTTACTATTCAACAGAGCTTCCCGGCGGCTTAAATCAAACTCTCGCATTGGGTATCATCAACGAATTTATGGATGATGAGGATATTGCGCTTGGCTCGGCAGGTTCACTCCCGGGCGATATGCAACGCCTTTTCCGCCCGAAAGCAAGGGGCACATATCATATGGAATACGGCTTTTCAAATATGGGCTACGAAGTGAACGGCGCACTCGGTGCAAAGCTTGCAAAGCCCGATTCAGAGGTTTACACCTTCTGCGGCGACGGCTCGTTCCTTATGGGTCACAGCGAGCTTTATACAGCATTGCAGGAGGGACTTAAAATCAATGTTTGCCTCTTTGACAATATGGGATGGGGATGTATCGAAAATCTCCAAAACAATCAGGGTACGGATACATTCGGCACCGTGTTCCGCGCAAGAAACCCGAAAACGGGTATGCTCGACGGCGCAGAGATTGACCCGGATTTTGCAAAAATCGCAGAGGGCTACGGCGCAAAGGCATACACAATCCGCACTTCGGATGAGCTTCGTGCCGCTCTTGTCGATGCTAAAAAGCAGGACAGAGCCGTTTTGTTCGACATAAAGGTTTTGCCAAAAACAATGACCCCGGGCTTTGAATCGTGGTGGCGTGTAGGCGTTGCAGAGGTTTCAAAAAGTGAAACCGTTGCCGCCGCATATGACGATATGCAAAAACACATTGCAAACACTTTTGACTATTAATATGAGAGGTAGATTATATAATGCTTGATCCAAATAAAGTAAAACTCGCCATCGCTCCTATCGGATGGACCAACGATGATATGCCCGATTTGGGTGCGGAAAACACATTTGAGCAGTGCGTGTCCGAAATGGCACTTGCAGGCTTTAAAGGCTCTGAAATCGGCAATAAATATCCGTCCGACCCCGATGTTTTGAAAAAATATCTTGATATAAGAGGACTTCAAATTTGCAATGCATGGTTTTCGTCATACCTCACCTCAAAACCGTATGAGGAAACAATCGAGGCATTCAAGGCTCATTGCGACAAACTTCATAAGCTCGGCGCAAAAGTTATCGGCGCATCGGAGCAGGGCAATTCGATTCAGGGCGATTTGACAAAGTCAATTCTTGACGAAAAGCCTTATTATACCGACGAGCAGTGGGAAACCGTTACAAAGGGATTCAACGAAATGGGTGCCTATGCAAAATCAAAGGGTATGTATTTCACGGTCCATCACCATATGGGCACCGGTGTTCAAACCGTTGAGGAAATTGACAAACTTATGGATATGACAGATCCCGACCTTGTTTATCTCCTTTTTGACTCGGGTCATCTCACATTCGCAGGCATCGACCCTGTTCCTGTGCTCAAAAAGTATGTCAACAGAGTTAAGCATGTTCATCTTAAAGATGTAAGACTCGATGTTTATAACAACGAGGTTGTGCCTAAGCATATGTCATTCCTTGATGCTGTTCGTGCAGGCGTGTTCACCGTTCCTGGTGACGGCGATGTTGATTTCAAGCCGATTTTCGACATTCTTGCCGAGAATAATTATGAGGGCTGGGTAGTTGTCGAGGCAGAGCAGGATCCTGCAAAGGCAAATCCGTTTGAGTATGCCGTAAAGGCACGCAAATACATTAAAGAAACAGCAGGACTTTAATCAATTCAAAAAGCCTTTTCTTGCCGTCGCGGCGAGAAAAGGCTTAATTTTTTAATATGCTAAAACTCAACTGAAATAAATATTTAAATAATAAAAGATGCGTCGGAGGTTCAAAATCTCCGACGCATTTTAAAGTTCGGTATTTAATTTCTGTTCGCATTCGGCGAGTTCCAAAGGTGTAGTCTGCCGGCATCGTTGTATGCTTTGAGGATTACAACAATCATCGGCGCGGCAAGCATTCCAACAAAGCCGAAAAGCTTTAATCCCAAATACATTCCCATAAGTGTGACGAGCGGATGTATTCCGAGCGTGTTGCCGACCATTCGCGGCTCTATATACTGCCTTATCACGGTGATTACACCGTAGAGTATGAGAAGCCCGATTCCTTGCTTGTAATTGCCCGATATGAACGAAAACAGTGCCCACGGAATTAAAATTCCGCCGGAGCCTGCAACGGGCAAAATATCAAATATTGCCGTGCCTGCCGCAATCCAAACAAAATACGGGTTTGTCATTATTCCGCAAAGTTTCATTATTCCGAAACCGAGGAAAAGCTCGCAGAATGTTATAAACATAATCAAGCCGTATGCTTTGATGATTTTTAAAACATTTTTGTTGAAAACCTGCTTTAATTCAACAAGCACATTACGCTTGTTCTGCGGAAGTTGAAGTTGGATGAATCTGACAATTCTGTCATAATCCTTTGTCATGAAAATGCACGCGATAATCGCTATAATAACTGCAAGCAATACTGACGGAACATTCTTTACAACGCTGTAAACGCCAGAAACTCCGGTGGTAAGTCCGTTTTTTATCGTGTCAAAATCAATAGACAATGCAGATGAGTCGGAGCTGTCCAAAAGTTTTGCGAACGCCTGAGATATGCTCTCACAATATGATTTGTATGCCGCATCCGGTAAAAATGCGCCGAACGAAACAAGCTTTTCCTCAAGTGTTGTAAGCAGGGTGGGCAAATCGCTTAGCTGTGCCGCGCAATATTTTACCAAATCAACAGCCTTTCCGGCAATTTGCGCAATAATAAGTATCAAGGGAACGATGATTATTGCAATGCATAAAAACACAAGCAGTATGCTCCAAAATGTGTGAGCCTTTTTGTTCGTCTTTTTATCAATCCGTCTGATGGGTCTTTGCAATAAAATCGCTACAAAAAACGCAATTAAAAACGGTGCCGTTATACCGAAAAGATACCTAAAAAACACAAATACAAGCGCAAGTATTGCCGCAATAAATGCAAGATTTATTAGAAAATCAAATCTTTTAGATGTTTTGTCTGTCATATAAATTCTCTTTTTCCGAAATATAGTTATATGTTTATTCTAACTGAATACACCGTTTTATTCAAGATAAATTTGTAATATACGGAAAATTTTTCAAAAAAATAAAAAAAGTTCTTGAAAATTCAACTGAATAGTGATAACATAATGAAGTGTTTTTCACAGCAACACAATGTATTTGGGTGGTGGACAAATTTGAACAAAGTAAATTATTTTTTGGTCGATTCGTCAATACTTCCGAGTGTGTATTCGGGAGTTATCGCCGCTAAAAATTTGCTTGCCTCGGGTGAGGCGGAGTCGGTAAGCCAAGCAGTAAAGATGGCAGGCGTATCGCGCTCGGCATATTATAAATACAAGGATAAGATTTTTGAGTACAGCGAGCAGGGCGAGGACACCGCCACAATCAATGCAAAATTGATTGACAATGCAGGTGTTTTAAGCTCCGTTATGAGCGAACTGTATCTTTTGGGTGCAAATGTTTTGAGTGTCAATCAAAGCATTCCGGTCAACAATGTTGCAGATGTGTCAATCACCGTCAGTATCGCAAACACAAGCATTACAGACAGTGAATTGGTTAAAAAAATACAAAATGTAAGCGGAGTAAAATCCGTCAGTATAGGAGGAAAAAAATGAAAGTTGCAGTTATGGGCTACGGAACGGTAGGCTCCGGAGTTGTAGAAGTTATCGAAACTCACGAAAAAAGCATTGCAAAGCGTACCGACGGCGAAATGCTCGAGGTTGCAAAAATTCTCGATTTGCGCGATTTCCCGGATGATAAGCACGCAGACCTTTTCACAAAGGATTTTAACGATATTTTGAATGACCCCGAAATTAAGGTTGTTGCCGAAACGATGGGCGGGGTCAATCCTGCATTTGATTTTACATCAAAGCTTTTAAAGGCAGGCAAAAGCGTTGTTACATCAAATAAAGAACTTGTTGCACAAAAAGGACTTGAGCTTCTCGAAACAGCAAAGGCTAACGGTGTGAATTATCTTTTTGAGGCATCCGTAGGCGGCGGTATTCCGATTATCAGACCTATGGCACAATGCCTTACGGCAAATAATATTGAGGGTATTGCAGGTATTCTCAACGGCACAACAAACTTTATCCTCACCAAAATGATTGAGGACGGAATGACATTTGAGGATGCTCTCAAGCTTGCACAGGACAACGGCTATGCCGAAAAAGACCCGACAGCTGATATTGAGGGCTTTGACGCGTGCCGCAAGGTTTGCATTCTTGCATCGCTTGCTTTCGGTAAGCATGTTTATCCTAACCAGGTTGATACAGAGGGCATTACGAATATCACTCTCGAGGATGTTTCCTATATTCAGTCTGCAAACGGAGTAATTAAACTCCTCGGTCAAATCAAATATATCAGCGACGATAAAATCGCCGCATTTGTCAGCCCCGCTGTTGTTTTCAACGGCTCACAGCTTGCATCTGTAAGCGGTGTATTCAACGCTATTCTCGTAAGGGGCGACGCAGTAGGCGATGTTTGCTTCTACGGTCAGGGTGCCGGCAAACTTGCAACGGCATCGGCTGTTGTTGCCGATATGGTTGACTGTGCGGTTCATGTCAACAGAAGAAGAAACTTCGGTTGGGGTGCCGGAAACGAATCATATGTTGTTGATGAAAAATCAGCACTTGAAATGCCGTTTTATGTTCGTGCAAAGAGCAGCGAAAACAAGGTTAAGGCAATTTTCAACGATGTTAAATTCCTTACCCGTGTCGGTCAACCGTCAAACGAAATTGCATTTATTACCGATGCAATGACACAGAGCGAGCTTGAAAAGAAGCTTGATGGCGTTGATGTAATCAACAAAATCAGAGTAACAAATTATTAATTTAAAGTATTCATATATTTGGAGGAAATATGGCACTTATTGTTCAAAAGTTCGGCGGCTCGTCGGTAGCAAACGCCGAGCGCGTAATGAATGTTGCCCGTATTGTAACCGATACCTACAAGGCAGGAAACGATGTTGTGGTAGTTGTTTCCGCTCAGGGTGACACAACAGATGATTTAATTGAAAAGGCTGTGGAAATCAATCCGACAGCCGCAAAAAGAGAACTTGACCAGCTTCTTACCGCAGGCGAGCAAATCTCAATTTCACTTCTTGCAATGGCAATCGAGTCGCTTGGCTTTCCGGTTATCAGCCTTTTGGGCTGGCAGGCAGGCTTCAACACAAACTCGGTTTACGGCTCGGCAAGAATTAAAAATATCAAACCGAACAGACTTCAGGCAGAACTTGCAAAGCACAATATCGTTGTTGTTGCCGGTTTCCAGGGTTTGAACAGATATGACGATTTAACAACACTCGGCAGAGGCGGTTCGGATACCTCGGCTGTTGCGATTGCCGCAACCCTTCATGCCGACAAATGCCAAATCTTCACCGATGTCGAGGGTGTTTATACGGCAGACCCGCGCAAGGTTGAGGGCGCAAAAAAACTTAAAGAAATCACATATGACGAAATGCTTGAGCTTGCCACACTCGGTGCGCAGGTTTTGAATAACCGCTCGGTTGAAATGGCTAAAAAATATTCTGTTGAATTAGAAGTTTTATCATCATTGAATCCTGTTCCGGGAACAATTGTCAAGGAGGTTGCAAAAATGGAAAAAATGTTAATTCGCGGTGTAACAAAGGATAAAGATGTTGCACTTGTATCTGTATTGGGCGTTAAGGATAATCCGGGCGTTGCTTTCAATATTTTCTCAAAGCTTTCACAAAAAAACATTAATGTTGATATTATTTTGCAGTCGTTCGGCCGCGATAATACAAAGGACATTGTTTTCACCGTAAGCAAGGACAACGGCCCCGTTGCAGTTGACCTTTTGAAAGAAACTTCGGCTCTTGACGGTGCAAAAATCGTTTGTGATACAAATGTTGCAAAGGTTTCAATCGTAGGTGCTGGTATGGAATCTCACCCCGGCACCGCTACCAAAATGTTTGAGGCTCTCTATGAGCGCAATATCAACATCAGAATGATTTCAACATCCGAAATCAAAATTTCCGTTATCATTGATGCCGACGATGCGGACAGAGCGGTTTCTGCCGTTCACAAGGCATTCATTCCGAATGATTGATAAAAATCGCATTAAGTAAAATCAATGCAGTCGCAGAGCAAGTAAAATTGCACTGCGGCTGTTTTTGTTGTGCCAAAATAAATAATGTTTGACTTTGCATAATATATAAT
>CAVGLE010000071.1:0-9831 GCA_963630035.1 Mediterraneibacter torques
CACATATGCTTGGACACACCGATGCAGGTTTTACAATGAATACTTATATGCATGTAACAGATTCAATGCAACAAACGGTTGCAAACGCTATGGGAAACCTGGTTGCAGAAAAAGAAAATGAAAAACGCATAAAAATAATACAGTACACAGCATAAAACAGAGAAACAGGCAGTCTTGATTTTTACATCAAGACTGCCTGTTTTTTCTTTGAAAAGCGATGTGGTCAAATTGTGGTCATGTGGATTATTTTTATGATAAATATGTTATAAATATTAACAAGAAAGGCAAATATGGAGATTTTAATTTTCGGATAAAAACTTTATTTATTATTTGATTCATAAATTCAATTTGATAAATTATAAAAAGTAAAAAGTCCCGAAAACGCAGTGTTTACGGGACTTTTTGGTACGCTGGAAGGGACTCGAACCCCCGACCTACTGGTTCGTAGCCAGTCACTCTATCCAGCTGAGCTACCAGCGCATACCAATAAAAATATATCAACTTATTCAGTTGTTAACAAAATGTCCACAAGTTGACCTTGTGTTTCGTAGCCAGTCACTCTATCCAGCTGAGCTACCAGCGCATGTGCAATCGCTTATCGCTTTTGCTCAAATACTATAACACATTGCAGAGTAAAATGCAAGTGTTTTTTGATTATTATATAATGAAAATGTACCGAGCGAGGGATATTTTTGAATTTTTGCCCGATTTTTCACCTGGTTTTTATGTTTGTTCAGTGATTTTCTGCTTTTGAGCGATGTATTCATCAAGATATTCGGCACAGTCCGCGCAAAGGTCTGCACACGGACGCTTTTTATAATATTGCTGAGTTCGTTTTTCCGGGGTTGGCGGTGTTTTTGCGGTTTTATCAAGTCCCAGAAGCTCACGGCAGATGATTGAGCCGTTTGCCTCTTTGAACTTGTTTGCAACGCATTGAACATCACAATATATGCTTTTTTTATTGGCGAAATCATTCGGATTGCAGTACCCGTAGAGCATTGAAAGTACAAATGTTGCGCCTGAAATTGTGCCGCAAACCTCTCTCATTCTGCCGATTCCGCCGCCGAATCCGCAAACAGCCCTTGCAATTTGCGCCTCGTTCATGCCGATTAAATCGGAAAAAGCCATTGCCACCGACTGCGAGCAATTGTAGCCTTGCAAAAAATATTCTTTCGCTTTTTCCGCCCGTGTCATCAATCCTCGCCTCCGTCTGCATTCGGGACATTGTCGCTCGTCTGTGACGGTGCGAATTTTGCTGTTAAATCAATATTTTGCGATGCGTGGAAAGAATAAGCACTGCTTGTTGACATAAGCGAGTCGCCCGAGTACCAGCCTTTAAATTCGTATCCTTCATCAGGCGAAGCGATAACGGTTACGCGCTTGCCGCTCTTGTAGCTTCCGCCACCGCTGACAGAGCCGCCGCCTTCGCCGTCAACGCTGACAGACACCGCGTATGTTACAGGCGCGGCAGTGGTGGTTTCTTTAGTTGTCTGTGTAGAAGCTGTTGTTGAAGCGGTTGTACTCTGTGTTGTGAATCTTGTTGTTGACGAGTAAGCCCTGGTTGATGATGTGCTGTCGGTTTGTGATGTCGACGATGATGATGAAATGTTACTCGGCGCGTCGCTGCTGTTTTTGTGTGCAACGGCAAAAATGGTGCCCGCAATTACTGCGACCAAAATGACCGACAAAACTGCTATTATTATAATTGTTTGCTGTTTCTTCTTTTTTTCCTGTTCGTCATCGCCGTTAGAAGTCTGCATTTTTGTGTTTTGGGAAGTATTTGCAGTATATGCGCCTTGATTTTGAGCATTCTGCGCATAATTTTGATATTCGTTGCCTGTTTGATTTGCCGAGTTAATATCAAACACCTGCGTTTGGTTTGCGGTATTGTTCTGCTGTTCGGATGAACCGCCGTTTGTTATCGGCCCTTCATCCTCATCATAAAGCGGTGAGCCGCAGTTTTGACAAATATATAGATTGTCATCATTTTCACATCCGCAATTTTTGCATCTCATAAAAATCCCTCACTTTAAACGGTAAATATATGCTTGTAACATGTGTTCGTAATACAATTGTATAAAATACTGTCTTTTTTGAATTATAACATATAATAAATTCATAAACAACCGACAAATGTTACATTTTTTTGAAAGTTTTTAATTAATTTTGAATTTTACTATTGACTTTTCGTTCAATTTATAATAAATTTAATATGTAATGTTTTCGATTTGTGTTATTTTCATTTATGAGAACATATATATCGTGAAAGGGGAACCCCAATAATGAAAAAAACAGTTAAAAAGATTTTGTGCGTAGTATTAGTTGCAGCAATTTGTGCAGCATTTGCAGGCTGTGCAAAAATGAACTATGTTACTAACGCAACCATCGGAGCTATCAACGAGGTTAAGGCAGGCACTTGGAATCAAACAACAGAGGAAGAGGGCGCAGACGAGGATAAGCCGGTTATCGACGAACTTACGGCAGGTACATACGGCGGCGTTGAGTTCAAGACAAACGATGATGTTGCTAAGTATTATGTAGAAGCTTATAACTATACTAAGTCATTAACAGCAACCTATCTTGACAAAGACGGCAAAGAGTGCACATTCTACAAATTGCTCGGCGATGAGAATTTGAAGTGTGAAAACATTCTTGTTGACGGTCAAAGCAATGCAACAATCAACGGCATTGTTCCGGGTATCGTTGACAACCTTTTCAAGGCAGGCGTTTACGGTCTTGTTCCTTGTAACAACAGAGATCCTCAGCTTGACAACAACAGCGAAGGTATTAAAGAGGGTACAGAAAAGAATGCTCACGACTACAGAACATCGGCTCTCACAGGTGACGATATTCTTGCAGCAAATGTAACCGATAATAAGGACGGCACAATCACTATTACAATTCAGCCTAAGGCAGCCGAAATGTCAATGCGCGGCGATGACTCACAGGGCAGATTCTTCGAGGTTCTCGGTGATATCGGCGCAACGGTTTCAAGCATCAGTGTTCTTTCTTGGTCAGAAGGTGACGCTTCGGACAATGTAAAGGTAAACTACAAAGGCGGCACTGGCACAGTTAAAATCAATACCTCAACAAAAGAAATTATTGAGGCAGATTACGAAATGGATGTTAAGGTTTCTGTTACACATGCAAATGTAACCGTTATCAGAAACAAGAACGCTTCTCTTGACATCACTTACAAGAACCACTATCCTGCATCAGCTGAGTACATTTACAAATCAAAGCAAATCAAGCTTAAAGCTTAAATAATTGATTTAATAACTTCAAAGCCGTTCGACAGAACGGCTTTGTTTTATGCAAAAATTTAATTTTACCGAAATACATAATTGTGAACAAAATTAAAATATTATTGCCAAAGCACTCACTATATAGTATAATTATTTCACTATTAAAGAACGGAGTATTTCTATGAGCGATAAAATTCCAAATATGGACTATGATGCCGACGAAGTTATCGAAAACTTTAAGTCAAAATTCAAATGGCCCGCAAAATCAACAGATGTCGAAGTTGTTGTAACACCTCCGAAACTTCCGCTTAAGATTCTGATTTCATTTTTAATCACGGCGGTCATCGGGTTTGGCGTGTACTATATGATGATTCCGGCACTCAATTTCAAATCAACCGATTTGTATGTATTTTTGCTTATCCTTATTGCGGTTTTTTGCGCATCGTTTTCAATCGTTATCGGCGCACGAAAAAAAGTTGAGCGCAGGGAATATGCAAAGAAAAAATCAATAATACCTTTAATTATCGTTGTCATCTTGCTTATTGTTATGGGCATAGGATTCGTTGTCGGTTGCACATTGTTCAGAGCAACCGATTACAGCAATATTATGCAGGTTAAAAACAGCAATTTCTCGGATGATTTTAAGGATATCAAATATGACGAGGTTCCTCAACTTGACAGTGCAACGGCAGAAGCGCTTGCCGATCAGGAACTTGGATCTCTTGATGAGTATATGAGCCAATATGTAGTATCCTCTGTTTCAACTCAAATTAATTTCTCCGGTCAAATTGTCAACGCAGGCGACGGCAAAACCGTCAAATTCGATAAAGACAGCCCTGTCAGAGTTGCATATCTCGAATATGCAGACGCATTCAAATGGCTCAACAATACAAAAAACGGAATTCCGGCGTATATGGTTATTGATGTTGTCAACCAATCGGCATATGCTGTCGATTGTGTGAAGCAATTTGGCTCGGGGATTACTTATTCGCCGTCGGAGCTTTTCAATGAAAAACTTCTTCGTCATCTTCGTTTTCAGTATCCTACATCAATTATGGATACGCCTAATTTTGAACTTGACGACAGCGGTCATCCGTATTGGATTACTCCCGTGCTTGACAAAACCATCGGCTTATTCGGCGGCACGGATGTCAAAGGCGTAATCATTACCGATGCACTCGACGGCAAGAGCGAATATCACAATATTGATAAAATCAAATCCGACAATCAATTTAATTGGATTGATGTTGTATACAGCGAAACCCTTGTTGTTCAACAATATAACTATCACGGCAAACTTTCGGGCGGTTTTTGGAACTCTATTTTCTTTCAAGACGATGCAAATGTTACCTCTGATGGCAACGGCTACATTGCGCTCGACGGTGATGTTTGGGTTTATACAGGCGTAACCTCGCTCAAATCCGACACATCAAACTTTGGCTTTATTCTTTGCAACCAGCGCACAAAGGAAACACGCTATTATAAAAACGGCGGCGCAAAGGAAAGCTCCGCACAAGGTTCTGCAAAGGACGCTGTTCAAAACTACGGCTACAGTCCGACATTTCCGATTTTGCTCGACATCGGCGGCAAACCGACATACTTTATGTCGCTTTACGGTGATGACTATACTGTTAAGGGCTATGCGTATGTCAGCCTTAATGATAAAACCGTTGTCGGCTATTGCGTAATGGAGGGCGAATACAGCAAAAAGAACGCCTGCCTTAAGAAAGCAAAGGAAAATTACGAGGCGGCTCTCACGAAGAAGGGTCAAACCGTAACGGATGATGACAATTCATCGTCAACTTCTTCGTCGAACGAAGCAACAACACAGCCGTCAACCGATGATAATACTTCCTCATCGACAAGCGGCTCAATCACCGTCACCGGTGAGGTAACTGATATTAAAACAACCGTAAACAACGGCAACACGGTATTTTATCTCAAGGTCAACGGCAAATATTATTATATTACCGCTACAGAGTGTATGGATGTTCTCCTTGTTGAAAAGGGCAACACCGTAACCGTTACATTCGATAAGGATGCCGACACATTTGTTCAGGCAAAAACGGTTAAAATCAAATAAACAAATTCTGTTTAAAAACACCGCAGACATATCGCCTGCGGTGCTTTTTGCTCTTTGTTTATTTTAAAAATTCTTTGACTTTTTCGATATTTTCAAGCCCGTTTTGATAGCCGAGGCGATAAATGCTTTCAAGCTTTGCCTTATCCTTTTCAAGCGTCGGGCAATTGAGCGGAGTGCTTGGTTGAATTACAAGCGCACTGCCGTCCTTTTCACACTCGCGGACATATTGCAGCTCCTCGTTATACATAATATGACGGTTTGCAATGTCCTCGCCGATTAGCGGATATTTTTTAAACACCTTTTTCAGTTTCTGCGAAGT
This sequence comes from Mediterraneibacter torques, assembly GCA_963630035.1. Taxonomy (GTDB): domain Bacteria; phylum Bacillota; class Clostridia; order Oscillospirales; family Acutalibacteraceae; genus Eubacterium_R. The sequence continues at coordinate 5,648 of CAVGLE010000071.1, forward strand.
CGGTTGTTTAACATATCCTCTGTGCTGTGTCAATATGACTACCGCCTTTTGACATCCGTCATCAAGCGCGCGCTCGAGCGGAATCGAATCGGCAAGTCCTCCGTCAAAATAAAGCGTATCACCGATTTTGTATCCCTTTGTAACTCCGGGAAGCGAACAGCTCGCCCTGATTTCTTCACAGCCTCGTTTGCGCAGTGATTTAGGATAAAGATATTCTGCCTTGCCGGTTGTTGCATTCGTTACAACACAGCAAAAAACTGCGCCCGAATTTTCAAAATTATCCTGATTCAGGGGATAAATATCATAGCTCAGTTCGTTAAAAATCCAGTCGGCGTTTAAAAACTCACCGTTTTTGAGCATATTGCCGACACCCATATATCTTTTATCGTTTGCGTAGTTGAGCGTAATATCGTGTTGACGGTGCAGCATTTTGCCTAAAAACGATGCGCCGTTGCATGTTCCTGCCGAAACACCGATAACATAGGGAAAGGTGATATTGTTTTCCATAAAAGCGTCAAGCACGCCGCTTGTATAAACGGAGCGGTTGCCGCCGCCCTCAAGCACAAGTCCGCAACTGTACATGGTTTCACATCCTTATATCTAAAAAAAGACGACATCAGTCGTCTTTTTTCTTATTTAATCAGAATTATTCAGCCTTTTTAGCGGCTTTTTTCTTTTTTGGCGCAGCCTTTTTCTTCGGTGCTGCCTTTTCTTCCTCGGCAGGCTCATCAGGCTCGTCTTTAACCTCGACAACCTCAATTTCATTGTCGCATTCAAAGAAATCGTTATCGTCGAAATATTCCGGCTCGTCTTTAGCGGTGAGCTTTTTAATTGCTACATAAGCGGCAGCTGCAAGAGCGACCAAAGCAGCGATAGCACTGACTACTTTAAGTATTTTTTTAAAGTCCATTATACAGACCTCCTTATATTACTAATAACATTATATATAGAAAACTAACTAAAGTCAAGAGAAAAAACAAAACTCCTGCTTTACACAGGAGTTGATTTGTCTAAAACAATTAGTCCTTGTTAAGCTTGTTAGCAAGGTTGCTCTTCTTTCTTGCTGCGCAGTTTTTGTGGATGAGGTGTTTGCTTGCAGCTTGGTCAATCTTTTTGATTGCGTCATTGACAACTGCTTCCTTGTCGTCTGCGTTAGCCTCGATTGCTGCATTGGCCTTTTTGATTGCTGTTTTAAGAGCAGAATTTCTTGCCTTATTGTTTGCAGCCTTTGTTTCGTTTACGAGAACTCTCTTCTTTGCTGATTTGATGTTTGCCATTTTTTTCACTCCTTTAACGAGAAAGATGGATATAAGGGCAGAAAAATATGATACTGCCTAATTTCTGTTTAATGCTTGAATATATTATCACAAGTTTAAATAAAATGCAAGCATTTTTTTATTTTTGGGCATACTTTTATTGAAAATAACTCAAATTAAGGTGATTTTTATGGAAAATCGCACGGATTTGGCAGTAGAATGCTTTGAATCAATCAAAAAAACAAAGCTTGACGGAGTGATTGTGAGAGAAAACAGCACAGTCACCACAGTTGAGGTCACTAACGAAAACGGCGCGCTCGCGCTCGGAAAACCAAAGGGCAAATATGTTACTCTGAATGTTCAATCGTTTATCACCGACACAAATGTTTTTGACGAGCGGCTGAATGAGTTTTCAAGCGTTTTGAAAACCGTACTGCCGAAAAACGCCGCATCGGTTCTTGTTGTCGGCGTAGGAAATGAAAATATCACTGCCGATTCGCTTGGACCGAAAACAAATGATTATGTTTTGGCAACGCGTCATATTTTGCCCGATTTGAAAAAATCGCTTGCCGCCGACGATTTGTTTAATGTCGCTACTGTAACAACCGGTGTCCTCGGCGAAACGGGCATAGAAACCGCGGAAATCGTAAAAGGCATCGTTCACCAAATTTCACCGGATTGCGTCATTGCCGTTGATGCGCTTGCGGCATCGTCTGCCGAAAGGCTCGGCACAACCGTTCAGTTTTCCGATTCGGGCATCTCTCCCGGTTCGGGTGTCGGCAATCATCGCGACGAAATATCACATGCAACTGTAGGCGTGCCTGTTATTGCGATTGGGATACCTACCGTTGTTAGCACGGGTGTTATAAGCGGCGACGGCAGCGACACGGCGTTTGTGACGCCACGTGAAATTGACAGAATAACCGAGCAGGGCGCAAAGCTTATCGGCATGGGCATTAATGTGTGCCTTCAAAAAAATATTTCCGTTTCCGATTTGTCGGCACTTGTGGGATAACCGCGAATTATAACGCATATATATTTAATTGTATAAATTGTAATTATGTTTATATATTAATATACTTATATATGGGTGCAAAATGAAAAAGCAAATTATCGGGTTTATTTCAAATGTTGTCATTATTTTCGGTTGCGTGGGAATAGTAACAAATATTTCCCCTTATTTTAAAAACGAAATATCAGCGTTCAGCTCATCTGTTGTCGGCCTTGCAAATCCCGGCGACTCAATTGACGACGCAAAGTCAAAAATTTCCGATTATATTAACAGCGATTATTCAAATAATACTACTACCCGTGTTGAGAAAACAGTGCCGGCTATGAATGCAATAAGTTCAAAGGATAGCGATGACGGTTGCGATATAACCGAAACACCGGCGGATATAGCAAAACTTATGAAAAAGGCGAAAAAGAGCAACTCAAAGGCAAAAAAACTCGGCAAAACCTCTGAGGGTGCTTATCAGGGCGGCGGAACAATAATTTCGTATAACGGCGTTGAAATTCAAAGCAAAATTCCGTCATCATTTTACAAGCCGAATATTAAAAAATTACTTTCGCAGGGTGCGGATTTAAAAATTAAAGATAAATCAAAGCCGACAATTTTGATTTATCATTCGCACACTACGGAATCCTATTCGCTTCTCGATACGGGTTATTATACAGAAGCCGACTCGCGCTCAAACGATATTAATCGCAATATGGTGCGTGTCGGCGATGAACTTGTCGAATATCTCGAAAAGGCAGGCTTTGTTGTTATTCACGATAAAGCCATTCATGATACCGATTATAATTCAAGCTACGATTCGTCACGCGCGGTAATCGAAAAATATCTCGAAAAATATCCATCGATTGAAGTTACAATCGATGTCCACCGCGACAGCATTACATATTCAAACAAAACAAAGGTTAAGCCGACGGCAAAAATCAACGGCAAAAAAGCGGCGCGAATGATGATCATATCGGGATGTGAATACGGCAGAGTCGAAAATTTTCCCGATTGGGAGGATAATTTGCGATTTGATTTGGCAGTTCAGCAAAAAATGGCGTCGAGCTATAAGGGCTTGATGCGGCCGATTCTTTTCTCCGAGCGAAAATACAATATGTATGAAACCCATTCCTCGTTTTTGCTCGAAATCGGCTCTGACGGAAATACGCTTGACGAGGCGTGTTATTCCGCAAGACTGTTCGGCAAGGCACTCGGCGAATTGTTGAATGAAAAATATGTTGTCAAATAAGGAGATTACGGATTAGGATTATGAAAAAAGTTATTTGTGTATTAATTGTTTCGTCAATTGCTCTCACCGCAGGGGTGACCGTTGCATACTATAATACCAGCTCTCTCGGTTATGACAACGCAAACATATTATATATAGATAATGATATTATTAAAATATTTGATATGACAATTCAATATAAAAAAATTCAAAACAAAATAGAAAAAATTAAAAAGGATATAGACAAAATTTCAATTACTATATAAAGCTTAAATTAGCCGTAATATTAGTTTAAATGGCATATATAGTGCATGGTAAGGGACGAATCAGGACATATTATACCATATATGCGAATTAAAAAGCGAGAAACGCACGGCAAGGTATGAAGAACATAAAAGTTTTTTGAAAAAAAGTGTTGACTTTTGCTGTTGAATTTGGTATTATGGCTAAGCCGTCGAGAGAGAGGCCACTACAAAACCTCACAAAACGGCGACAAGGACCTTGAAAATTAAACAACGATGAAAAGGAACCCGATTGATAAAAGAGTTTAGAAACTCCGGGTACGAGAGTACCCAAAACAGTAATAACGTACAGGTTCGAAAGAACCGGACGAACGATTAAGATTAGTAGTTCCCGAAAGGGAATATTAATACAAAGTTTTAAGAGTTTGATCCTGGCTCAGGACGAACGCTGGCGGCGT
>CAVGLE010000072.1:0-9532 GCA_963630035.1 Mediterraneibacter torques
GATTCGCAATGAAAAGAGATATAAAATGAACATTTTAATTTGCGGCCTTGGTTTAATCGGCGCAAGCCTTGCCAAGCAAATAAAAAAGAACACGAGCCACACCGTCCTCGGTTGGAACAGAACAAAATCCGTTACCGACAAGGCACTTCGCGACGGCGCAATTGACAAAACCGGCGATATCGACGATTTGATTTCGCAAGCAGATATTACATTCATTAACTTTTACCCCGAAGCGATTGTTCCGTTTATTCTTGAGCACAAAAACAGCTTTAAGCAGGACTCCATTGTAACCGACTCATGCGGTATTAAATCAAAAATCTGCAATGCTGTCAAAAAATATAACTTCAAATTTTATTATATCGGTGCACACCCCATGGCAGGCCGCGAGGTAGGCGGATATGACAACAGCCTTGACAATTTGTTTGATAATGCAAGTTTTATTTGTACGCCGTATGAGGACACACCGAAAAATAAGGTTGACGCACTGCTCGGTCTTGCAGAGGATATGAAATTTGCACGCACAGTTGTAACAACTCCGGAGCATCACGACGAAATGATTGCTTTTACTTCACAAATTGCGCATGTTCTTGCGTGCTCATATGTGCTTTCGCCTCTTGCTCCGATGCACTCCGGTTATTCTGCCGGCTCATATCGCGATGTCAGCCGCGTTGCACGCATTAATGCCGATATGTGGGCGGATTTGTTTATCGATAATAAAAAAGCCCTTGTAGCCGAAATTGACGACCTCGTTTCAAATTTGATGAAATTCAAATACAACATTGTAAATGAAGACGCAGAACAACTCAAAGTGTTAATGAACAAGGCAAATAAGATTAAGGAAGAAATCGGATAATGAAAAAACTGACGGTTAATGTAGGTGCGGGTTACGATATTCTTATTGAAAAAGGAATTATGGCTCGTTGCGGAAAATATATAAGCAAAATTTCAAGTGCTAAAAAAGTTTGCGTAATCAGTGATACAAATGTGTTTCCGCTTTACGGCGACAGCGTTAAAGTATCCCTTAAAGCGAACGGATTTGATGTTTATGAATATGTTTTTACTGCAGGTGAAAGCTCAAAAAAGCCTGCCGAGATAATCAAAATGGTTGAATTTATGGCAGAAAATGAGTTTACACGCAACGATATTGCCGTTGCACTCGGCGGCGGCGTTGTGGGCGATATGGCAGGATTTGCCGCCGCAATCTATTTAAGAGGCATTGATTTTGTGCAAATACCGACTTCGTTGCTTGCACAGGTTGATTCATCGGTCGGCGGTAAAACAGCCGTAGATTTACCGCAGGGCAAAAATTTGTGCGGTGCGTTTCATCAGCCGATACTTGTTTTGGTTGACCCTGACACTCTCAACACACTCAGCCCCCACTTCTTTTCAGACGGCTTGGCAGAGGCTATCAAGATGGGCTGCATAAAAAGCAAATCGCTTTTTGAAAAGATTGAAAACAACAACGCAATTGATATTATTGATGAAATTATTTATGAGTGCGACGCACTGAAGGCGCGCGTCGTTGAAAACGACGAGAAGGAGCACGGCGAGAGAGCACAGCTCAATTTCGGCCACACGGGCGGTCATGCGATTGAAAAGTTGCACGGCTTTAAAGATGTTTCGCACGGCGAGGCTGTCGGAATGGGCATGGTTTTGATAACCAAAGCCGAGGAGGAGCATGGACTTTTGGGAAAAGGCACCTCCGAGCGAATTGCAAAGCTCCTTGAAAAATACAATTTGAGAACGGCTGATACAAACTCGCTTGAAAATATTATTTTCGCTATGAATGCCGACAAAAAAAGAACATCCGATTCAATTAATTTCACCTTGATTTCAGAAATCGGATGCGGTTATAACAAAAAAATCAAGTATGAGGAAATACCGAAATTTTTCGGTTTAAAATAAATTTATGAGCATCGTCAGGCTTAAAAATTCAATACTCAGCGGAGAAATAACGGTTCCGCCGTCAAAATCCGCCGCGCACAGGGCTATGATTTGCTCGTTTTTGGCAGGCGGCGGCAGTGTACGCCCAATTACTTCGTCAAACGATATGACGGCAATGGAGCAGGTTATTGCGGCACTCAATTCGGGCAGTGACACGATAGATTGCATCGAGTCGGGCAACACGCTCCGCTTTATGATACCCGTTGCGGCGGCACTCGGCAGAAAATGCACCTTTGTCGGCTCAGGCAGGTTGCCTGATAGACCGATTACCGAATATTTGCGTCTGCTTCCGGAACACGGCGTAAAATGCAGCTGCGAAAACGGCAAAATTCCGCTTTCAATCGAGGGAAAGCTCACAAGCGGAGTGTTTGAGATACCCGGCAACATAAGCTCACAGTATATAACGGGTTTGCTGTTTGCATTGCCGCTCCTTGACGGCGACAGTAAAATCGTAATTACAACAAAACTCGAATCAAAGCCGTATGTCGATATGACAGTCAAAATTCTGTCCGATTACGGAATTGCCGTTGAAGAAACGGAATACGGCTATTTTGTCAAAGGCTCGCAAAAATACACGGTCAGAGATTATACGATCGAATCCGACTGGTCGCAGGCGGCATTTTTCCTTGTCGCAGGCGCGATCGGCGGCGACATTACGCTGAAGGGGCTTGATTTAGCATCAAATCAGGGCGATAAAGAAATAATAAATGTTTTAAAGCGCTTTGGTGCCGATATTACAACCGAGGGGAATACAATAAGTTGCAAAAAATCGAGCCTTAACGGTATTACGGTTGATGTAACCGATATTCCCGACACGGTGCCGGCTATTACCGTTGCCGCCGCGTACGCAAAGGGAACAACCGTTATTTGCGGCGGTGAACGCCTTAGGCTAAAGGAATCGGACAGAATAACGAGCGTTGTTTCAAACCTAAAAAAAATGGGCGTTGATGCTTGCGAAAGACACGACGGAATGGTTATTGTCGGCGGTGAACCGCACGGCGCAATGCTTGACGGATATAACGACCACAGAATTGCGATGGCGTTTTCGGTTGCCGCTTTGTGCGCAAACGGTGAAACGCAAATCAGCGACGCGCAAAGCGTAAATAAAACATATCCCGATTTTTATAACGATTATAATTCCTTAGGAGGAAAAGCAGATGTCATCTGTGATATGCGATAATATAAAGGTGTCTGTTTTCGGCGAGAGCCACGGCGAAGCAATAGGCTGTGTTATAGACGGCTTGCCGGCAGGCGTTAAGCTCGACATGGATAAAATTTATCTTGATATGTCAAGGCGCGCTCCGGGTAAAGATAAATATGCAACACCTCGACTTGAAAAGGATATTCCGCATGTTTTGTCGGGCGTACTCAATGACACCACAACCGGCGCACCTCTTGCAATGGTGATACAAAACACAAACACAAAAAGCGGCGACTACGCAAATTTGATGACTGTTCCGCGACCGAGCCACAGCGATTATCCTGCTTATGTTAAATACAACGAATTTAACGATGTCAGAGGCGGCGGCCATTTCAGCGGCAGACTCACCGCTCCGATAGTTTTTGCAGGTGCGGTTGCAAAGCAAATTCTTGAGCAAAAGGGCGTCAAAATCGGCGCTCATATTAGGCAAATCGGCTCTGTTTGCGATGATAGATTCGATTATAACGATGTTGACGAAAATTTGCTTGACGGGCTTACAAAAAAGACATTTTCTGTTATTAACTGTGATATCGAACAGAAAATGCGCGATGAAATAGAACATTTCAGAATGAACCAAGACAGCGTGGGCGGCGTTATCGAATGTGCCGCAATCGGCTTGCCTGTCGGTGTCGGCGGCAATATGTTTGACACTGTTGAAAGCAAGCTTGCATCGATACTTTTCGGCGTTCCTGCCGTCAAGGGGGTTGAATTCGGATTGGGATTTGACTTTGCTGACAAAAATGCGTCAAGCGTAAATGACGGTTACGAAATCAGGGACGGTAAAGTTGCGCTTCTTTCAAACAACAACGGCGGAGTTCTCGGCGGAATGACGACTTCGGCTCCGATTATAGTTTCAGCGGTAATTAAGCCGACACCTTCAATTTCACAGGCGCAAAAGAGCGTTAATCTGCAAACGATGACAAACGAAACGCTTGTTATAAAGGGCAGACACGATCCTTGCATAGTTCCGCGTGCAGTACCTGTTATTGAGGCGGCTGTTGCTTTGGGACTTTTAGATTTGATGATATAAAGGGAATATTTTTTAATGGATCTTTTAGAAATAAGAAAAGAAATTGATGATATAGACGAACAACTTATACCGCTTTTGCTTGACAGAATGGAATGTTCAAAAAAAGTTGCCGAATACAAGGTTGCAAGGGGCATTCCGGTTTTAAACGAGGAGCGCGAGCAACAGATTTTAAACGATGTCGGTGCAAAGTGCGGCGCACAGGGAGAAACTGTCAAAACCGTATTTTCCGCTATTATGGATGCGTCAAGAGCACTTCAACACAAGATTATCGGAGGCGGTCAGCAACTTCGCGATTCCATTCAAAACGCAATCAAAAACGAAAAACTTGTCGCTCACGGCGAGCCGATAGCCTGCCAGGGCGTTGACGGCGCATACAGCGGAAAAGCGGCAAGGGCACTTTTTGAGGATTCACCCATTCATTTTTACAAGCAATTTGAAGATGTTTTTGAGGCAGTTAATCAAAGCAAGGCAAAATTCGGCGTTATTCCCGTTGAAAATTCAACGGCGGGCTCGGTACATGAATCGTATGACCTTATAATGAAATACCGTTTTTATGTTGTCGGCGCATATGATTTGAAAGTTTGTCACTGCCTTGCCGCAAAGGACAGCACGGCATACGAGGATATTGAAGATGTTTATTCGCATCCGCAGGCACTCAGCCAGTGTAACATATTTCTCAAAAATTTTGATTTCACGGGAATTAACTTTACAAATACTGCTGCGGCGGCAAAATTCGTTGCGTCAAGCGACAAAAACAACATTGCGGTTATATGCAGTGAGGATGCGGCGAAAAAATACGGGCTTAAAATTCTTAAAAAGAACATTCAAAACATTTCTAATAACTCAACAAGATTCATAGTAATTTCAAAGGAACTTTTTATCGGCAAAGACGCCGACAAAATTTCGCTTATCTTTTCTGCACCGCACAAAACAGGCTCTCTTTACCGTGTGCTCGGCAGATTTTCAATGACAGGCTTAAACCTCACAAAACTTGAATCACGCCCTGTTGCAAACGGCAAGTTCGACTACAATTTTTATGCCGATGTGCTTGGCTCGGTTAAGGACGAAGCCACGCTTGATTTGTTTTGCGCACTTTATGACGAGTTGCCGGAATTTACATTTCTCGGCAATTATAAAGAGATAGAGGAGTAATGCCTTACGGAGTGTTTTAGCATATGAAAAAAACAAAACGACATCAAACGAACCTGATTTCGGGTATAATTGTGCTTGTAATGCTTACTTTGCTCGTTTTGCTCGGAATAATGCTTATTAATCATACGAAACTCGAAACAAGGTTTGACGCAATTATATCAATGCTTGACAGAATTGACAATGCCGTTGCAAATCTTGACACCGAAAGGGAAATTCTTGTTTGCATCGCAGCGTTGTATATTGCAAAATGCCAGCTCCCGATTCCGTTGAGTTTCCTGTGCGTTATATCGGGTATGGTATTTCCGATAAGAGAGGCATTGCTGATAAATATTGCGGGAATTATGTTTTTTTTCTCTGTCAAATATTTTGAGGGAATGTGGATAGGCGGCGGCTGGGCAGGTATGATTTTAAACATCAAGCAAATGCGGTTTATTCGAGATTGGATTCAGTTTAGAGGTAACGGAAATCCTTATGTTTTGCCGGTTTCTCGCATAGCTCCGATTATTCCGCTCGGAATGGTTTCAAAATATTACGGCTCGCTCAGGTACGACTTTGTTTACTATTGCCTTTTGAGTTTAGTCGGATTTTTTCCGAGATTATACATTTATACGAGAATCGGCGCGGAAATTAAAAATCCGTTTTCTGTGCGGTTTATAATTATGCTTATGATTTTGGTGGGATTTGTGGGTATAACGAGTTTGTGCTTTAATATTTTCTACGGAATCAAGTCAAATCAAATGAATAAAACCCTGCTGATTTTCAGCGAAAAGGAAAAATATAAAATTGTGCTTTAGGAGAATAATTTATGAATGTTAGGGAATTAACAAGTGCAATACAAAACGGTGTTTACGACAGCAATCTTAAAAATGTCTATTTGACAGACTCTGCGGTTAATATTCAAAAACCGCGATATGTTGAGGCACTTAATTCATTCGGAGAGCTTTTCGGTTTTGACAGAGAGGTTTCCGTTCTGTCAGCACCGGGTCGGACAGAAGTTTGCGGGAACCATACCGATCATAATAACGGCAAGGTTTTGGCGGCGTCAATAAATCTTGACGCAATTGCTGTTGTAAGTAAAAATCAAGACAATATTATTCGTGTGAAATCAAAAGGACACAGAGCTAACATAGTCGATTTAAACGACTTGACACCGAATGAAAAGAATTTCGGCACATCCACAACGCTTGTTCAGGGTGTAGCATCGGGTATTAAAAATCTCGGATTTACGGTTAAAGGATTTGATGCATACACTGTTTCTGATGTTATGGGCGGATCGGGATTGTCTTCGTCTGCGGCATTTGAGGTGCTTTTGGGCACGATTCTGTCAAATCTTTATAATGACGGAAAAATCAGCAGCGTAGACATTGCCAAGGTTGCACAATACAGTGAAAATGTGTTTTTCGGAAAACCGTGCGGTCTTCTCGACCAAATGGCTTCCTCTGTCGGTTCATTTGTAACAATCGACTTTAAATCCACTTCGCAACCTGTTATCAAGAAAGTTGATTTTGATTTTTCAAAATCCGGTCATTCGCTTTGCATAGTTGATACGGGCGGTAATCACTCCGATTTGACAGATGATTATGCCGCTGTAAGAAAAGAGATGGAGTCGGTCGCCAAGGCGATGGGCAAATCTGTTTTGCGTGAAGTTGAGTATGATGATTTCTTTAAAGCTTTGCCGCAACTTGTCGGTAAGGTGAACGACAGGGCACTTTTGAGAGCAATTCACTTCTATAACGAAAACAAGCGCGTCGAAAAGGCTGTTGAATGCCTTGAAAACAACGATTTTGACGGATTTAAACAACTTATTATCGACTCGGGACGCTCATCGTTTATGCTCAATCAAAATGTATACACACCAAAAAATCCGACCGAGCAAAAGCTTTCTCTTGCGCTTGCCGTAAGCGAGGAAATCTTGAGGGGCAAAGGTGCTTGGAGAGTTCACGGCGGCGGATTTGCAGGCACTGTTCAATCGTTTGTTCCAAACGATTTGCTTGATGATTACAAAAAGAAAATGGAGAGTATTTTCGGCGACGGCAGTTGCCATGTCCTTGTTATCAGACCGTTTGGCGGAGTAAAGGTTGTCTGATTTCGTCGAAATGACACTGAAACGCACGAAATTGCAGGAATTTTTGCGTTATTAAAATTGAGGAGAATTATCAATGAAATATGTTTTTGTAATTAATCCGATTGCAGGAAATGACAATCAAAGAAAAATTTTTTCGAGAATAAAATCCGCTTTCCGTCAGATTGATGACGAAATGATTGTTGAAGAAACGCACGGTCCCGGTGACGCAAAATATATTGCAAGCCGCTATGCCGAAAAATACGGTAAAAACTGTGTAATTGTTTCCTGCGGCGGTGACGGTACCGTTCACGAAATTGCAAACGGCCTTGCAGGCAAACAATCGCCGATGATGATTATTCCGCTCGGCACAGGCAACGATTTTGCAAAAAAAATCTACGGTACAAAAAACATTAATGTTGAAAATGTTATCAAGGCGTTCGGACTTTATAACGGTAAGCCGAGATACGATGTTAAGCCGATTGATTTGATTGATTATAACGGCGAAAAATGCATAAATGTTATGTCTTTCGGGCTTGACACAAAGGTTGAAACCATCGGCAGAAAAATTGCCGGACGGCTTCCTTTTTTGGGTCACAATGCGTATAATATCGCTGTTGTTCCCGTGCTTTTGCAACCGCTTCATTACAATATCAGTTTTGATATAACCTGCGTCAATAAGGACACCGGCGAAGAGTACAGAATGGTCGAAAAAAACAAGGATTATGCGCTTTTTGCAATATGCAACGCGAGCTATTACGGCGGCGGATTCTGTCCTGCACCGAACTCAGTCCTTGATGACGGATTACTTGATTTTGCGCTTGTAGACGGTTTATCGCTTCCGCGTGCACTTCCGCTTGTGCCGAAATATTCAAACGGCACTGCAAACGAACAAACATGCGGTGAAGTTTTTCATAACGGCTATGTTAAATCGGGCAAAATTTGGATGGAGGACGGCTCTGCTCTCCTCGGCAATTGCGACGGCGAAAATTTTGACTATAATGAACTTTGTTTTAAGGTTGAACCGAAAACGCTTAATCTTTGCTACATAAATTATTGATAAACTCAAAAAATATAAAAACGGCAGTGAGGTTTGAATCGCTTCACTGCCGTTTGATTGTTATTTGTCAAACACGGGATACATTCGCCTGTAAAGAGCGTTTATTTTTTTGAAATATTCGCTGTCAATACTGTCGATTGTGTCTCTTGTTGTTCTGAATCGCCAATTTTTTTCGGGCACACCGGGAATGTTCATTCTTGCGTCCGAACCGAATCCGCACATATCCTGAAGTGCAATGATTGTCACATTTGACGCGCTTTGCCATACCGCCTCGATTATACTGCGGCACGATGCCGAATAATATCCGCCCTCGCCCCAATTGTCGCCCCTGAAATGGCAATAATCGAGTGCAAACGCGCGTTCGGACTCATCGGCCTCCCAAAGCCAGCCCAAAATCGTATTATTGTCGTGCGTGCCGACATAATTTATTGAGTTCGCTGCGGCGTTGTGCGGCAAATGTGAACTGTCGGAATTCGGGTCAAAGCCAAACTGAATTACCTTCATTCCGGGGAATTTCGTATCCTCAAGCAGTTTGACAACATCGTCGCCGAAAACGCCGAGGTCCTCTGCGATAATCGGAGCGTCACTGCCGAGTGCGTCAAAAATTTTGTTAAACAAATCCATTTTGGGACCGTCGACCCATTCGCCGACTTTTGCGGTTTTGCTGTCTGCCGGAATTTCCCAGTATGACGCAAACGCTCTGAAATGGTCAATTCTTACGGTGTCGTATGTTTTTAATGCATGCGAAAGCCTTGAAATCCACCAGGAATATCCGTCCTTTTTCATAGCCGCCCAATCGTATATCGGATTGCCCCAAAGCTGACCGTCGGCGCTGAAATAATCAGGCGGAACACCCGCAACTTTTTCAACTTTGAGCGTTTTTTCGTCGATTAAAAACATAGGGAGGTTTGACCAAACATCGACGCTGTCCATTGCAACATAAATCGGCATATCGCCAATAATCGCAATGCCTTTTCTGTTTGCGTACGCTTTTAATTCGTTCCACTGCTTATAAAAAACAAATTGCACGAATTTCCAAAAAGCGGCTGCCTCTTCGTATGAATAAATATCCTTTACACATTC
>CAVGLE010000073.1:0-9326 GCA_963630035.1 Mediterraneibacter torques
ATTCTTGTAGTATCGGTTGTAGATGTTTTGCGTAATCGCATATGTGGAAGTCGAGCCGTCGAGCACGGGAATATCAACATCCGGTGCGTCGGCACGGCGGATAGCGGGTGCATTGGCAGCAAAGAATTGATTTATGAAATCGTATATGTACTGTGCACACTCATCTCTTGTAAGTCCGTTTTGCGGTGCAAAATTATAATAATCAACAATTTCTTCGCCGACATTCTCTGTTTTGTAATAGTCTTCTATGAGCCGGTAGCCGTTGGCTTTCATGTCCGCATACGCTTCTTTTGCGTAATCGGACACAAGACCGGCGTCAGCGTTATTTGCAAAGTCAAACGAACCTTTGCTTTTTATATATCCTATATCACTGAGCATACGGTGCATCATAGATATAAACTGTTCACGCGTCACAACACTGTCTGGATTAAAAAGATTTTCTTTTTTGAAAACACCGCAATCGCAAAGCGCTGTTACATACGGGGCAAACCAGCTGTTTGCCGGCACATCTTCAAAGTATGACGCTCCGTCTTTCGGATCAACAGAAAAAAGTCTTGAAAAGACAGCGGCAGCTTCCGCGCGCGTCAGTACACGCTCCGGTGCAAATGTTCCGTCCCCATTCCCGACCATTATCTTCCGTGCACTCATTTCTGCTGCAAACATTCCCTCATATTCCGGAATATCAGAAAATTCGACCGTTTCAACTTTAGCCGGAACAATTTCTTTCGTGCTTGGTGCATAAGCGTATACTTCTCCATCATTCAGTGTTCCCGAAAGCGGTATTACCGTACCTGTCTGCGAATTGCAGGCAACTATACAACTGTTGCCTGTATAGTCATAGTCTGTATTACAATATAAAATATTCGCAGACGCAAAAACATTTGCCGAAAGACTCAGCAGTATGGCTGCGGTTAATGCTGCTTTTTTTAACATTTTGATTCCTCCTTCATTTGCTGATATATACGTATATTATAATACGAATTTTTTTGACAGTCAATATGTTTTCGGTTAAGATTCGGCAAAAGGAACATCTGTTAAATCTCTGATTGTATACCTCTGTGCTTATATTTTTGGTAATGTATAGAATGAACAGAAACCGTTGTGCACAACGCTGAATTTAGAGGATAAATGTGATAATTTGGCTTGGTCCTCTTGACAAGTTGCAATTTATAATATATAATCTTATTAGGAACTATTCCTAAAAATAAAATTAAAGACGGAAAGGAAGTCGATACCGATGAAAACGAATCAGTATGCAGGAACAAGAACCGAGAAAAACCTGATGGAGGCATTTGCCGGAGAGTCACAGGCACGCAACAAGTATACATACTTTGCCTCCGTCGCAAAGAAACAGGGCTTTGAGCAGATTGCGGCGTTGTTCTTAAAAACGGCCGAGAATGAAAAGGAACACGCAAAGCTTTGGTTTAAGGAGCTTTCGGGAATCGGCGATACGGCTGAGAATCTGCTTTCCGCCGCTGAAGGCGAAAACTACGAATGGACGGATATGTACGACGGCTTTGCAAAGGTCGCCGACGAAGAAGGCTTTCACGAACTTGCGGAAAAGTTCCGCCTTGTTGCCGCAATTGAAAAGCGCCATGAGGAACGCTACCGCGCACTCTTAAAAAATGTCGAAACGGCAGAAGTATTCAAAAAGAGCGATGTTAAGGTTTGGGAATGCCGCAACTGCGGCCATATCGTGGTAGGCGAAAAAGCACCCGAGGTATGTCCGGCCTGCAGCCATCCGCAGAGCTATTTTGAAATTCACGCCGAAAATTATTAACGGAGGTTGTCATGGAATATACGAACACTGCAACAGATCCGTCTGCATTATTTCGGATTCAGTATGGGCTTTACTGTCTTACGACCAATGACGGGACAAAGGATAACGGCTGTATTGTCAACACTCCGCTTCAGGTCACAAGCACGCCGCAGAGGGTTGCCGTAACTGTCAGTAAGCAGAACTATACCTGTGACATCATCCAAAAGACCGCAAAAATGAATATAAACTGCCTGTCGGAGGATACGCCGTTTGCGGTGTTTAAAAATTTCGGATACCAAAGCGGACGGAATGCCGATAAGCTTGCCGGATACGATATAAAACGAAGTGCAAACGGACTCTGTATTCTTAGGGAGTACACTGACGCATATATATCGGTATCGGTTGAGAAGAAAATCGACTTGGGTACGCATATTATGTTTATCGGCAGCGTTACGGAGGCAGGTATACTGTCGGACGCAGAAACAATGACATACGGGTTTTACCAAAAGAATATCAAGCCGAAACCCGAAAAGAAAAAAGGCTTTGTATGCAGAATATGCGGATACGTGTATGAGGGCGATACACTTCCGGAGGACTATATATGTCCTGTCTGCAAGCACGGAGCCGCAGATTTTGAACCAATGTAAAGGAGGGATCCCGGTATGAAACAACAATTTTACGAGTGCGGTCATTGCGGAAACATTATTGCTTTCGTCAGGGACAGCGGATTTCCGATTACCTGTTGCGGGGAGGAAATGCGCGAAGTAATCCCGGGCGTGATTGACGCGTCGCCGGAAAAGCATATCCCGGTTTATGCTGTTAAGGACGGCATTGTGACGGTCGAGATTGGCTCAATCCTTCATCCGATGACCGAGGAACACCACATTGAATGGATTTCACTTCAGACCAAATACGGCAATCAGCGCAAGGAACTGTGTCCTTCGGGAGAGCCATGCGTGAGCTTTGCAATCTGCGAGGGCGATGTGGTTGAGGCGGTATTTGCCTACTGCAATCTGCACGGGCTGTGGGAGACCGGCGGGGAAAGAAGAAAATACAGCTATTTTCCCGACTGCAATCCGAAAGCTTTTACACGCCCGAATGTAAACGGCTGAAGACATAAGTAAAAAGAAAAATAAATGTGAAAGGGAGGTCAATTATGAGAAGTATCACAAAACTTGAGCTGCAATATGCACACAGATTTTACGGGTTCCGCGGAGAAGCACAATATCTGCACGGACATACGGGGGTTTTGACCATTGAAGTCGAGGGGACGGTCAACGATGGCGTTAACATGGTGTTCCCCTGTAACGAAATTCAAAAAACAGCGTGGAATGTCTTAAAGAACTTCGATCATGCGCTTATATTGCGCGAGGACGATCCTCTTTTGCCGGCGGTGCTGGAGGTTTACGAAAAACAGGGCATTAAAGACGGCACACCGAACAATGTGATGAAAGGTCCGGCTTTCAAGACAGAACTTGCAACCGCATATCCGGATTGCCGATTAGTTGTGACGAAGGAAACCATGACGGTTGAGGGTATGATAAAAATTGTATATGACCTTTTGAAAGATAAGCTCAATATTGTAAAGCTTACTTTTACAAGCGGCGTAAATGCTGCGTCGGAGGAATATGAGTCCCGGTTAAATATTGACCGCTGCCCGCTCTGCGGAATAGCGCTTAACGAAAACGGCGTATGCCCCAAATGCGGATACAAAAAACAGGGCTGATACGCAGGCTCGGTTTAACGGGCCGATAAGCTTGTGCGGGATTTATTGATAAAAATAAATCCCGCAATTTTTTATAAGAAGGAGATGACGATATGGCGGCAAAAAACTTTTCGGAAGTTACACCGGAGATTATTGCATTGTCTGAAAAATGCACACAAAACGGAGTAATAGATAAAACGCTTTATGAAAAACATCATGTAAACAGAGGCTTAAGAGATTTAAACGGAAAAGGCGTTGTAACCGGGCTTACGGAAATCTCCACCATTAACTCGTCAAAAATTATAGACGGAAAAAGCGTTCCGTGTCTCGGTGAACTTTATTACAGAGGCATTGACATAAATGATATTGTTGAAGGGTTTCTCAAGGACGAACGGTTTGGGTTTGAGGAAACGGTTTATCTTCTGTTGTTCGGCGAACTTCCGAATGCCGCAGAGCTGAAAAACTTTAATGCTCTGCTTGCGGACAGCAGAAAGCTGCCCCGTAACTTTGTACGCGATGTTGTGATGAAGGCTCCGAACAAGGATATTATGAACTCACTTGCACGCAGCGTGCTGACGCTTTATTCGTATGACAAAAACGCAAATGATTTGTCTGTACCGAATGTTTTGCGTCAGTCCGTACAACTTATCGCAAATTTTCCGCAGCTTATGGTCTATGCGTATCAGACATATAACCATTACATAAGAAAAAAGGGGCTGTATATTGGTCATCCCGACAAAAACCTTTCGACTGCGGAAAACATACTGCTCCTCCTCCGTCCCGATCAGCAGTATTCAAAGGCTGAGGCAATGCTTTTGGATATGGCGCTTGTGCTTCATGCGGAGCACGGCGGTGGAAATAACTCAACTTTTACAACGCATGTTGTAACCTCATCGGGTACGGATACCTATTCGTCAATAGCGGCGTCGCTCTGCTCTCTTAAAGGTCCGAGACACGGCGGTGCGAATATAAAAGTACACGATATGTTTGAGGACATTAAGGCTCATGTGTCAGACTGGAAGGATGATGACGAGCTGAGCGCCTATCTTAGTAAAATCCTCGAAAAAGAGGCATTTGACAGGACGGGGCTTATCTACGGTATTGGTCACGCGGTATATTCCCTGTCGGATCCCCGTGCGGAGATATTCAAAAAACACGTCGGCTATCTTGCGTGGGAAAAGGAACGCACCGACGAATATGAGCTGTATAACAGCGTTGCGCGGCTTGCAACCGATATTATCGGAAAACGCCGCAAAATCTATAAGGGTGTGAGTCCGAATGTTGATTTTTACAGCGGATTTGCCTATTCTATGATGAATCTTCCGGAGGAACTGTACACTCCTCTTTTTGCAATGGCAAGAATTGCAGGCTGGAGCGCACACCGGATTGAGGAAATCATCAACGCCGGTAAAATTATCCGTCCGGCGTATGTGTCGGTTGCGGCGGCGAGACCGTATGTTTCGCTTGATGAACGGAGTTGATTTTTTTGCATTATGATGGTATGATAAAGTTATCATAAAATTCAAGGAGCTTATGCATAATGATAAAACACAGAGAGACCAAACAACGCAGACTTGTTCTGGAAACGGTCAGAAACCATACCGACCATCCGACCGCCAACCAAATCTATGAGGAGGTTCACGCGATTGACAGCAAGGTCAGTCAGGGTACGGTATACCGGAATTTAAGCTGTCTTTCGGAGGACGGCGAGATATTGCATATCAAAGTGCCGGGTGCGGACAGATATGATTTGCGTACCGAACTTCATTATCACATCATCTGTATTCAATGCGGAAAGGTGATTGATATTCCGTTTGACTATAATGCCGAACCGAATGGGAAAGTGGCAAATATGACCGGTTACACCGTACTCAGACACAGGATTCTGTTTGAGGGAATCTGCCCGGACTGTAAGAATGAAAAAACAAAAAAACATTCCGGATGCTAATGAAAAACTATCATAAATTTATCCTATATATAGTATTAGGTATTGACATTTAGCACTATATATAGTATTATATATTTGTATGGTACAGAAAAGAGTGAACATTATGAATATTGCCGGAATTCAAAAATTATCTTTGCTGGATTATCCGGGCAAGGTTGCCTGTACGGTATTTCTCTCAGGCTGTAACCTGCGATGCCCGTATTGCCATAATGCAGAACTGATTTCCGGCAAATATGCGGCTGAAAATATTTCGCAGAGTGAGCTTATGAAATTTCTTGACTCAAGAGTCGGAAAAATAGACGGCGTCTGCATAAGCGGCGGAGAGCCTACGCTCTCTTCCGATCTTCCTGAACTGATGAAATCCGTCCGCAAAAAAGGCTTTTCGGTTAAACTTGACACCAACGGAACAAATCCGGAAATGCTGAAAAAGCTTATTGATGAAAAACTTATCGACTATGTAGCTATGGATATAAAAAACAGCCGGCTGCATTACAATGAAACCTGCGGTGCAGAGGTTTTGCCACAGGTTAAAGAAAGCGTTTATCTTTTGATGAACGGAAATATTGATTATGAATTTCGTACTACTGTGTGCCAACCGCTGCACACCTTAAATGATATGAAGGATATCGGGTTATGGCTGAAAGGAGCAAAAAGATATTTTTTACAGCAGTTTGTTGATTCCGACAATGTTCCCTGCAAGGGGCTGAAACCTTTTTCGCCGGAGGAAATGACGCAGCTTGAAAACGCAGTCCTTCCATATATACCAAATACCCGCATTCGCGGGCTGTAAAGGAGCGATAAAATATGTACAAAGTAAGAAAAAGAGACGGCAGGCTTACCGAATTTGACCTTGCACGAATTTCAACCGCCATCACCAAAGCGTTTGACGCAACAAACACGCCGCACACCCCCGATGTTATTAATCTTCTTACGCTTCAGGTAACGGCTGATTTTGCAGTAAAGGTAATGAATAGCGAAATCAATGTGGAGGACATCCAAGACAGTGTGGAGACTGTTTTGCAGCGCTCAGGCTATGCACCCGTGGCAAAGGCGTATATCCTGTACCGTAAAAACCGTGAAAAGCTGCGTGAAATTCGTTCCACCATGCTGGATTACAAAAAGCTGGTAGACGACTATCTGCGAGTGTCAGACTGGCGCGTGAAAGAAAATTCTACCGTTACCTATTCCGTCGGAGGACTGATATTATCCAATTCCGGTGCGATTACGGCAAATTACTGGCTCAGTGAAATATATGACGAGGCTGTTTCAAATGCACACAGAAATGCCGAGATGCACATTCACGACCTTTCTATGCTGACGGGCTACTGCGCCGGCTGGAGCTTAAAACAGCTCATTTCGGAAGGTCTCGGAGGTGTTACCGGAAAGATTACAAGTGCACCGGCAAAGCACCTTGCAACACTTTGCAATCAGATGGTGAACTTCCTCGGCATCATGCAGAACGAATGGGCGGGGGCACAGGCTTTTTCAAGCTTTGACACCTATCTCGCTCCGTTTGTCCGCACGGATAATTTAAGCTATACCGAAGTAAAGCATTGTATCGAAAGCTTTATTTTTGGTGTTAATACACCGAGCCGCTGGGGTACGCAGGCTCCGTTTACCAATATAACGCTTGATTGGACCGTGCCTCCCGATCTGACAGATTTGCCGTGTATTGTCGGCGGAAAGCAGATGGATTTTACATACGGTGACTGTAAGACTGAGATGGATATGATAAATAAGGCTTTTATCGAAGTTATGATTGAAGGAGACGCAGAGGGCAGGGGATTTCAGTATCCCATACCGACCTATTCGATTACAAAGAATTTTGACTGGAGCGAAACGGAAAATAACCGCTTGCTCTTTGAGATGACCTCAAAATACGGAACCCCTTATTTCTCTAACTATATTAACTCCGATATGGAACCTTCAGATGTTCGCAGTATGTGCTGCCGCCTGAGACTGGATCTTCGTGAGCTTCGCAAAAAAAGCGGCGGTTTCTTCGGCAGCGGCGAGTCTACCGGTTCTGTCGGCGTAGTAACAATCAATATGCCGCAGATTGCGTACCTTGCTGCGGATGAGGCGGATTTCTTTGCACGTCTTGATAATCTTATGGATATTGCTGCGCGCAGCTTAAAAATCAAGCGCACAACGATTGAAAAACTGATGGACGCAGGGCTGTATCCGTACACTAAGCGTTATCTCGGCGGATTCGACAACCACTTCTCTACAATCGGTCTGGTGGGAATGAACGAAGCCGGCTTAAATGCGAAATGGCTTCGCAAGGATTTAACCCATACCGAAACGCAGGATTTTGCGGTTCGTGTGCTTAACCATATGCGAGAAAAGCTTTCCGATTATCAGGAGCAATACGGTGATTTGTATAATCTGGAGGCTACACCTGCGGAATCCACAGCATACCGTCTGGCAAAGCATGACAAAGCTCGCTATCCGGACATCATTACCGCAAACGAGAACGGCACGCCGTATTATACTAATTCGAGTCATTTGCCTGTGGGCTATACAGAGGATGTTTTCTCGGCACTGGATATACAGGACAAGCTTCAACCGCTTTATACAAGCGGAACAGTGTTCCATACCTTCCTTGGCGAAAAGCTGCCCGATTGGCAGTCGGCGGCGGCCTTGGTCAAAAAGATTGCGGAAAATTACGAGCTGCCTTACTATACCCTGTCTCCAACTTATTCGGTTTGCGCAAACCACGGTTATCTGAAAGGCGAGCAAAGCGTTTGCCCGACCTGCGGCAAAAAGACAGAGGTCTACAGCCGTATTACCGGCTATTACCGTCCGGTACAGAACTGGAATGACGGAAAAAGTCAGGAATTTGCAGACAGAAAAACATACCGCGTCGGTTCGGAATCAGTCCCGGAAGCACATATTGCGGAAAAGAAAGCCCCCTCTCTCCCGGGACGCTTTGAACTTTATACAACAGCAACCTGTCCTAACTGCCGGCTTATAAAGCCCGTTCTGGAAGCAGCAGGCATTGATTTTGAGGTGCGCGATGTGGAAGATTATGAGGATGACGCAAAGAGACTCGGTTTGAAACAAGCTCCGTCACTTGTCGCTTACGGCGAGGAAACTGTAATTTATGCGGGCGTCGGTCGGATAAAAGAATTTATTGACAGCATAAATACAGATACCAAAACGGACACTTTTGCCGACTCGGCCGGCGGATGTGCAAGCTGCCGTTTTTAGCAATCACAGTGTTTAGCTTACAGATTCATTTGCAAATGGCACAAATTTGGCATAGATATGCCAATGACAAGCAAAGAGTAATGTGATATAATGATATTGTGAGAAAGTGGCATAAGCCCGGAGTTCATATAATCCCAATTAAACAAATGAGCAGATAGTATCGTTTACGCGGTATTATCTGCTTTTCTTTTACTTAAGTGGCCGCAGGGATATTTGCTTGTTATGAGGAGGTGAGCAGGATGGCTGAATACGGATATGTCAGAGTTTCGGCAGTAGATCAAAACGAGGCAAGGCAAATGCTTGAAATGCAAGGTCTTGGATTAAACGAACAAAATATTTTTATTGATAAACAATCCGGCAAGGATTTCAATCGTCCGAGTTATATGAATATGTTGACAAAACTGCAAAAGGGCGATTTGCTGTATGTGAAAGCAATCGATCGGCTTGGCCGTAACTACAGAGAGATTCAGGATCAGTGGCGAATTTTAACGAAAGAAATGGAAGTTGATATTATGGTTATTGATATGCCGCTTTTAGACACAAGGCAGTATAAAGATCTGATGGGAACTTTCATAGCGGATATTGTTTTGCAGGTTCTGTCCTTTGTTTCGGAAAATGAACGCAATAATATACGCAAAAGGCAGGAAGAAGGGATAAAGGCCGCAAAGCAGCGAGGCGTAGCATTCGGCAGACCGGTCAAACCG
>CAVGLE010000074.1:0-9080 GCA_963630035.1 Mediterraneibacter torques
ATATTATACCTGTTTCTACCTAATTACTTAAACATCATTAATATTAATATAATAACAAGAATTGCGGCTATTGCGGCAAATGCTTTTGTAATGCGAACAACAGCATCGAATGTGTTTGTCGGGCAAAGCTGCAAAAATGCGTATTTAAGCGGATGATCAACTTTTTTGCCGACAATATCCCTATATCTCATATCGTATGTATCAAGCGTTCCGTCAGTAAACAAATCAATCACACGGACGCCTCTGTCAAGACCGGGGCCGTAAACATTAAATCCTGCGCCCTGGGTGTAACCGACATTGATTCCGTCAATAAAGCCGTTAAAAGAATTATTGTGATCGTGTCCGAAAAACAATCCCTTAACCTCGCCTTTTTCCTTAAGCGCGTCAAACTCACCGGTATTCATCTGAGGATCCGCCGGTGACTCACGCATAAAACCATTGTCGTTTACTCTGTTTTTATTTAAAACAAAATATTCGCCGTCATGTGTTCGGAATCCGCGAACAGAGCCTTTTTTAGTGCGCTTAACGCGTTTTAAAAGGCTGAAAATTTCACACACCGGTATATGCTGAATCACAAGTGACGGAACAGTTGCTCCAAACTTTTCTTCATATGAATCTCTTGTATTTTTATACCATTCGATCTGATTTTCATGTACTGCGTCATAGCCGATTTTTAAGTTGGAATGGCTATCAATCAAATAAATCAGATATTTAACATCATCGCCTTCTTTAATTTCAAGGCACTGGTTTCCCACGCCGTCAACGCCGTTTTCACTTTCGCCTATGAAATAATCAAATGATTTATAAATTTCAAACTGCTCAGCGTTTGAAAGGCCTACCTGCCTGTCATGATTGCCAAAGCATATTGCAAAAGGTATTTTCCGTAAAATAACAGGCTCGCAAAGTTCATTCAAAACTCTTTTAACCTCATCCTTATTGCCTTTAAATTTGCGCTTGCCCCAAATTTGGTCGCCACTGAAAACGACAAAATCGGGTTGTGCTCGATCAAGCGCGGAATCTATCAACTTTAAGGTGTCTGAGCTGACCTTAGTCCCCTCCTGCGTGTCGGCTATCATAAGAACTCTGAATTTTCCGTTTTTAAATTGTAATGCCATTAAGCATCCTTTCCGTCATTCAACTGCTTTTCCATTTCTGTATGTCTTTCGACAAGTACTGAAAGCATTTTTTGATGACTCTTATTTGTAATTTCATATTTAACGGTGGGAATTATCGATATTACCATACCGATTGCAGGCGGAATTGTAATCAAAAACCACATTGTCTTTGAATATTGCTGATAATCAACTGCAAACACTTTGCCTGCCTTAAGCGCTTTGTTCATGGCGTCAATATTTGAATCGGTATAGCCGACTGCACCGAGAACATAGCCGGAGATAAGCGAAGAAACGCCGGCGGAAAACTTTGTGATAAAGCTTTGACCGGAGAAAAATACGCCGTCGGGTCTGTAACCGCTGTTATATTCTTCATAATCGATACAATCCGAAATCATAACGGATTGACAAACATTAACTGTTCCGAATCCTACGCCCGAAAGGAGGAGTAAAAATCCGTCAACAGCAGCCCAATTGAGCTGACCCAAGCGTTCGGGTGCAATCAGGTATGTTACAAAAAGCAATATCATCGGAACAGATGTAAATGCGGTTGAATTGTAAATAGTTTTTACATCAAGTTTTTTCATTAATATCGGGCAGACAACCATTGCGGCAAACTGACCGATGAAAAAACCGCCGCCGACAAATACAACGGTAATAAACTTACTCATATCAGTAAAAGCGGTTGTAAGGTCACCACTGCAATAATAATATGAGAATAATGTCATAATTATTGTCATCATAAGCTGAAGAGGTGCACGCAAAACGCCGCTTATCAAAATTCTCCTAAATGGCTTGCACTTCCACATAAGGGCAAAACTTTCTTTCATCGTTTTGTGTTCTTCAGAAGCCGGAACACGCTCGCGTGCGCCCAACCCGGCACATTCAAACAGAAGAGAAGCAATAACTGTTATTGCCATTCCGACTATAATAAAGCCTTTTTGAGCATTATCATCCTCCCCGAATGCCTTATTTGCCGCCTGTGAGAGCGCAATAATTGAAACAACAACAACTGCCGCTCCGATTGACGCAATAATTCTTGAAAGCGAGATAAGTTTAGCTCTGTCATTCTCATCTTCACTCATACGGCTTATAATACCCCAAATAGGAATATCACCGACAGTATAACTCATACCCCAAAGAATATACGAAATCGCCGCCCACGCTGTAATCAAAAACATTTTCATTGAGTTTCTGTCAGCTTTTGCGGCTGCATAGTCGCCGTTTAAAAAAGCGAGGCATGTTATTATGCAGATAACGAGCGGAGCAAACAGCAAATACGGTCTGCATTTGCCCCATTTTGTATGCGTTTTGTCAACAATTGCACCCATCATCGGGTCATTGATTGCGTCCCAAACTCTTGCGATTGCAAAAATCCAGCCGAGTGCAACGGCATTCAGGCAAATTACATTTTGAAAATAGTAGTAAAGTCCCGTAGCGACGACATTGTAAATCATATTTTGACCGAACATACCGGTTAAATACAAAGCCGCTTCTTTTTTAGAATAAGTTCTTACATTACCCATAAATATCCCCTTTATCAGCCCTTGGGCGTCATAGAAATCAAATCAACTTTGCCATCAATCGAGTCCTTGGCAAGCATCATTGAATCAAAAATTGCTTTTTCTATTTCATCTGGTGTACATCCGAGTTCTTTTGCCTCATCTGTCGGAATAAAAAGTCTTTTGTCCATAATGTCTGCAAGACCGACAGGATCGATTCCCGGCTCTATTCCCCTTTCGGCATACTGTTTGCGCATAGTCATACCGAAAAGTTTAAATGCCGATGTAGGGCAATCGAGAATAATTCGATTGTCGTCACCGTAAAGTGCAGAATACACAATTTTGAGCATTCTGCGCCATGTCATATTATAACACGAGATGCCGTATGATCTTGCGCCATTTGCAGTTTCAGCCGCACCGACTATAGCCTCACCTGCCTGGCGAACTGTAATCATTGCCGTACCGCCACGAGGATAAAGCGTAAACGGCATTTTTTCAAAGCGTTTAAGTTGCTCTGCCAATATAGTCCAAACGGGCTTTCTGCCCGGTTGAATACCGAAAATATACGGAAGTTCCAGGACAGCGACAGCCATATCCCCATCCGCATACTTAAATGCGACCTCCTCCTGTTCAAGACGGGATTTTATGTACGGATGCTTTAGTTGCAATTGCATTTGCGGCTGTTTTTTTGCAAGCCACGCAAAATACGAACCGAGTATTACACAGCGCTTAACACCGCATTTTTTCGCAAAGCTTAAATATCTGTCAATCGGGTCTATGTTATATTTTTTGTACGCATCGTACACCGGAGGTGAAAACTCTGCCCTTTCGTCAACACCTGCGGCGAATACAAACACATCTGCCTCTGTCATAAGATTTTCAAGTTCTATATCCGATATTTCGAGAAAATTGCCGTAAACAATTTGCATTTCATCGGGCAACTTTGCCCCTTTTGGTATACGAGGCGAGGCGACGGTTTTAACATTGTGACCTCTGTCAACAAAAATCTGTGCGGCGGCTGAGCCGAGCAAGCCCGTTCCGCCGAAAATCAATATATTCATTTTTACCCCTTTAGATTAAATACAGAAACATTATTCAATATCTCTATTTTAAATTAAAAGCAACACGCCGTCAAGGAGTGTTGCATAAAAAAATTATATATATTTTTTATTTTTTGTAAAAAGCATAAAATTCGTTAGTTATATAGCCATCAGAGCCCTTTGATTTTACTTTTTCAAAAAACAGATTTTCATATCGAGAAAACAACGAATTGATATTTTCCTCTGTATAATGGCGAAAAACGCCGCCGTCATCGTTTTCAAAAATGCCGTAGCAATTGTATTTATCTTCAAATTTTTTATATCGCATTGCATTGCGCAAATCTTTTGCGATTAAAGAGTCGCTTACATACACAATTCCGCCTTTTTTGAGAATTCTGTCAACCTCGCCGATTAGGATTTTCTGCTCGCGTTCAAAAGGAGTTGATGATAAAACACCGAAAAGCAAGACAGCGTCGACGCTGTCAGCCTTAATATCACATATTCCGTTTTGAGAAAAGCGTAAATCAAGAAACGGAAATTGATTTTTTCCGCGCTCAATCATTTTTTGAGAGATATCGATTCCTATAACACGGTTGTATCCCAAACAATATAAATCGTTCACCGTTCTGCCGTAACCGCATCCCAAATCGACAATTAAATCGCCTTTATCAACAAATTTTGAAAAGTTGCCGTAATTAAGCGGAAGTGTAAACTCAACAGAATCGGCGACACTGTTCCAATAATCACTTTGTGTCATATATTCTCCAAACAACATTATAACGGCATTGTCGAAAATCGACAATGCCGTTTCATCATCAAGCATCACACGGGATGAACCTTATTTGTTATATCGTCATGCTTGCCGTCAAGTCCGTATTTTTTATCTCTTCTCTGTTGGAAGAATTTAACGGCTACTTGACCGAATTGAGCGTAGGAAAGAACATCTTCCTCCTGCTCATAATACTCTGCAATTTCGCTTTTGAACTGCTCGATTGTATCGTTAAGAAGATCGGCAGGACGGCAAGTGATAATCTCTTCATCACCGCAGATTTTCTTTTGAAATTCAGGGTCAATCGGACAAGGAGATTTGCCGTATTTGCCGGCAACAAGATCCTTAAATTCCTTTGTAACCATTTTATATCTTTCGCCTGTTATAATGTTGAATACAGCTTGAGTGCCTACGATTTGTGAAGACGGTGTAACAAGCGGAGGATATCCTGCATCCTTACGAACACGCGGAACCTCTGCCAATACAGCCTCAAGTTGATCTTCTTTGCCTGCCTGCTTAAGTTGGCTGTTAAGGTTTGAAAGCATACCGCCCGGAACCTGATAGAGCAATGTGTTTGCATCAACGCCGAGCATTTTAGGATCAAGCAAGCCCTCGTCAAGATATTTTTGACGAAGCGGTGCAAAGAAATCTCTGATTTCAGTCAAAGCTTTAAGGTCAAGACCTGTATCATACTCTGTGCCCTGCAAAGCGGCTACCATAGATTCGGTTGCCGGATGAGAAGTACCCATTGCAAGCGGAGACATTGCTGTGTCGATAACATCAACGCCTGCTTCTATACCCTTGAGAAGAACCATGGATGCAAGACCGGAGGTATAGTGAGTATGAAGCTGAATAGGAATTTTAACTGTTTCTTTAAGAGCTTTAACAAGGTCATATGTTCCGTAAGGAGTCAAAAGACCTGCCATATCCTTAATACAAATTGATGCGGCACCTGCATCCTCAAGTTGCTTTGCATAGTTGCAATAGTAATCAATATCAAATACAGGACCTGTTGTGTAGGAAATAGCCGCCTGAACATGTCCGCCGTATTTATTTGCGGCATTGATTGCGGTTTGAAGGTTTCTTACATCGTTTAATGCATCGAAAATTCTTAAAATGTCGATACCGTTATCAATACTCTTTTTAACAAAATAATCAACAACCTCGTCGCTGTAGTGACGGTAGCCGAGCATATTTTGACCTCTGAAAAGCATTTGAAGCTTTGTGTTAGGACATTTTTTTCTGATTGTGCGAAGTCTGTCCCACGGATCCTCGTTTAAGAAACGAAGGCAAGAGTCAAATGTTGCACCGCCCCAGCATTCAAGCGAGTGATAGCCGATTTTGTCCATTTGAGGAAGAATATCGACAAACTCCTCTGTTCTCATACGGGTTGCAATCAATGACTGATGAGCATCACGCAAAACAGTTTCTGTAATACCGATTTTAGCCATTTAATACACCTCTGAATTAGCCTAATGTTACGAGAGATTGACCTGCCTCGACAGTGTCACCCTTTGCTACGCTTACAGCAACTACTGTGCCGTCCTGAGGAGCAACGATTTCGTTTTCCATCTTCATTGCTTCAAGGATTACAAGAACATCGCCTGCTTTAACGGCTGTGCCGTTTGCAACCTTAACATCAAGAATGTTGCCCGGCATAGGAGCGTCAACAGATGTGCCGTCTGCAGGAGCGGCAGTCGGTGCCGGTGTTGCTGCAGGTGCAGGAGCTGCTTGCTGAACAGGTGCCGGTGCTGCGGGAGCGGCATTCGGTGCCGGTGCTGCCGCAGGTGCAGAAGCAGTAGCAGTTGCACCCTCTTCAACTGTAACATTGTATGGTGTGCCGTTTACGGTGATTGTATAATTTTTCATAATAATTCGCTAACCTTTCCGACTACAAAATAATTAATAATCACAGAGCCTTGCTGTAGCCGCACAAGGTGTGACAAAATTAAAAGTGAAAATCACTTATTATTTAACGGAATGTTTTCTCGCAATAGTAAGCTCACGCTTGCTTGCAAGCATATCAAGTGCACAAATAATCTTTTCTCGTGTTTCTGCCGGAGCAAAAACATCGTCAATTGCACCGCAGGCGGCAGCGGCATATGCTGAACCGACTGTTTGCTTATACTCACTTTCGAGCGCCATTCTGTCTTCTCCTGCCGCAAGTCTGTCATTATAAAGGAATGCAACAGAAGCATCAACACCAAGCGGTGATGCAACGGCATTATCCCAAGCGAGAGCCAAATCGGCATTTGCGCCCTTGCCTGCAAGCATTACATATGCTCCGCCGATTGATTGACCTGTAATAAGGCTTATTTTCGGACAAGTAGCCGTAGCATAAGCCGATGTAAGTTTAGTGGCGGCGATAAGCATTTGCTCTTGGGCTTCTTTAATAATACCGTCCGCATTTGCCACTGTGACAATCGGAATATTGTATGCATCGCAAAGTTTAACCATTGCCTCTGCTTTATATGCACAATGTGGGCAAATTTGCTTGCCGTCAAAAGCAACAAATCCGACCGTTTCGCCGGCAACGGTTGCAAATGCGGTTATAAGATTGCTGCCATAACCGGACTTAATTTCAACAATTGAATTTTCATCGGCAATTGATTTTATGATATCGTTTGTGCTCATTGAATCAGCCGCAACAGTTGACGGAGCTGTGAAATTAAAAAACTGAGGCGTGTCTATATTATTTTGAGGAAGAAGTGCAACAATATTTTTAACACTTGCAACAGCCTCCTCTAATGAGTCGGCAAGAATATCAACGCTGCCTGCCTTATAATTATCATCTGCGGTAACATCGTTTGGTGCAGAGATATAAAGATCCGCATCCTTAACTGCAACAACAACATCTGCCATCTCGGCAACTACTGAAAGTGCACCGAGGCATGCGCCTGCGATAATGGAAATTTGCGGAACAACGCCTGAAACAGCGGCAGATGCCTTTACAACATTTCCGTATGCCGAAAGCACCTCAAAACCCTCTGTAAGATTTACTCCGTTTGAATCGTAAAAACCTACAACAGGATAACCTGTTTTGGTTGCTAAGTCATATACTTTTAATATTTTTGAACATTGGGCAACAGTTATGGCACCACCTTTAACAGAAACATCCTGTGAAAATGCATAAGCCGGGGCACCGTTTACACATCCGAATCCCGCAACAACGCCGATTTCGCCGTCGGCATCTTTTGCGAAAGCGTCAATTTCCGTAAATACGCCGTCATCAAACAATAATTGCAATCTTTTGCGTGCTTCGGTTTCTTTAACTGAATTATCCATTTAATGTCCTCCTTGTTTATAGAATGTAAAATCGGGTAAAATGTCAAATATCCCAAAAATACCTATTTTACATTTTAACACTTGATGGTTATAATATCAACAAAAATTTTCATAATTTGAAAAAAAGATACACTATATTTTGTCCTTTAATATATTGAAATATTTAGCATTATGCACTATAATGTTAAAAAATCGACTATAAAAATATTTAAGGAGCATATTATGGATTTCATTTCAGGTGCAGGCTCAACAAATGTAGATTTACTGTATCAGGGATTTGACAGACTCGCCGGTGTCGGCGAAGAATTATATTGCAAAGATTTCACCCTGCAATTGGGCGGCGGCTTGCCTGCCACACTTATTAATTTAGGCAGGCTTGGAATCAATACAAGAATTGCAACAGAACTTTCAACAGACATTTTCTCAGAATTTGCGAAGAAAAAATTTGCAGAAAACAATGTAACACCGACCAATCTTTATTCCGGTGATAAAATTCCGCTTAATATTACCTCGGCAATAATTCTGCCGCACGACAGAACATTTTATACATACGGCAAAGGCAGTATTGAACCGGACGATAACGCAAAGGAAGTTTTTTACGGCATAGCAAAAGGCTCAAAAATCACAATGATGCAACTCGGCGGATTTTTGGATGTATACAGAAAGCTCCATGACGAGGGCACGATTCTTGTGCTTGACACAGGCTGGGATGACGAGATGAGCTTTGAGAAATACAACGATTATCTCGAAATTGCCGATTACTATACCCCGAACCAAAAAGAGGCACTGCAAATCACCGGTGAAAGCAATGCAAAAGACGCGGCGTACAAACTCAAGCGTTACTTTGACAAAGTTGTTGTAAAAGTTGACAAGGACGGTTGTATAGGCATCGACGGCGACGAATATTTCTTTGTTAAGAGCATTGACGAATTTCACAATGTTGACTCAACAGGCGCAGGCGACGCCTTTTTGGCAGGATTTATGTACGGTATATTCCACGATTACAGTCTTAAAGAAAGCGTCCTTTTCGGAAACATAACAGGCGGCAAAGCAGTTACGGCAGTCGGCGCACTCAGCGGATATGTAACCGAAAAAGAATTGCTTGAATATAAAAATAAATACAGAGATTTGATATAAAGCCTGCAGGCATACAGAAATTTATAATTTGCCTTTCCTTGACTGTGCATTCCGATTATTTCTGTTTCATACTGCCTATATGACTGCATTACTTGGCATAATAAAACCTCCTACAGTAGTTTTTATTCTACCGTGGGAGGTTTTTTATTGCCCGCTTTTCACGGACTCGTAATCAACTTTATTCCTCGTCATTATCGTCGTCTTTGTCATCGTTTTCGTCGGCTGATTTGGTGGA
>CAVGLE010000075.1:0-8833 GCA_963630035.1 Mediterraneibacter torques
TGACAAAATGGGTTGCTTTACATTTTCTCCGGAAGAAGATACTCCTGCCTTTGATATGGATAATCAAATTGATGAAAATGTTAAAAATCGCCGTCAAGAAGTTTTAATGGATATCCAATATACAATTACCGAGCATAGCAATAAGAGCAGGGTAGGTAATATTTATAATGTTATTATTGATTCGTTTGACGGCGAAAAATATGTTGGCCGTTCATATATGGATTCGCCTGAAATCGACAGCGGAATTATTTTTACGGCTGATAAGCGACTTAAGATCGGCGAATTTTGTAATGTCCTCATTACCGATTATGACGGATATGATTTAATAGGAGAGTGTGTGGAATGAATTTACCGAATAAAATAACAGTGTTCAGATTTTGCTGTATACCGTTTTTGTTTTTAGCGTCATATATTCAATTTCGCTATCACTGGGTTGCCGCACTGCTTATTTATTTCGTCGCTTGTATGAGTGATAAGGCAGACGGAATTATTGCAAGAAAAAGGGGACTTGTCACCGATTTCGGCAAGGTAATGGACCCATTGTCCGACAAAACGCTTGTCCTCGCCGCTTTTATTATTCAAATTAATCTCGGCATAAGAACGGATTTGGTTATTATGATTATGATGGCAAGGGAATTTCTTGTCGCCGGAATGAGAATGCTTGCCGCATCAAACGGCGAAATTATTGCTGCAAATGCGTTTGGTAAGGCTAAAACATTTTTACAAATGTCAACAACCGGTATCACATTCTTGATTTTAGCAATTCTTGAAAAGGACGGAGAAACCGTTATTGCATCAAGCGGATTTAACGCTCCGAGTTGGCTCGGCGTTTATTGTACAATTGCATTTTGGATTGTAGGAACAGTTACTTTGCTCAGCGGACTTAAATACACTAAAGACGGTTGGTACCTTATTAAAACAAAATAACAGTTGCATTTTCACAAAAAATGTATATAATGTAAGTATAATATAAATGCAATGATTGGGAGAAGTAATCAATTACGCTTTATCAAAGAGAGCGAACGGTGCTGTGAGTTTCGCATAAGGCAATTGACGAAATGCACCTATGAGCTTCCCGGAGGAATAACAGTATTTCGGGACGGTATGCTCCGTTATCGGCAAAGCCATTTAAGTGGTTAAGTATAAAACGGAGTGGAACCGCAGTAGTTTATTGCCTCTGTCGATTGTATCGACAGAGGATTTATTTTTGTTTGGAGATGTGTTATGTTTAATAGTTATAAAGAGGATATTCAAAGTTTTATAGACCATGACCCTGCGGCTCACGGACCGTTGGAGATCGTTCTTTTATATCCCGGCTTTAAAGCGTTAAGAGCTCATAAGAGGGCGAAATGGTTTTTACGCCATAATATGCCGTTTATCGCTCGTTGGATAAGTCAACGCTCGGCTCATAAGACCGGAATTGAAATTCATCCCGGTGCAACAATCGGAAAACGCGTGTGCATCGACCATGGGCATGGCATTGTAATCGGCGAAACAGCCGAGGTCGGCGACGATGTTATGATTTATCAGGGCGTTACACTCGGCGGAACAGGAAAGGATGTTGGAAAAAGACACCCCACGATTGAAAGCGGCGTTATGATCGGCGCAGGAGCAAAAGTCCTCGGGCCGATTACTGTCGGCAGAAATTCAAAGGTTGCCGCAGGAGCCGTTGTAGTCAAGGATGTTGAGCCGAACTGCACCGTTGTCGGTGTACCCGGTGAGGTTGTTAGAATTGACGGAGAGAGAGTTGACGATCTCGACCAAATCAACATTCCCGACCCGATAATGAGCGCTATTAAGAAAAATGAAGCAAAAATCGAAGAATTACAAAAAGAAGTAAATAAATTGAAGGAGATTAAAAATGAAGATTTTTAACACAATGTCAAGGAGAAAAGAAGAATTTGTTCCCGTTGACGAAAAGGAAGTTAAAATTTACGCTTGCGGACCTACCGTTTATAACTATATTCATATAGGAAACGCTCGTCCGCTTTGCGTTTTTGATGTTCTCAGAAGATACCTTGAATACAGAGGCTATAATGTAAAATTTGTTCAGAATTTTACCGATGTTGACGATAAAATCATCAAAAGAGCCAACGAAGAGGGCATCTCCTTTGAAGAGGTAAGCGAAAAATATATCAAAGAGTTTTGGACAGACGCTCACGGCTTGAATTTCAAGGACGCAACCGTTCATCCGAAGGCAACGGAGAATATTGATGAAATTATTGATATTATCAAAACATTGATTGACAAGGGCTATGCATACGCCGTTGACGGTGATGTTTATTACAGAACTCTCAAGTTTAAGGAATACGGCAAACTTTCGCATCAGCCTATTGATGACCTTGAAAGCGGCGCAAGAATTGCTATCGGCGAAAAGAAAGAAGACCCGCTTGACTTTGCACTTTGGAAAGCCGCAAAAGAGGGCGAGCCTTATTGGGAGTCACCGTGGGGCAAGGGCAGACCGGGCTGGCATATCGAATGCTCTGCTATGAACAGAAAATACCTCGGCAAAACGATTGATATTCACTGCGGCGGTCAGGACCTTGTATTCCCGCACCACGAAAACGAAATTGCTCAATCCGAGGCGGCAAACGGATGTATGTTCTCAAAATATTGGATGCACAACGGCTATATCAATGTTGATAATGTAAAAATGAGCAAATCACTCGGCAACTTCAAAACCGTTCGCGAAATCGCTAATGTTTACGGCTATGAGGTTATCAGATATTTCCTTATTTCTTCACATTATCGTTCACCTATCAATTACAGCCTTGATATTATCGAGCAGTGCCAATCTGCGCTTGACAGGCTTTATACTTGCCGCGAGTCACTTGACTTTGCAATCAAAAATGCTTCTTCCGATATTCCTGATGATGATGATATTCTTAAATCCCTCAATTCAAGAAGAGAGCAGTTTATCACCGCTATGGATGATGATTTGAACACAGCCGACGGTATCGCCGCAGTGTTTGATTTGGTTAAGGATATTAATACAAAAATCCTCGATAAGTCGGTTTCTGAAAATGTATGCAAAACCGCCGCAAAGATTTTTGACGAGCTTTGCGTTGTTCTCGGTATTTTATATAACAGAAAATCAAACGACCTTGACGAAGAAATCGAAAAACTCATTGCACAGCGTCAGGAAGCAAAGAAAAATAAAGATTTTGCAACCGCAGACAAAATCCGTGACGATTTGAAGGCAAGAGGTATTATACTTAAGGATACAAGACAGGGAACAACCTGGACTATGGAATAAAGAGGTGTCAATTTTGGTTGACAGAAAAGCTTTTAAAAATATCGAAATTTCAAGGCTTGGCTTGGGAAATATGCGTTTGCCTGTTAAATCGGGCGAAAAGCGCGAGTCAAGCCCGTATATTGATTATGAAAAGGCACAAAAAATAGTCGATTTTGCGTATGAAAACGGCGTTAATTACTATGATACCGCATATATGTATCATTGCGGTAAAAGCGAGAAATTTGTAGGTCATGCTTTAAAAAAATATCCGCGTGATTCATACTATGTTGCCGATAAGCTTCCGATTTGGATGTGCGACAGTCCCGAGGATATGGAAAAAGTCTTTTCAAATCAGCTTAAAAGAACAGGTCTTGATTATTTCGATTTTTATCTTCTCCATTCACTTGATGCTGATAATTTTAAAAAGTGCGAAGAATACGGCGCATACGATTTTTTGCTGAATAAAATGGAAGAAGGCAGAATTAAAAATATCGGTTTTTCTTTTCACGGCACAATCGATTCCTTAAAGGAAATAATTGCTGCACACAAGTGGGATTTTGCCCAAATTCAAATGAATTATCTCGATTGGGAAAATCAAAACGCTAAAACGCAATATAAGTTGCTAACCGATGCAGGCATTCCTGTTATTGTAATGGAACCTGTCCGCGGCGGAAAACTTGCCGATTTGCCGAACGAAGCAAAAAAACTTTGCAAAAAAGAAATGCCCGGCAAATCAAATGCATATTGGGCAATGGGATTCGTTGCGTCACACGATAATGTGATAACAATACTCAGCGGTATGAATTCAGTTGAACAATTATCTGATAATTTGAACACTCTTACTGATTTTACTGATTACGACGAGCATAAGTATTCTGTATGCGATAAACTTGCAAAAATTATTAACAGCACAGAAACAGTACCCTGTACGGGATGCGATTATTGTGCCGATTGCCCAAAGGGCGTTAAAATCAGCAGTATGTTTGCAGTATATAACAAATATATGAGTTCAGAAATTTGTGGCGAAGAAGCTCAAAATGAATACGATGCCATTGATGTCAATGCCTCACAATGTGTTAAATGCGGAAAATGCAAACAACATTGCCCGCAATCAATCGACATTCCCAAAATGCTTCAAAGCAAAGTTGCAAATCTGTTTGAGTAATTAAAAACATTAAATAATAATGCGAAAAGAGGTGTAGTTTTACACCTTTTTTTATTTTTGTTAAAATTTCCCTTGACTTCATCGCTTTTAAGTGATAAAGTATAAATACAGTTCATCGCTTTTAAGCGTTAAAGCGAATTGTATTGATGATAAAGGAGTAAATCAATGGTTCTAAAAATTATTATTTTAGTGTTATTTTTCGGTGTGCTTATCGGTGTAGGTATTGCATGCAGAAAGCACGCAACCGATGTAAACGGTTTTGTCCTCGGCGGCAGAAATGTCGGACCGTGGCTGACCGCTTTTGCTTACGGTACATCCTACTTTTCGGCAGTTGTATTTGTTGGTTATGCAGGTCAGTTCGGCTGGAAATACGGCATTGCATCTACTTGGGCAGGTATCGGCAACGCAATTATCGGCTCACTTCTTGCGTGGGTTGTTCTCGGCAGACGCACAAGAATTATGACCCAGCATCTTAATTCCGCAACAATGCCGCAATTTTTCGGCGAGCGTTTCGGCAGTAAGTCGCTAAAAATTGCCGCCTCTGCGATTATATTTATATTTTTGATTCCGTATACCGCCTCGCTGTATAACGGATTAAGCCGACTTTTCGGTATGGCGTTTAATATTGATTACTCAATATGCATTATCATTATGGCTATATTGACAGGTATTTATGTTATTGCCGGTGGATATATGGCAACTGCAATTAACGACTTCATTCAGGGCATCATTATGCTGTTCGGTATTGTAGCGGTAATTGTTGCCGTATTGATAAGCAACGGCGGTTTCAGCGAAGCATTAGAAGGTTTAGCAAAGGTTACAGACAAATCCGTTTCAACAACACCCGGTATTTTTGCTTCATTTTTCGGAGCAGATCCGCTCAACTTGATGTTTGTTGTTATATTGACTTCACTCGGCACTTGGGGGCTTCCTCAGATGGTTCAAAAATTCTATGCCATCAAGGATGAATCGTCTATTAAAAAGGGAACAATTATTTCAACAATTTTTGCCCTTGTTGTTGCCGGAGGCAGTTATTTCCTCGGCGGTTTCGGAAGACTTTATTCAGACAAGGTTGATGTCAAGGCAAACGGATTTGACTCTATCATTCCGACAATGCTCAGCGAGCTTTCGGCACCGCTTATTGCGCTTGTTGTTATTCTTGTTCTTTCGGCATCAATGTCAACTCTTTCGTCACTCGTTATAGCTTCATCGTCAACACTTACAATTGACTTTTTGAAGGACAACATTGTTAAAAAGATGGACGAAAAGAAACAGCTTTTATCAATCAGAATTTTTGTTGTAATATTCATTGCTATTTCGGCAATTATTGCACTTGTTCAATACAAAAGCTCTGTTACATTTATTGCACAGCTTATGGGTATTTCTTGGGGCGCACTTGCAGGCGCATTCCTCGCACCGTTCCTCTACGCTCTTTATTGGAAAAAGACAACAAAGGCGGCTTGTTGGGTTTCATTTGTATTCGGTACAGGTCTTATGATTATCGACCTTATCGGCAATCTTACGGGACATCACATTTTGCCGACAATTATGCAAAGCCCGATTAACTGCGGTGCAATTGCAATGCTTGCAGGATTTGTAATTGTTCCTATTGTGTCACTCGTTACACCAAAGCCGGATTCAAAACTTGTCGAAGAAACTTTTGCTTGCTATAAAGAAAAGCATGAAGTTGAGCAAGATATTGCTCTCGGCGATTGATACAATTTAATAACGCAAAAATAACGGCAGCGTATCTAAAAGCTGCCGTTATTTTTTTATGTTTTGTCATTATTTAACAAGTTCGCTCATATCATACATTCCTGCAGGTTTTCCACTCATAAATACTGCGGCATTTACAGCACCGACTGCAAAAATTTCTTTTGACCTTGCCGAGTGGCTCAAAGTGATGTTTTCATCTCTGCCGGCAAAAATGATTTCATGTTCGCCGACAATTGTGCCACCCCTAATCGAATGCATACCGATTTCATTCTTAGTTCTTTTTTCTCGTTTTGAATGTCTGTCGTATTCATACTTCATCGGTCTGTCGATTTCCTCTGTAATAGCATCAGCAAGCATAAGTGCCGTGCCCGAAGGAGCGTCAATCTTTTGATTGTGATGTGCCTCAACAATTTCAATATCAAAATCATCGCCCAAAACCTGAACTGCTTTTTTAGCAAGGTTTGCAAGCAAGTTGATGCCGATACTCATATTGTAAGTGAAAAATACAGGGCATTTCTTTGACGCATCTTGTATTTTTTTCTTTTGGCAATCGTCAAAACCGGTTGTTGCAATTACGAGTGCGGTATTCGTTTCAATGCCGTATTCAAGTAACCCGTCAAGAAGTGACGGATTTGAAAAATCAATAACGACATCGGCACTTTCCTTAACCTCTTGCATGGTAGCATAAACAGGGAAGGGACGTTCGTTATCGTTATATTTATCAACGCCTGCAACAATTTCACAATCATCGCGGCTTGTAACAACGCTTTGGATAACCTTGCCCATTTTTCCGCAGGCGCCGCTTAAAATTATTTTAGTCATTTTAAAAGTCCTTAATTAAATTTATTTTATGAGACCGTATTTATCAAGAACGCTCTTAAGATAAGCAGTGTGCTCGTCAGTCATTTCGCAAAGAGGCATTTTGCACGGACCTGCATTCCAGCCGACCATATTGCATGCGGCTTTAACAGGAATCGGATTAACCTCAACAAAAAGTGCATTTGCAAGCTCGAGATATTGAGCCATCATATCTGTGCACTTGTTTGCGTCGCCGTCGAGATATGCCTGAACCATGTCGTGTGTTTCTTGCGGACAAATATTTGCAAGAACAGAGATAACGCCTTTACCGCCGCAAGCCATTACAGCCGGGATTTGGTCGTCGTTACCGCTCCAAATGTTGAGATCGTCGCCGCAAAGTGCACGGATTTTCATAACTTGGCTGATGTTGCCCGATGCTTCTTTAACACCGTTGATTCTCGGAAGTTTTGAAAGCTCCTTAAGAGTTTCCGGCAAAATGTTTACGCCTGTTCTTGACGGAACATTGTAGAGAATAATCGGCTTATCTGTTGCCTCGTGATACATTGTGTAGTGCTTAATCAAGCCTTTTTGTGTGCACTTGTTATAGTAAGGTGTTACAAGCAACAATGCGTCGCAACCGTACTCACAAGCCTTTGTTGCGATTTCAATACCGCATTCGGTGTTGTTTGAACCGGCACCTGCGATAACAGGAACTCTGCCGTTTACATAATCAACGCAAAACTTGATTGCCTCAAGGTGATGAACGGTTTTAAGAGTCGACGATTCACCGGTTGTTCCGCAAATGACAATCGCATCCGTGCCGTTGTCAATTTGATAATCAATAAATTTCTTAAACTCGTCATAATTTACGGAGCAATCATCATTCATAGGGGTGATGATTGCAACTGCAGATCCTGTAAAAATAGGTTCTTTCATAACAAATTCTCCTTAAATAATTATTTCAGTATCAGTCCATATAGCCTTCAGCCGCGAGCAATTCCGCAAGAAGAACTGCACCGCCTGCCGCACCGCGAAGGGTGTTGTGAGAAAGGCAAACAAATTTATATTGATATTGTGTATCTTCTCTGAGTCTGCCGATAGAAACAGCCATACCGTTTTCAAGCATCCTTTCGGTATGAATTTGCGGTCTGTCAGGCTCTGTGAAATAGTGGAGGAACTGTTTTGGTGCAGACGGAAGGTCAAGTTCCTGTGCTCTGCCCTTGAAATTCTCCCAAATCTCAATCATTTCTTCCTTAGCAGGCTTTTCCTCAAAGTTTACAAATACAGCGCCGAGGTGACCGTTTGAAACGGGAACTCTGATGCACTGTGCGGTGAAGTTTGGCTTGTCGGCAAGTTTAATTTCGCCGTCTTCGATTTTGCCCCAAAGTTTAAGCGGCTCTTTTTCGCTCTTTTCTTCTTCGCCGCCGATGTACGGGATAACATTGTCAATCATTTCGGGCCATGTTTCAAATGTTTTGCCTGCGCCGCTGATTGCCTGATATGTGCAAACAAGAACATCTTTAACGCCGAATTTCTCGTGAAGAGGGAAGAGGGCAGGTACATATGACTGAAGTGAGCAGTTTGATTTTACTGCAATAAAGCCTCTCTTTGTGCCGAGTCTTTTTCTCTGGTCGGGGATAATGTTGATGTGCTCTGCATTCAATTCCGGCACAACCATAGGGACATCGGGAGTAAAGCGGTGTGCGGAGTTGTTTGAAACAACAGGGCACTCGTGCTTTGCATATTCTTCCTCAAGAGCCTTGATTTCGTCCTTCTTCATATTTACTGCACAGAATACAAAATCAACCATTGATGTGATTTCATCAATATCGTTTGTTGCGTCTTTAACAATCATATCTTTGTATTTCTCGGGAAGCTCAACATCCATGCACCATTTGTTGCCGATTGCTTCCTCATAT
>CAVGLE010000076.1:0-8656 GCA_963630035.1 Mediterraneibacter torques
GATGATGGGGCGGGCTTCACTTATCCTTTGAATTACGGCACAGTTTATTCAAACGAAAATCAAACTGCATTCATAATGGGAATACACCATCCTGTTCGCAATTTTGACGGACGAGTTATCGCCGTTCTCAGCGACAGACGCAACAAAAAATTCATTTGGATTGTGGCTCCGAAAAGCACCCGCTTCATTATCAACGATATAAAGCAATATATTAATTTGAAAATGGATTTTCCAACCTACTCGCTTGAATGCCTTTACGAAAGCAGTTGCGGCGCAGTCGTGTTCAGAGATATTCGAGGTGAAGTGCGCTATCTTTTAATCAAAAACAAGCGCTCTGCCCATTGGGGTTTTCCAAAGGGTCATATTGAACAGGGCGAAACAAAAAAGCAAACCGCATATCGCGAAGTACTTGAGGAAACCGGAATCCATCTTAATATAATCGACGGCTTCGAAAGCGTGTCGAAATATAAAATTAAGGACAAAATCGAAAAACAGGTTTCAATTTTTGTCGGCACGACAAAGGATGTAAACACTGTCATTCAGCCGGAGGAAATTGAGGATTATATTTGGCTGACATATGACAGAGCAATGAGCCTTTTGAAGTTTGACAATGACAAAAATATTTTAAGCTCAGCACACACATTTTTGGACGAAAACAATTATATTTAAAGCATTAATAGAATGAATAAAGAAGAAAAATATTTAATATCAATTTGCAATGCTTATTTAAATCGGCAAACACTAAATCTTGATAAGAGCGTTGATTATTCAAGGCTCTTTTCTGTTTGCAGGGAGCAAAATTTGATTGCCGTTGCATTCAGCGTAATCAAAAATGCCGCAAACAAAAATATTGTGCCAAGCGATATATACAACATCTTTGAAAACGGATTTTACGAAACGATAATGCGCTTTGATGCCCAAACGAGGGTAATGGCACAGCTTGACGATGCTTTGTGCAAAAACAAAATACGCCATGTGTTTTTCAAGGGTGCCGAAATCCGCACATACTACCCCATTCCCGAGGTTAGGGCTATGGGCGATATTGATGTGCTTATCGACGGAGAAAACCGTGATTTGACAAAGCAAATGCTTTTAAACAGCGGATTTGAAATCAAAAACGCCAACGGACCCGTTTTTGATTATGTTAAGGACGGCGTGCTCATTGAGGTGCACACAAAAATCATCAGCGGCAAGGTAGGCAACAGTAATGCCGAAAACGGATTTCTTGACGCCGTTGATTATGCCGAGTTTGACGAATACCGCGGCAAGTTCGATTCAAACTATCATTTTGCGTATTTAATCACTCACATTGCACACCATTTTTGGTTTTACGGCGCAGGAATCAAGCTTATACTCGATTTGGCGGTTATGGAGCGCAAATTTGATATTGATTATGACAAGGTGCTCGCATTTCTCGACAAAATCGGGCTTTGCGACTTTGCAAAACTGATTTTGACGGTTTGCAACAAATGGTTTGAAAGCGGTAATGACTACGGCATCGACACATCAATGACCGAGGAATTTTTGTCATCATTCGGCGCATTCGGCAACGCAAACAGAAACACTGCCGCAGTTGTTGAGCGAAAAGAACTTGAGAGCGGCAAAAAGCCGTCAAAGTTCAAAACAAAATTAAGACTGCTTTTCCCATCATACAGGAAGATGAAGGATTTGCCGTACATTAAATTCATAAACGGAAAGCCGTGGCTTGTTCCCATTGCCTGGATTTGCAGAATTTTTTATAACTTAAAACATCGACGCTGTTTTGTTGCATCGACTGTGGCGGAAATCGGCACAGCCGAGTCATCCGAAGCGGCTCGACGCGAACTTGACTATTTTAAGGAGATAGGTTTGCTATGACATTTTTAATCATACTTGCCGTTATACTGATAATCGCAATAATCGTGTTTG
Source organism: Mediterraneibacter torques (assembly GCA_963630035.1). Classification (GTDB taxonomy): domain Bacteria; phylum Bacillota; class Clostridia; order Oscillospirales; family Acutalibacteraceae; genus Eubacterium_R. The sequence continues at coordinate 1,909 of CAVGLE010000076.1, forward strand.
CCGTGTGGTTTGCCGCAATGAAGGCAGACGGCAAATGTCCGATTTGTGCACTTAAGCACCTTGGTGCGTCAAAGCTGACAATAGATATTGATAACGAGGATGATTATGACAACGGTGTTTCCCCTTCTCCGCTTATGGGTTGGTCAAGCTGGAATACACTGCGCAACCATATAGACGAGGACACTATAATCGAAACCGCAAAGGCAATAAAAGAAACAGGACTTGCCGACGCAGGATATAAATATATAAACCTTGATGACTGCTGGCACAGCTCTATGCGCGACAAAAACGGTATGCTCCAGGGCGACCTTGAGTCATTCCCGTCCGGTATTGAGGGCTTATGCAAAAAAATAAACGCCCTCGGGCTTAAAACAGGCATTTATTCGTCAAACGGAACTCTCACCTGCGAAGACTTGCCTGCATCGCTCGGTAATGAGCTTTTAGACGCCAAAACCTTTGCGTCATGGGGGATTGAATATCTAAAATACGATTTTTGCCACAACAAAAAAATATCCGGCTTATCGCCGATGGTTGAATATCTCGATATTAATAAACCCGGTGAAAGAGCAAGCATCCGCCTTTCTCCCGAAAAAGCATCGTACACCGGTATGGCAAGAACGGTAAAATGCAATGTTCCGAGCGGCAAAGCGATAGCTTATTTAAATCACAATGCCGGCACTGCGTCATTTGAATTTGAAGCACCTGTTTCGGGCAAATACATTCTCACCGTTCACTACCACAAAGCAAAAATCAACTCGCATCAATATTTGCAGGTTGTAATAAACGGCACGGTTTATGAGCTGTTTTTCCCGAGCGGCAGATCGTTTACACCCGATGCAAGGCTTCAAGCCGAAATTCAGCTTGAAAGCGGTATAAATACGCTTGTTTTGCAAAATCCGATAGTAACCAAGGCTGACTCGGCTTACACTCAATACAAACGAATGAGCAACGCGCTCAAAACCGCATCGTGCGAATGGGCAAAGCTGACCGGCGGAGAAATCAAGCCAATCACATTTTCAATATGCGAATGGGGATTTTCAAAGCCGTACATTTGGGGCGCAAAAGCAGGCAATATGTGGCGCACAACGCCCGATATTGCACCGAATTGGTTTAGCATTTTACACATTTACAAGCACAATATCAAACTTTATAAATATGCAAAACCGGGGCATACAAACGACCCCGATATGCTCGAGGTCGGTAACGGCAAGCTTACATTTGAGGAAAACAGGTCGCATTTCACCCTTTGGTGTATGATGGCGGCTCCCCTTGTGCTCGGAAACGACATCAGAAAGCTCCTTGACGGAACAAACAACAGCAAAGTTATACTCGATATTGTTACAAATAAAAGCCTTATTTTAATCGACCGAGACCCGCTTATGAAGCCGGCAAAAAAAATCGGCAAACAAGGCTCGGTTGATATTCTTGCAAGGCCGCTCAACAACGGCGACACCGTTGTTTGCTTTTTCAACAAGTCAAAAAAGCGTAAGTCCACAGAATTTAACATTGACGATTTGGCAAACGAGGAATATCTCGGCTTTGAAAAAGCGGCGGATTATCAAATCCACAATTTGTGGGACAATGATTACACGCATAACGATGTGATTTCGACAAACATTGCACCGCACGGGGTGAAAGTTTTCAGAATTTCACAATAAAATTCAATAACGCATAAGAAAACAGCGCATGCAGCTAAACACACTACATACGCTGTTTTTTGTTTTCTTTGATTTTAACACATAAAACCGAGCCGATTATTGATAGCAAAAGCACATCAAACGGCATCAAATAACGCCAAATCTCGCTATTCAGCTCAATCATACCGAGCAAAGCGAAAAACATCGGGTGGAACAAATAAACATAAAGCGAGTATTTGCCGCCGACTTTTTCAACAGGCGAGGATACTTCTCTGTCCTCATACACTATGCACAGCATAAACGCGCCGCCGACAAGCAAAATCGAGGTGTAATACAGACACGGAGTCCATCTTGCATACACCGACTGCTCGACAATACTGCCTATCGCGCCTATTACCGTAAACGGCAAGGCAAACTTAACGCCGAGGCGCTTAACTCTTTCCTTGTGCTTAAACAGCAAATTGCCGAGCAAAAAGAACGGCAAGCCCTCTAAATACGCATTTCTGTAAAAGCATGTCGGCACGGCTTTGCCGAACAAATCGGCCGCGTGCAATAAAACATAAAACGCAACAAGCAATATCGGTATCAGCCGATAAAACACTTTGAGCAAATTAAGCTTGTTTATCACATAATACAAGCCATAGCAATACAAAAGCGCAAAGAAAAACCACAGCGCCGTATTTATCGCATCAGTATTATTAAAAATTAAAAATTGAAACAGCCAATCGACGGTAAAATTTTCTGTCCATGCATAAAATGACGACTGCGTGAGCAAAAGTTTCACCAAGTCCCACACAATATACAGCATCACTGCGCCGATTGACAGCCTTGCGATATGCCTTATTTTTTGCGGCAGGCGTTCAAACAGCCTTTGTCGGTCGCCGTAAAAGCAAAAATATCCCGACACCATAAAGAACAGCGGCACAGCCGCCCTTGCAATGCTTATCACATACCTTCCGACCGGAGGCGGAAATTGGCAGTGAATAAACACAACAAGAATACATGCAACGCCCTTTGCAAAATTAAGGCATTTGTTTATCTTTTTTTCAGCCATAAAATCAAAGTCTGACGGGTATTCCCTTTTCGTTTAAATATTTTTTCAGCTCGGGAACAGGAAGTTCGTTGAAATGGAAGAGGCTTGCCGCAAGCACCGCATCAGCCTTGCCCTTTGTGAAAGCATCGTAAAAATGCTCCGCCTTGCCTGCACCGCCCGATGCAATAACGGGAATGCCTACCCTTTCGCTGACAGCGGCGGTAAGCTCTATATCATAGCCGTTTTTCTGTCCGTCGCAGTCCATGGAAGTGAGCAAAATTTCGCCTGCGCCTCTGCGCTCTGCCTCAATCGCCCATTCAATGGCATCAATGCCGGTCGGGATTCTGCCGCCGTTGAGATATACCTCCCAGCCGCCGTTTTCACACCTTTTTGCGTCAATCGCGCACACAACGCACTGCGAGCCGAATTTATACGCCGCCTCGTTAATTAAATCGGGATTTCTGACAGCCGCGGAATTTACGCTGATTTTGTCGGCGCCTGCGCGCAAAAGTTCCTTAAAATCGTCAACGGTTTTGATACCGCCGCCGACAGTAAACGGAATGAACACTGTATTTGCAACGCGCGACACAATGTCAACCATCGTGCTTCTGCCCTCGTGAGTGGCTGTAATATCAAGCAAAACAAGCTCGTCCGCGCCCTGCCTGTCATACGCCGCGGCGCACTCAACCGGGTCGCCCGCATCTCTCAAATCAACAAACGAAACGCCTTTTACAACTCTGCCGTTTTTAACATCAAGACAAGGGATAATTCTTTTTGCATACATGGCTCAATCCTCCGCTTCCATAAAGTTTTTGAGCAGTCGAAGCCCCGTTTCACTGCTTTTTTCAGGGTGGAACTGTGTTGCGCAAACCCTGCCCTTTTGAATTGCACATTCGATTTCAACGCCGTATTGAGCCGTTGCCGCAACAACATCCGTATCGGCATTTTTAAGATAATACGAATGAACAAAGTAGAAATAACTGCCATCCTTAATACCGCTGAAAATGCCGTCTGTTTGCTTCAGGCTGATTGAATTCCATCCCATGTGCGGAACCTTAAGCCCGTTTTCGCTCGGAATTTTAACAATATCGCCCTTAAAAATGCCGAGTCCCTCAACACCGGGAGTTTCATCGCTCTTTTCAAACATAAGCTGAAGGCCGAGGCAAATACCGAGAAAATGTTTTTCTCCCGACGCTGCGAGCTTGATTGTGTCCTCAAGCTTGCGCTCTCTGATTGATGCCATAGCATCTCCAAACGAGCCTACACCCGGAAGAATGACATGCGAGGCAGAGAGAATTTTTTCTCTGTCCATAGTAATTTCGCTTTCGTAGCCGAGAAAATCAAGTGCTTTTTTGACACTTTGCAGATTTCCGGCACCGTAATCAATGATTGCAACCATAATTATTTACCTTTCTTGCCGCAAAAATAAGAAATTTTTAAAATAATTTAATATATAATAGCATATTTATTTGACAAATACAATTTATAATGGTAAAATTAATAAGTCGAAAATGCAGCGGTACCGAAGAGGTCATAACGGCATGGACTCGAAATTCCTGAAAGGTTTGGCAGTATGCTCCGCTTGCTTCTCCCGTAAACACTGCGTTTCGGGTAGGTTCGAAAACTAAATATTTTGTTGTTCTTTCCGTCAGTTCTTGCGAAAAGTTTTTTGAATTGAACGGAATCACATAAACGGAGAGTTGTCCGAGTGGTCGAAGGTGCAGCACTCGAAATGCTGTAAGTCGAAAGGCTTCTAGGGTTCGAATCCCTAACTCTCCGCCATCATCGCCACAAGCAATTCGTTGCTTGTGGCGATTTTTTCTGTTTCATCTGCTTCTTCAAAATTACTTTTCGTTTTCGACTGTTTGCCATTTGTTGCCAAAGTTTACTGTTTCGGGCAATGCCATTACGTGTACCATAGCACTTGCCGAAGATAACTTTGACGAGTAATCAAGGTGAGCATAGATATTAGCGGTAGTAGAAAAATCACTGTGCCCCAGCCATTCCTGAATTTGTTTGAGCGGAACTCCGTTAGCAAGAAGCAGGCTTGCACAACTGTGCCTTAAATCGTGAAAACGCATTCGTTTACATCCGTGCTTTTGAATATATATCGGAAATTGACTTGTTAAATAATCGGGTTTCATCAGATTACCCAACTCATCAACAAAAACATAGCCGTCATATTCATAGTTATAGCAGTTACCGCAAACCTTTTTATTCACCTCTTGTGCAGCTTTAACCTCTTTGAAATATTCGGCAAAACTACCAACCAACGGAAGTGTACGCATACTGGATTTTGTTTTTGCAGAGTCCTGTGCGTACATTTTTGTTTTACCGTCTATCTGCACCGAAGTAACCGTATGCTTAATGGTAATTGTTCCCCGGTCAAAGTCGATAGCGTCCCATTTAAGCCCCACGACCTCACCTCTGCGAAGTCCGTAGAAAGCGGCTACTAATACCGGAAGTTCCAGTTTTGTACCTTTGACTAATATAGCTTCCAAATATGATAGTGGGTGTTGGTGCCAAACCTATATTTCATGGAATGTTTAGCCAAATAAAGCAAGAATATATCTATGCAAGATATATTTACTACAGTACTCTTAATTCTAATGATGAACCCCATTTTGCAGATAAAGAAACTTACATAAAGGCACATACCGACTATGCTCAATATTCAATCCGATTGGAGAAATTAAAAACAGCATTTAAAACACTTTATGGTATGTTTGATAAAATTGCCTTTTTCCTTGAACATTATTTCGATTTGGGAATGAATGAGCGAGATATTAACTTCCGCTCAATATGGCAAGATTCAGTAGGATTTGGAAAAAGAAAATATCATTACAAAAACCTCCTTAATCCCAAACAAAATTTTGCTTTATCATCATTATATTGGATAAGTAAAGATTTTTTTGAAAAGTTTGAGGATTCCCCAAATCCGGAGTTGAAGAGAATTAAAGAAATACGTAACGCTTTGGAACATAAATATGTAAAGATCACTGATTCTTTTTTCGATAAACTAACCGAGGAATATGGAGATGGCTTAGCTTTATACATATCCGAAAACGAGCTGTATGATGCAACATTTATGTTGCTGAAAATTCTTCGTGAAGCAATAATAAATTTATCTTTATGTGTAAATATAGCTGAAGAACCAAAAAGAGAAGAATCAAAAGGCAAACTAATAATGCCTATTCGTCTTATGGATTATGAAGATGATTGGAAAATTTGAAAATACATTTTGTAATGCAAGCAGACACAAGAGATTTACTCCTGTGCCTGCTTGCTATTTTGCGTATTTGATTCCAAACTCATAGATATGTTCGGTTAAGTGCAGATAATATTTTCTCATACAAAAATCAATTCACTATTCACAACTTCCATTGCTCGATTACTGATGTTATTCATTTTCTGCACCCAGTGCATCATATCAGTTGATTTGAGTTGTTCGGTTACATCTTCTTTTTCGGCGTATTGTTTTACCAGCCGAGAAAAGAGTTGTTGGGCTTGTTCTTCGGTATCGGCAAGGTGGGAATGGAGTTTGCCGGAAGTGAGCAAATTGTAATACAAAACTTTGCGGTGGTGCTTTAAGTAGTTTAACCTGCGTTGTCCCCACAATTCGATGTAACCGGTTTCTTCTTCTGCCGGTAAAATTAAATTTGGCAGAAGATAATCGCCTTGCTTAGTATATGTACCGCCGAATTGTTCAAATAATGTTTTTTTGCGAATGTGCGATTTATAAATTTACAAATTTAGTTCATGCCAAAAATTACAACGAACTATTGCTATCTGTGCCACTTTTTACAGCGAATAATGTGTGTTCCAGATTTATTCGTTATTTTCGTTATATTCGTTTGGTATTCGTTATATTTACTTTTTCATTTACCACTAATTTCGTTTAAATATAAAATTGATTTGTCGGGATTGAATTTTACCGAAAATAATAATTGACACAAATTATGATGCACAATTAAAAAGGCGTTGGAGATCGATTTCTCCAACGCTTTCGCTTTATATTTTCCTCATAAAAATATTATAGATATCGTTTGTATTTCATATAAAAAATTTGTATTAATTC
>CAVGLE010000077.1:0-4047 GCA_963630035.1 Mediterraneibacter torques
GTTTTAAAATCAACAGATATATCTTTGGTGCGGACGATGGGACTTGAACCCACAAGGAAGCAATATCCACAGGAGTCTGAAGCCTGCGCGTCTGCCAATTCCGCCACATCCGCATATTCTTTTTGCTTGAATATATTACCACAGATAAATGCGTTTGTCAAAGATTTATTGATTGAAAATACACACAAATTATAATATAATATATTCGGGTGATGAAAATGAACAATATTGAAAAATGTATAAAAATAATCAATGAGTCAAACGCAGACGCAATTGTACTTTGTGACGAGGCGAATATGCACTATTTATGCGGTTTTTCACCGAGCGAAGGTATTGTTTCCGTATTCAAAAACGGCGACGGTTTTCATATAGTGGATTCGCGATATACGGAAACGGCGCAGGAACACGCAAAGGAAACAGGGTTGACGGTAATTGAAATTCAAAAGAATTTTAACGAAACACTGCGTGAAATAATAAACAAGTACAAAGCGAAAGGCATTGTTTTTGAAAACAAAACAATATCGCTTGCAAGATACGAAAGCTTTAAAAAGGTACTGCCCGAATGCGAATTTTTGCCGCTTGATGACAGGCTGATGCGTGAGAGAAACAGAAAAAGCGCAGACGAAATTGTGTTGATGAAAAAGGCAAACGCAATAGCAGAAAAGGCATTTTCAGAACTGCTCAATCACATTGAGGTCGGCAAAACGGAAAAGGAACTTGCGACGTATTTTGACTATTTGATGGCAAAGGAAGGCTCCGACGGAGTATCGTTTGACACAATCCTGTTGACAGGCACACATACATCTATGCCGCACGGCGTGCCGAGCCTTAAAAAGATTGAAAGCGGAGATTTTGTTCTCTTTGATTTCGGCGCAACATACAAGGGCTACCACTCGGATATGACGAGGACGGTGGCGGTCGGCAGTGCAACCGACGAAATGAGAGAATGCTATGACCTTGTAAAAAAAGCACAGCTTGCCGGTATTAAGGCACTGAAGGCAGGAGTAAAATGCAGTGATTTCTACAAAGCCGCATACGATGTTTTGAACGAAAAGGATATGGCAAAATATTTTCGCCACAGCCTCGGTCACGGCGTCGGATTGGAAATACACGAGGGCTTTAACGGCTCGCCGCGAAGCAAAGATACATACGAGGTCGGCAATGTGACATCTGTTGAGCCGGGCATTTACATTCCCGACAAATTCGGCATAAGAATTGAAGATGTTTGCTATATTTCGCCGCGCGGAAGAGAAAATTTAAGCACGATTACAAAGGAGTTAATCATTTTATAATGAATGCAGTAGTATTTGATATGGACGGTGTTATGTTTGACACCGAACGCCTTGCAATCAAAGCATGGGATTGGATTGGCGAGCAAATGGGCATCGGCAAGGTCGGATATATGGTTTTTAAAACCATGGGACGCACGACGGAAGAATCGGTCAAAATTTTCAAAAAAGATTTCGGCGACAAATTCGTCAATGATGATTTTCAGCGATATTACTCGATTTTTCTTGATAAATACTACAAAGAAAACGGTATCCCCGTAAAAAAAGGACTGTATGAGTTGCTTGAATATTTGAAAAACAACAGATTTAAAATCGCTGTTGCATCGTCAAACAGCCGTGATGTTGTTTTACAGCATTTGAGAGATACGGGCGTTGAAAAATATTTTGACAAAATAATATGCGGCGACATGGTGTCGAAATCAAAACCCGAGCCAGACATTTATTTGACAGCATGTAAAGAGCTTGGAGAATGCCCGAGCGACTGCTATGCAATTGAGGATTCAAAAACAGGATTGCAATCGGCATCAGCCGCAGGATGCAAGGTAATTATGGTGCCCGACTTATACGAAGCAGAGCCTGAAATTGAAAAATTACTTTTCAAAAAATTCGATAATTTATTGTTGTTCAAGGAATATTTGGAGCAATTGCAAAAATAGCGCAGTATAAAAAACCGTTTGTCAAATGACAAACGGTTTTTGTTTTATCTGTTCAATTTTGTTGCAAGCTGATATGCCGATTCGGTAGCATTGGCTATTCTGCCGACCTTGACACAATCACCGATTTTGTAGACCTTATAATCTCTGTCTTTAGTATTAATAAGTTCATCATACAACGATGTATCGGGGCGACAGCCCATTGAAAGAACAACAAAATCTGCGGTGACACTGCTTGTTGCGCCCGATTTTGTATTTTCGATTTCGATACCGTCGGGATTGATTTCAACAAGTTTACTGCTTGTCAAAAACGATGTGCCTGCCGCTTTGAGCTTCGGCATTGCATCGTCAACATGCTGGAAATATGCACCCGGAGCAATCGTATCAGCCATCTCAACGATTGTGACCTTATTACTCTGCGTACAAAGCAGTTCGGATGTTTCAAGTCCGGTCATACCGGAACCGATAACGGCAACATTTTTGTTTTCGAGTTTAACAGTGCCGTTGAGTATTTCCGTAACGGTGCAAACATTATCACCCTTAAACGCATTCGGGAACACGGCATTTGCACCCGTTGCACAAATGACATATTTGGGTGAATACTGCTCAATTCTGCTTTTAAGCGCGGTTGTATAATATTCGATTTCAGCACCTGCAATTTCGGCATTGGTTTTTAAATCTTCGACGCACCAAGCAAGTTTTTCCTTGTTTGGCGGCATTTTTGCAAGGTTGATTTGACCGCCCGGCTGTGCCTCTTTTTGAGAGCAGTTCTGCCGCAGTCAAGCCCGAAACGCCTGCACCGACGATAACAACCTTATCTCCTCTGCCGTTTCTGTCGAGGATTTGACTTTCCCTGCCGACAAACGGATTGACCGAACATTTGCCGTGAGTGTATTTATATGCGTTTTCCTCCATGCTTTCAAAGCAATAGAGGCAACAAATACAGCGTTTGATTGTGTTCTCCCTGCCCTGCTCGACTTTTTCTACCCAATGTGGGTCCGCAATAAGCGGTCTGCCGAGCGAAACAAAATCCTGCGTGCCTTCCTCGAGTTGTTTTTCAGCCTGTTCCGGCGAACGGATAAGATTAGCGGCGAGAACGGGAATGTCGACAACTTTTTTGACCTCGGCGGCGAGATATTTTCTCCAACCCGGAGTAAATGTTGTAGGCTCAAGCCAATAATTGAATGTATCGTAGCATGCGGAAGAAACATCAATGGCGTCAATTTTTCTGTCGCTGAGAATTTTCGCCATTTTCAATCCCTCTTCGAGATTGTAGCCCTTACCCTTTTCGCCTATTTTATCATACATTTCGTCAACGGAAAGACGAACAAGAATCGGGAAATCACTGCCGCACGCAAGTCTGATACCGTCGATAATTTCGAGCAAAAAGCGCATACGGTTTTCGAGCGAGCCGCCGTATTCGTCGCGGCGTTTATTTGTATTCGGTGACAAAAACTGCTGAATCAAATATCCGTGAGCGGCGTGAAGTTCTACACCGTCGCACCCTGCCTTTTTGGCGCGCACCGCACCGCTGACAAACTGATTTACAAGGTGCTTTATGCCTGCCTTTGAAATTCCGCGGTTTACGCTTTCAGCCATTTTTGATTTTTCACACTTGCTCGGCGCGATTACACGCGGAACAATATCATTATCCTGAAGTTTTCTTCCCGGAGGAATAACTGCGCCCGTAAGGAGTTTTGCATACGCACTGCCCATCAGTTTGTCACATGCGGCTGAAAGCGGCACCGTGCCTATCATCAAGCCGAGATTTTGACGACCGGGATGATGCAGTTCGACCATAATTTTTGTGCCGTAGGAATGAACACGGTCAACCATTCTTTTGAGCGGCTCGATTTGATAATTGTGCGAGAGCGCAAGCTGACCGAACGAAGACGCACCGGTCATATCGTTGACACGCGTTATTTCCGTGATAATCAATCCGACGCCGCCCTTGGCGCGCTCGACATAATAATCCTCCATAACGGGAGTAACCTTGCCGTTAAACTGCCCGAATCCCATACACATCGGAGCCATAACAACTCTGTTTTTCAGCTCGAGATTGCCGATTTTTGCCGGAGAAAGAAGCATTTTGTAATCCATAAAAT
>CAVGLE010000077.1:4057-8549 GCA_963630035.1 Mediterraneibacter torques
AATCACCCTGATTTTTAAAAAAAGAGCAAACACAGGCGAACCTGCCGGTGTTTGCTCAATTATAAGTTTTTTATTTTTTGTTCTTTTTGAGTTTTCTTAGTTTTTTGGGCTTTGATGATTCGTTTTCAAGAAGCAAATCTTTTTCTTTCAAATCAAAATTTATTTTTTCAAGCTTCTTTTTGTCCTCACGCATGCAAAAAGAAAGATACCAAACCCAAATCAAAAATGCAATTAATGCAATTACTGCAACTGCAACAATAACTTTCAAAACATTTTTGAGAACATTATACTTTTCGTTCGCTTTAAGGAAAAATCCTGCGGCAACACTCTGCGGCTCTGCGTTGACACTGCTTGTGTAAGTGCCCTGATCAAGATATTGCTTGGTTTTACCGTCATCTCCGCCGATATAGTAAAATTTCCAAGCGTCGATCGGCTCATCCTTGTCTTTATCGTATTTATCGTTTTTCTCAACATAAAAGGTTTTATAATTATCGTTTGCATCTGAAGAAATTGACTTTGGCATCATAGCCGTTACAAGCGAATTTTTAACCGAATCGCTCGCCGATATAACAACAAGGCCGATAATAAAAGCGAGCAAAACAACGGCGATTGCTATGCCGATTTTTTTAGCAGTTTTAACTCTCTTATTTGTCTTTTCCATACTTTTCAATACAGCGGAACTCGTTACCTCCGGAGAGGCATCCTGTTCGTCAAAATGGTTTTCGACCTCTGTATCTAAAGCGGTATTTTCCAAATTATCTTTATTGTCCTTAATTTCTGACATTATATCACTCCGTTTACGGCAGTATCACCGAAATATAGATTTTTATTTTTTCTTTTTAGCCTTGGCTGCTTCAAGATTTGCTCTTGCCTTTGCAACTCTTTCAGCTTGTTCCTCGGCTGCCATTTTTTCAGCCTCTTCACGCTCTTTTTCACGCTTAATAGCTGCCTGACGCTCTTTTTCGTCCTTAACTGCCTTACGCGCAAGCCTCTCTTCCTCGAGTGTTTCATCGCTCTTTGCAGGAGCAAGTGCAACGGCAAGGTTGATGCACGAAGCAACCAGAAGAAGTGCAAGGGCAACAAAAAAGCCCCATTGAACAGATCCGCTTGCATTATACATAGCCATATCGCCGAAATTAAAGCCCTGATAGCCCGAAGCCGACTTTATGCCGACGGTGAACAAAATCGCGCTGACGATTGCAGACACAACACTCAAAACATCAAACACAAACATTGCCTTTGTTTTTGAATGTTTGAAAGTAAATATTATAAGGAAAAACGCTACAACAATGAACAAAGCCGAAAGGACCATAAACAGCATTGAAAGCATTGTGTATGTAATAGGACCTGAATAATTCTCGTATCCCATATTTGTAAAATAAAGACCGGAATTGCCGAAAAAACTTTTGAATAGGTCAATCATCGAATGACCGTCGGTAAATATTCCAATAATATCAAAATTGACGCTCGACGCATCGCTTTTGAGAGATGCCCACGGAAGAATGAAGCCGACAGCAGGGAGAAATGAAAGAATAATTCTCACTATTCTGAGCTTTGTGCCCCACAATGAATATGCAATACGGTTGAGATTGCCGTAAAAAGTTTGGAACTTCTCCTCGGCTTTGATATTATCCTCCTCAAGCCTTGCCTCCCAGTTGAAATTCGGAATACTTACTCCGCACTGTGAGCACTCGGCTTTAATATGATAAAATTTTAATTTTTTGCCGCAATTAGGACAGGCAGATGCCATAACTACACCCCTTTGACATTCGTTTGCTAACTATTTTATATTGTTTTATATTGAATGTCAACAAAAATGTGTAAAATATTATAATAAAGACAAGAATAAATATTTTATACAAAAAAGTGTTGATTTACAAAACGCGCTATGATAATATAGGTATGTTAATTATTCGGTCGTGATTTTTCCGCGACTTACGATTACTCAGAATATACCACGAAATGAGGGAATACATTTGGCAGAAGTAGTTGAAGAAATCACTGCCGAGGAGCAAGCCGAGCTTGATAAATTGGCGTACACAACAAAACGATATTTAACGCCAAAAGAAATCGCGGCATATGTGCTTGTAAATTTCGGTCAAAAGAACCTGAGCCAGTTTGTAAATGCATTTAAAGAATTCTTTATGATTCAGTTTTTGAAACTGAATACAACAGCTTACGCTAACATTAACCTGTTTGCGTCAATTTATGACGCACTTGATGACACAATTTCGGGTCTTATCATCGACAGGACAAGAACGCGTTGGGGCAGAATCAGACCCTTCTTTATCGCTCCCCTGCCCTTGTGGCTTGTCGGCGGATATATGATGTTCACCGCTCCTACCGGTTTCAGTTCAACAGCAAAAACAGTATGGGCACTTGTTGCGATAATCGTATACGGCCTGGGTATGAGCTATTTCGGTGCTTGGGGTCTTATGATATACAATATCACCCCGAACGCAAACGAGAGAAACAACCTCATCACCGTTACAAAGTTCTTTGAACTTTTCGGTACATGGCTTCCGTCGCTCGTTCCTGTTCTTGTAACACTTCTTCCGAAAATCAACAGCAAGATTACAATGAAAGGTGTTTACAGCGGATTTGCATACTTTATGCTTATTCTTGCCGCATTCTTTACAATATTCGGCTTCTTTAATATGAGAGAAAGAGTACCTCTTATGAGCCGTGAGGAAATGAATGAAACATCCGTTTTTGAATCAATCAAACAGATTTTCACAAACAGACCGCTTTTCACCATCATTTTGGGCGACTTCTTCAACTCGTTTAAATCTGTCGGCGGATCTTCAGAGTCTTATTTCTGGCTGAACAACACCGGCTCGCTTCTTAACCAAACCGTTTGCGGACTTTTTACCGGTATTCCGAACTATCTTATGGTTCCGCTTGCCGCTAAAATGGTTAAGAAATTCGGAACCCGTATAACAGCAATTGCAGCCGGTGTATTCGGCGGTGTTGCTTATATGACATTGTTCTTTATCGGATACCACCCGTTCGGGCAAACTTTTGAAGATCACAAAATTGCAAACCTTGCATTTGTAATTTTCGGTCTTACAATTTGCGGACTTCCGAATAAGGTTATTCAGGTTGTTGGTCCTATGCTTTGTGCAGAAACATTCGACTGGATGGAATGGAAACACGGCATGAGAAACGAGGCACTTGTAACAACCGTTCAAGGCTATTTCACAAAGCTGGCCACATCAATCACAGGCTGGCTTTCGGGTATGGTGCTTACATGGATTAACTATGTACCTCTTACCGACTCGCTCGGAAACGCAATACCGCAGACAGACCCCGGTATGCTTGAAGGTATTTGGGCAATCTTCTGTATCCTTCCGGCTATTGCAAGAGGCTTTTACGGACTTGCTTTTATCCTTTATCCTATTCACGGCAAGATGCTTGATCAAATGACTGTTGAACTTGCAGACATTCGCGCCGATAGACTTGCAGAACAGGAAAAGCTTCAGCAAGAGCAATTGGCAAATAAATCAAACGACTAAAGTCAATACATAAAAAAAACGCCGTCGGCTCAGTGCCGACGGTAATTTTTTTGCAAGTATAAAATTAAAATGAATAAAGCGATGAAAGTGATTTTTTAATTTTAATTTGCTGTTTACAACTTATAAAAGCGATTAAAAATGCAACAATAAGAGACACGGCGACACCGATAAACAGGCGTGCATTATACATCAAAACAAACATCATAACAAACAAGACAGCAGTGATAACAGCCATAATAAACATTATAAGCAGCATAACCGCGCTTGATTTTATATTGAGCACGGCTTTACCGCCGTCGCCCTCGTCTATTGAGAGCGTGCAGGACGGAACATAGGTATATGTTGCCGCAGTCGGGCGTTTTGCTTTAAAATGAAACACACCGTTTTCGCAAGTGCCGTAAAACATTTTATCATAATCGGAATCACTGCCGAGTTGATGAAAATTATCCAAAAGAAGGTTCAGTGCCTCGTAACGCGACTGCTCCAAATTAATTTTATATTTATTAAAAAATATCATAATTACTCCTAAATGTCATTTATTGATATATAACCTACTCCGATACCGAGTTTGCCTCCGCTTCGTATATATGCTTTTGCCTGTCTGCGAAGCGGTGTATCATCGGGATAACGAGAAGCAAGCAATCTTCGTCTGCCGAAAATTCGCTCTATACCCTGCGAATCGTCCTTTTCGCTGTAAGCAATATTAAACAGCGACTGAAATTTGACGATATTTGAGTTTTCGCTCATAAACTCACCATTTGAGCCGTAAAGAAGCCAACTCTCGCATATAAAATAATTGAATTTATAATCGGGAAAATATTGTTTAAAAAACGCTTTTGCGTCAACAAGAGAAGCTTTGCAAGCGTTCAAATCAAGCTTTTCGCCTTGAGGAATATGAACAAAAACGGCATTATCGCCGAATGAGAGCGGCAATTTTTTGTAATCAAATGTCGGGTTGTCGCATTTATATATTTGAT
>CAVGLE010000078.1:0-8542 GCA_963630035.1 Mediterraneibacter torques
ATCTTCTGCGGCTGTATTTGCGCCGAAGCGGATTGAGTCGCCGAAATCGTAAAGCGCAAGACCGGGCATAACGGTGTCCAAATCAATAACACAAATGCACTCGTTTGTTGTTTTGTCAAACATAACATTGTTGAGCTTTGTGTCGTTGTGAGTGACACGAAGCGGCAGTTTGCCATCGTCAATCAGCGAGGTTAAAACGCCGGTATCGTCTTTTCTGTCCTTAACAAATTTGATTTCATCGGCGCAGGTTGAGGCTCTGCCCGATTTATCATCGGCAACTGCGGTCAAAAATTCATTTATGTAGCGCCATTGAGTATTGTGAAAATTCGGTATCGTTTCATAAAGCGAACTTGCGTCAAAACCTGCAAGCCTTTTTTGAAATCGGCCGAAAGCGACGCCGCTCGACTTGAAAAGTTGCGGATTTTCAACAGTGTTATAACATATGCTGTTATCGACAAAAATATACATACGATAAAACGAGCCGTTTGAAGCCGTATAATATTTATCGCCCGATTTTGTGCGGATGAAATGGAGCGTTTCCCTGTTTGGGTCGCCGCCCGAGGCTTTAATAACATCGCGAAGATATGATGTCACGGCAAAAACATTTTCCATAAGTCGGTCGATATTTTTAAAAACTTCGCCGTTTAGTTGTTGAAGAATATATTTATACTCCTGCTCATCATCGGCGGTGGAAAGCAAATATGTTCTGTTAATATGACCCGAGCCGAATTCGTCACACGAAACAAACTTGCCGCGATAATCAAACGAGTTGATTATATCATTAGCGATTTTATCCATAAAAGCACCTCTCATTACTTTGTATATAATAACATACTTTGAACATTTTTGCAACTGTGATAAAAAAGCCCTGCAAGTTTGAATGCTTGCAGGGTGTTTAAAATATGCATAATCTTATTCGCTTCTGAGTGCGTCTATAGGACTGAGCTGAGCCGCTTTCCTTGCAGGATAAATTCCGAAAAACAATCCTACACCGCTTGAAAACAGAAGCGCGAGAAGAACAATCCAAATGCTTATATTGGGTTTAATATCAATAATGGAGCATGCTCCGTAAGCCCCGGCTATGCCGAGGATAACTCCGACCACACCGCCGATAAGGCACAATATGATCGATTCGGTCAAAAACTGCATCGTGATCACTCGCGTTTTTGCGCCGAGCGATTTTCTTATACCGATTTCACGCGTTCGCTCCGTTACCGAAACAAGCATAATATTCATAACGCCGATACCGCCGACTATAAGAGAAATAGCACCTACGCCGGCAATAAAAATTGTGAGAACATTCATAATAATGTCTACAATTTCAATATATGTTGCCATATTTTGCGATGTATACATGCCCGATTCGTAATTACCGTGTGCGGCTTTGAGATAGTTTACGGTTGCATTGCCGACAGCGTCATAATCTGCGCCGTCCTTTGCGATAACAAAGATATTATCAAGCGTTGCATCTGCGCCCGTAATTTGAGTAAGCGTTGTGCACGGCATAAACAATGCAATGATAGCCTTGTCAGAGGCATTTGAGAACATTTCGCTCATTCCGCTTGAACCGCCGCCGACAGTATTTGCAATTGCATCAACATTTGCAATGCCGCAGACTTTAATCTTCATAGATTTACCGCTTGATGAAACCGTAATTTCTTCGTTAGTTGCATCCTCATACCCGAAAACAGTTTTTGCGGATTCAATACCCATAACCGCAACGGGAGAATTTGACTGATATTCTTCGTCGGTAAAAAATCTGCCGTATTCGCAACCGTCGGTTAAGGCAAACTGAACATCGCTGTTTACACCTATCATCATAACGGTTACTTCGCTTGCTGTTTTGTCAATAGTTCCTTTACCGAAACCCATCATCATAGGTGAGCAACGCTCAACGCCTTGAACTTTTGTTTTAATATTTTCAACATCGTCAAGAGTGATAAGGTCGTTTTCGCCGGCTTGGGTTGTATCAACCGAAACAAGAACGGCATTTGAGCCCATATCCTCAATAAGACCGACAATATAATCTCTTACACCGGTGCCGGCACCGACAATCATAATAACAGAGGTGATACCGATTATGATACCGAGCATAGTAAGCAGAGAACGCATCCAATTTGCTTTTATACACTTGACGGCAATTTTCAAACTTTCAGTTATATTCACTGCGTTTACCTCTTACTTTTTACTTGTTGATTTTGTATTGTTTTTGGGAATAATTACCTTAAATGTATCCTCTTTATAATCGGAGCTCGGTGTAGCAACAATTTTGTCACCGACACTAATGCCGCTTTTAATTTCATATGCCGAATCGGAAATCGCACCGGTAGTAATTGCCGTTTTTGTAACGGTGCCCTCATCTTCATCATACAGATAAACATATGTGCCGTCCTTTGCAAGAACGATTGACTCAATCGCAACTGCAGGAACATTTGTATATGTACCCGTAACGATTTTAACATCGGCATCAAATCCGATAATGATATTTTCGTCAGGATTGTCAACCGTTACGGTGCACTCAACACCTGCTCCCGATGAGGTAAGCGATGAAAGGCCGCTGATACCTGCCATAGAACCTACGCTGTCAAGAACCGAACCTTCGGAGCCGCCCGTTGCCGTAGGTGCAATCGTTGCAACCTCGCCGGTATAACTGCCGTATGCTGTTTTGATTGTTGCCTTCATTCCGACCTTAACTTTGTGCACATCGTATTCGCCGAGTGAAATTGTGGCAACCATTTGATCCATATTTTCAAGTTTGATTCCTGTTTGAAGAGCAGTTGTCTGTCCGCCTTCAACAAGGTCGCACTCCGTAATTGTGCCGTCAACGGACGCAGTCCATCCGTCCTCAAGATCTTTTTCTGCATCCTTAAGAGTATCAAGCGCACTCTTTGAAGTGTTCATCAATTTCTTTTGAGCATTAACAATTGTGCTGTCCGCAGATGCTGTAAAGATTTCTCTTTCGGCATAAAGTGCGGCAAGCTGAATTTGTGCTGTTGTGAGCTGAACAGAAGTTGTACTTGTGATTTCTTTTGCAACCTTTGCCCAATCGATTGATGCAACCGCAGCTTCAACCATATCAACGGCTACGCCGCTGTCAATGATAAGCTTTGTTTCGTCGATAATACCTTCCTTAAATGCCTTTGCAACTGCATCGCCGCATTTTTGTGCAATAGAATCCGAACTGTAATCGCCCGACGCAATTGCATCGCTGATGGTTTTTGAAATAACCTCAAGAAGCTTTGTCATTGTTTCAATATCTTCTGTGAGTTGTGTGAGTGATTTGGCAATTTCGGCAAGCGATTCAGCCATTGAGCCGGGTGTTGCGGCTGTAGTTGATGTTGTCGATGATGTTGTTGTGGTAGTCGTCACAGTCGCCTTTTTAGTTGTAGTCGGCTTTGCGGTGGTTGTTGTCTGTTTTTGTGTTGTAGTTTTTTGCTTTGTTGTTGTTTGGGTCGGTGCAGCCTGCTGTTTTTCAAGCTTTGCAACCTGTTTTTCAAGCTTTGAAATTTGAGTATTTACAGCCGAGAGCTTTTTCTTTGCAGATGCCTGTGATGCAACTGCAGATTCATAAGCAGCTTTCGATTCATTATAATTTGCAGTAAGCGACTGAATTTGTGAGCTGAGATTGTCTGTGTTAAATGTAGCAAGTTTGTCGCCCTTTTTAACCTCGTCTCCGACCTTAACGAAAACTTCTTTTACGGTTGCGACTGCAGGAACTTTATATTCCTTTGTAACGCCTGCCGTAACATCGCCTGTTGCGCTGACAGATTCAATAATGTTTTGTGTTGAAATTGTGCTGAGAGTAACCTCTTCACCGTCCGTCTTAAGCCTGAACTGACCGTATGCGGCATAGTTTTTTGCGCTGATTGCAACCAAAATAATTGCAACAACAAGCACAAGACAAACAGGCACAACAAATTTCTTTTTGTTATTTTTCTTTACTGTTGCCATATCAAAAACCTCTTATTTGAAAATTGAACAATTTATTAAAATTATACAAAATAACTGTGTTCATATGAGAGTATAATTCCAATTTGTATAATTGTCAACAACTTTTTGTATTAATTGTTGAAAATTCACAATTTATTAACCGTATTATACTTTTACTTAAGCGCGTTCAGTGCTTTTTGACCTATATCGCGGCGATAATGTGCGCCGTCGAACTTGATTTTTTCAACAGCGGCATATGCTTTGTCAAGTGCCGACGGCAAGTCAGGGCCGAGAGCGGTAACGCCGAGAACCCTTCCGCCTGCGGTAACGAGTTTGTCTCCGTCAAGCTTGGTGCCGGCGTGATAAACCGTTACGCCGTCAAGCTGACCGTTTGAAAGACCCGAAATTTCAATTCCCTTAGGATATGATTTTGGGTAGCCGCCCGATGCCATAATTACGCATGCGCATGCCTCATCGCTCCATTCAATATCAAGTTCTGACAATGTGCCGTTGTTGATAGCCTCAAAAATATCAATAATATCCGTTTTAAGACGAGGGAGCACAACCTGTGTTTCCGGGTCGCCGAAGCGGCAATTGTATTCGATAACCTTCGGTCCCTTCGGAGTTAGCATCAAACCGAAATAAAGACACCCTTTAAATGTCCTTCCCTCGCTGTTCATGGCGTTTATTGTAGGGAGAAAGATTTTTTCCATACATTCTGCGGCAATTTCGTCGGTATAATAAGGATTCGGCGAAACGGTGCCCATACCGCCTGTGTTAAGACCCTTGTCGCCGTCAAGCGCGCGTTTGTGATCCATTGATGACACCATAGGCTTTACACATTTGCCGTCGGTGAATGCAAGAACGGAAACCTCGGGACCTGTCAAAAATTCTTCAACAACAACATTGTTGCCGCTTTCGCCGAAAATTTTATCTTCCATAATTTCCTTAACACCCGACTCTGCCTGCTCAAGCGTTTCGGGAATAATTACCCCCTTGCCGAGTGCAAGGCCGTCAGCCTTGATAACTGTCGGAAATTCATTTTTATTCTTAATATATTCAATAACATCGGCAGGATTTGAAAAGACCTTATATTCCGCGGTGGGAATATTGTACTTGAGCATAAGATTTTTTGAAAAAACCTTTGAGCCTTCGATAATTGCGGCGTTTGCATTCGGCCCGAATGTTGCAAAGCCCTCTTTGTTGAGTGCGTCAACCATACCCATAACAAGCGGGTCATCGGGTGCGACAACAACAAAATCCGCACTGATTTTTTTTGCAAGAGCAACAACGCCGTCTATATCCGTTGCGCCGACATCAAAGCACTCGGCGTCATACGAAATACCGCCGTTGCCCGGACAGCAAGCGATATAATCAACCTTTTTCGATTCCTTTATTTTTTTAATAAGGGCGTGCTCTCTTCCGCCGCCGCCAACAACTAAAACTCTCATAAAAATAACCTTTCCGCTGCATAAAATCATAGCATATGCCCTGCCGCAGCCAACGCAGAGCCTGACTTCAAAAAACACATTAAGGGTGACAGAAAGTCACCCTATGATAAATTACTTGTTTTTATTAACTATTCTTGTTTCCTCTTCACCGTTTTCAAGATTGATAAAGCGTGTGAAAAGAGAAACTTTGTTGTCCTCATTAAGATTATCCCATACAGTTGAGGTGAAAGCGTCAATATCCGAACCGTCGATTTCAACAGGAGTAGGCTCACCCTCAAATGACGGAATAGGGTCGCCGTCGTGCTCGTATGTATGGATGAAATGACCAATACCCGGATGAGCGGGATATTCAAAGAAATATCTGACGCACTCAGGCATACCGAGATTTGATTTGAGAATTGAAAGATTATAATCACCGTTTGGCTTAACAACGCCCGAAATTCTCGGAGTATAGTTTGGAGCATCAGGCTCAAACTCTCTTGTAACAAGGGCGTGGTGATAGCAAAATCCTTCTTTCATATGATCATAAATCGTATCGGTTTGGTCGCCGTTTGTGACGATTATTTTGCCGTCGATTTTCAAAACGGGATTGTAAATAATGAGGCTCGGATCCTCCATTTTCGACTCGTCAAATGCCTTTGTACGGATTCCGCCGCGGTCGTTTTTCTCAAAAACTCTGTTGCGCGAATTTGCGCTTCTACCCATAATGAAATAAGCGATAACAGCCTTTTTTCCGTCCTTTGATTTGCCCAAAACAATGCCTCTGCCGGGATATGTGTTTGTATTAAGCTCTGTTGCAAGTGATTTAATCTGCATATTTTCACCTCTTATTGAGTTATATAATTTCCGTTTTATTGCCGTTTATTTTAATTCTACCCTCGCAGAAAAGTGAAACGGCCTTGGGGAGAATTTCCCACTCCGCCTGGCGCATAACGCGGTATTGCAAAATGTCCTCATTGTCACCCTGTTCTATCGGCACCGCCTTTTGGAGAATAATTGCGCCGCCGTCCGTAATTTCGTTTACGAAATGAGCGGTTGCACCGGTAACTTTCATTCCGCTTGCCAAAACGGCAGTGTGAACCTTTTTGCCGTAGAAACCGTCGCCGCAGAAAAGCGGAATCAAACTTGGATGTATGTTGATAATTTTGTTTGCGTATTTTTCTACAAGTTCCTTGCCGAGAATTGAAAGAAAACCGGCAAGAACGATAAGGTCGATATTTTTGCCGTCAAGTTCAGCAAGAATTGCCTTGTCATACTCCGCTTTTGAAGAATATGATTTTCTGCTGACGACCGCTGTCGGTATGTCTGCTTTTTTTGCTCTTTCAAGAGCGTAAGCACCGTCGTTTGAGGCAAGGACAAATGTGATTTTGCCGTTTTTAATCTCGCCCCTGTTTTGAGCATCTATAAGTGCCTGAAGATTTGTTCCGCCACCGGAAACAAAAACAGCAATGTTCATCATAAAAGGGTTACTCCTTTTTCACCGTTTTTGATTTCGCCGATTACGGCAGCCTGCTCGCCGCAGGAATTCAGAATGCGAACGGCCTCGTCTGCCTTGTCGGAGTCAACGGCGATAACAAGACCTGTGCCCATATTGAAAGTATTATACATATCGTGCTCCGAAATGTTGCCCTCTTTTTGGATAAGGTCGAAAATAGGCTTTTTGAAGCACTTATCCTTTTCGATAACAGCCAATGTATTGTCATTGAGCATTCTCGGAACATTTTCGTAAAATCCGCCGCCGGTAATATGACTGATAGCATTGACGCGAACGCTGTCCATCAATGTGAGGAGCGGTTTAACATAAATTCTTGTAGGAGTAAGAAGTTCCTCGCCGAGTGTTTTGCCAAGCTCGGCAACCTGAACATTGATTCTCTCCTCGTTGATATTGAAAACCTTTCTTACAAGCGAAAATCCGTTTGAATGAACGCCTGATGACGCAACTCCGATAAGCGCGTCACCCGATTTGAGATACTCGCCTGAAACGAGTTTGTCCTTTTCGCCGATACCTACGGTAAAACCTGCAAGGTCGTATTCATCCTTTGGCATAAGACCCGGATGTTCCGCGGTTTCGCCGCCGACAAGCGCACAGCCCGCCTGAACACACCCCTCTGCAACTCCCTTTACGATTTGCTCGATTTTTTCGGGATAATTTTTGCCGCAAGCGATATAATCAAGGAAAAACAGCGGCTTTGCACCCGAGCACGCAACATCGTTTACACACATTGCAACGCAGTCGATACCGACCGTGTCGTGCTTGTCCATAAGAAAGGCAAGTTTGATTTTTGTGCCGACGCCGTCAGTACCCGAAACAAGAACGGGATTTTTATATTCGCCGGATGCAAGTTCAAACATTCCGCCGAAGCCGCCGATTGAGCCGATGACGCCCGGAACGGTTGTTCTTTTGACATGGGATTTGATAAGTTCGACAGATTCATAGCCTGCCGTAACATCAACGCCTGCTGCCGCATAACTTTCGCTGTAACTGTTTTCCATATTTATCTCCTTGTCTGTTTATGTGATTTTTATTATAATTCTTTAATTTTTTCCTGGAGCGCCTTGTCTTTTTCAACAACGGCATCTGCCATATCCTTGCGCATTGCGATAAGCTTTTGCATAAGGTCATCATTACCTACTGCAAGAATTTCCGCCGCAAGAAGAGCCGCATTTTTCGCAGCGTTGACGCCTACTGTGGCAACCGGAATTCCGGGAGGCATCATAACGGTTGCAAGCATTGCATCCATACCGTCAAGCACCTTTGCCGAACAAGGAATACCGATAACCGGCAATGTTGTGGATGCGGCAAGAACTCCGCCGAGATGAGCCGCCATACCTGCCGCGGCGATGATAACGCCAAATCCGTTTTCAACGGCATTTTCGCTGAATTCCTGTGCAGCCTTCGGTGTTCTGTGAGCCGACATAACTCTGACCTCGGTTACAATGCCAAGTTCCTTTAATTGTTTGATTGCAGGGGCAACAACAGGCAAATCGCTGTCAGATCCCATAATGATTGCAACTTTTTTCATAATATGTCCTCCGTATATTATAAAATAAGATAATATATTATACATTTTTTATTTTGTTTTTTCAACAAAATAATGCTGATTTATAAAATTTTGCCGCCGAGAAAGTTCGGGAAAAATTGAATATAATCCTCGCCGTAT
>CAVGLE010000079.1:0-4208 GCA_963630035.1 Mediterraneibacter torques
CTTAAAATCCCTCGGTAGCAATACCGTACCGGTTCAAGTCCGGTCACCAGCACCAGATAAGTATGTCTTACATATCAACTCAATAATTATGCCGGCGTGATGGAATTGGCAGACGTGCTGGACTCAAAATCCAGTGGTAGCGATACCGTACCGGTTCGACCCCGGTCGCCGGCACCAAAAGTAAAGCCTAAGGTAAACCCTTAGGTTTTATTTTTTACCGTTTTTAATTAACAACATTGATTGGATTGCCGTCGATATATGCTTTTATATTTTGTTCGAGGATGCCAAGGAGCCTTGCTCTTGTTTCATAAGCCGCCCACGCAATGTGAGGGGTGATGTAGCAGTTCTTTGCGCGGAGCAGAGGGTTCTCATTTTCAGGCGGCTCAACTCGCAATACATCAACTCCTGCGGCTTTTATTCTGGCTGAATTAAGCGCATCTGCCAAATCCTTGTCGTTTACAACAGGTCCGCGTGATGTATTTATAACAACAGCGCTTTTTTTCATTTTCTCAATAGCTGTCTTGTCAATCAAATTTTCCGTTTTTTCTGTCAAAGGACAGTGGCATGTAATAAAATCACTGTCAGAAAGCAGAGTGTTAAAATCAACAAAGCTGACATTTTTGTATTCATTGGGCTTCGGATGAGGGGTGAACACCTCAACATTCATACCAAACGCGTTTGCAATTTGTGCAACACGCTTGCCGATTGAGCCATAGCCGATTATTCCAATTGTTTTGCCGTCTAACTCTGTCAGCGGTGTTTTCCAAAAGCAAAAGTCGGGGCATTCGCACCATTCGCCGTTATGAACAGCATCTGAATGAAGCGACACATTGTCCGCAACCTGCAAAATAAACGCAAAAACAAGCTGTGCAACGCCTGCAGTTGAGTATGCGGGAATATTTGAAACCGTTATATTTCTATCTCTTGCCGCTTTACAGTCAATTACATTATATCCCGTTGATTGCAATCCTACAAATTTTAAATTCGGGAGCTTTTCGAGCATTTTAGCGGTTATAATTGATTTGTTTATAATCAAAATATCCGCGTCTTTTGCGCGCTCCTCAATTTGGTCCGGCTCTGTTCTGTCATATACCTTATATTCGCCGTATTTTCCGAGCCAATCCCAGCTTAAATCACCCGGGTTTGTTGTATATCCGTCAAGATTAACTATTTTCATATAATCACCTCGTTGCTTTATGTCCCAATTATATCCCTTTATTAAAATAAAATCAACTTGTTTGTTGAAAGAATTTTTAATATATTGTATAATATAAGCATATTATTAGTGGTGAATGTATTATGAAAAAGCTGCCGATAATATGTATTTTACTTGTTGTGACATTGATTTGTTGTTCGTTATTTACCCATCGCGTAAGTAATGCCAATGCCACAAAAAAGATAGCGGGGGAATACACGGTCGTGATTGATGCCGGTCACGGCGGAAAAG
Organism: Mediterraneibacter torques; assembly: GCA_963630035.1. Classification (GTDB taxonomy): domain Bacteria; phylum Bacillota; class Clostridia; order Oscillospirales; family Acutalibacteraceae; genus Eubacterium_R. The sequence continues at coordinate 1,448 of CAVGLE010000079.1, forward strand.
ATTCGGGTGCTGTCGGTGTAGATGGTTCAAAAGAAAAGACAATCAACTTGCAAATTTCAGAATATTTGTATGATTTTTTACGATTTTCAGGTATAAATGCCATTATGACGCGCAGCGGCGATTACGAAACATATTATGATGAAAACGATGACAAAACAAGGTCGGATTTATACAACAGAATGGACCTTGTAAATTCGATTGAAAACAGCGTTTTGATTTCAATACACCAAAATCATTTTGAAGACAGCGCAGAGCACGGAACACAAATTTGGTATTCGGCAAATACTGCAAAAAGCAAAGTACTCGCAGACTCGATATTACAATGTGTCAAATCAAATTTGCAAAGTGATAATAAAAGGGAAAATAAAAAATCGGGCAGCAGTTATTATCTTTTATATAAAGCCAAATCGCCGTCAATAATGGTCGAATGCGGCTTTGTGAGCAACCCGGAGGAAAATAAATTACTGCAAAACAGCGAATACCAACGAAAAATGGCTTATTCGATATTTGCAGGCACAAACGGAGTTTTATATGGCAAGTAAACAAAAATCATTATATGTATGCCAAAGTTGCGGCTATGAAAGCGTAAAATGGTACGGAAAATGCCCAACCTGCGGCGAATGGAACACTATGGAGGAGCAACAGCCGATTGCATTAACCTCTAAAAAATCGTCGCCGTCAAGAACAAGAGCGGCAATTTCTTCTATACAAAGATTATCTGAGATTAACAGCGACATCGAAACAAGATTAACCTCGGGAATTAAAGAATTTGACAGAGTTTTGGGCGGCGGAATAGTAGAGGGGAGTTTGGTGCTTCTTTCGGGTGACCCAGGTATAGGTAAATCAACGATTTTGCTCCAAATTTGTCAAAGCCTCTGCCAAACAAAAAAAGTTTTGTATATCAGCGGTGAGGAATCGGCACGACAAATTAAGCTCCGTGCCGACAGACTAAATATTGATGCCGACGGGTTATATATTTCTGCCGAAACGGATGTTGCAACGATTGTTGAAACAATAAAAATAGAAAAGCCCGATATGGCAATTATAGATTCAATTCAAACTATGATGATTGATGATGTTTCCTCTTCCGCAGGCAGTATAACACAGGTCAGGGAATGCACAAACATTTTTATGCACCTTGCAAAAAGCCTTGGAATACCGATATTCATTGTCGGTCATGTCAACAAAGACGGTGCAATAGCAGGGCCGAAAGTGCTTGAACATATTGTTGATACAGTGCTTTATTTTGAAGGTGAGCGCAATTATTCTTACAGAATACTGCGAAGTGTAAAAAACAGATTTGGTTCAACAAACGAAATCGGCGTCTTTGAAATGACTCAATCTGGACTTAAAGAGGTTGAAAATCCGTCACTTCTTATGCTCTCGGGCAGACCGAAAAACACAAGCGGAACCTGTGTAGCATGCACTATGGAAGGCTCTCGACCGATATTGGCGGAAGTTCAGGGCCTTGTGACTGCATCGGGATTTGGGACACCGCGCAGAATGAGCACCGGCTTTGATTACAACAGAATGAATATGATAATAGCAGTTCTTGAAAAAAGAGCAGGGTATTTCTTCAACGGAATGGATACATATCTTAATGTTGTGGGCGGTTTGCGATTGGACGAGCCTGCCGCAGATTTGAGCGTAGCAATGGCTCTTGTTTCTTCACTTAAAGATGTAGTCGTAAACGAAAATACACTTGCGTTCGGTGAAATAGGACTTGCAGGCGAAATCAGAGCGGTTAACAATTGCGAGCAAAGAATATCCGAAGCTAAAAGACTCGGCTTTGACAAATGCGTAATTCCGTTTCACAATTACAAATCATTGTCAAAGGAACTGAAAGTTTCGGTTGACATCGTTCCCGTAAGAACACTCCGCTCGGCATTTGATGCTATAACGGAGTAGATAATATATGTTTAACTGTATAGAAGGGGTTATAAGTAGTTATACACTGTAAAAAAATACACAATTTCGCAAAATTAATATTTTGCGAATATTAGGGGAGATTTAAAACATAAGCAAAGCCGCACAGCTAAACACTGTACGGCTTTCTTTCATTTCTGGATAAGATAATCAAGCGGTAAATCTAACAAGCGTATAATGTCAAATGCAAAGTCATTAAATGCCTTTTGCCTTGTTTTGGCAATTATGCTTTCCAAATAATCCACTTCGTCACATTCACGCAAATTATACTTATCTAACATCAATCTTGTATCTTGTTAAAGATTATGCTGTGTTCTGTTTTTATGTTATTACATAGTTTTATTATAATGAATCGCAAAACGAATGTTTTAAACTAAATTAGTATGTTGTTCATTCATTTGTTTTCAAATTACTGATTGATACTAATTATGACAGTCTGAGAATTAAGACTCAATTTTATCATTATACATATATAAACAGTTATATTGTCATTAATGTCCGATTGAATCGTATCAAATTATTATTGATATATTGCCTGTTATTTGGTATAATTAATTTGTTCAAAAAGTTTTGCGAAATAGGAAGTGTGATATTATGCGCCGAGAGGATATTAATGCTTTGCCGAAATTGGTACAGCAATATTTGGTTTATATTGAGGCAATAAAGGAACACAGTGAATTGTCGGTACTGGAATATGCCGGCGATTTGCGTACATTTTTCAGATATTTGGCTAAAGAAAAAGGCTTGTCCCCCGCTGATGTTGCGTATGAAGATACTGACATCAGCAAAATTGACATTGATTTTATAAAAAGCATCACTTTGAACGATGCATATC
>CAVGLE010000079.1:4218-4912 GCA_963630035.1 Mediterraneibacter torques
GAAATAATGAGGCTACAAGAGCGCGCAGAGTTGTTTCAATCCGCCGATTTTTCACTTATTTAACAGATAATTTGGGTTTGCTTGAAACAAATCCTATGAAAAATCTCGACACTCCTAAAATAAAAAAATCTTTGCCGAAATATCTTACTCTTGACGAGGCACAACGACTTTTGTCTGTTGTTGACGGAAAATTTAAGGAGCGCGATTTTGCGATTATAACGCTTTTTTTAAACTGCGGAATGCGACTTGCAGAGCTTGTTTCGATTGATTATAACGATATTCGCTCCGACAACACACTCACAATCACCGGTAAAGGCAATAAGGAGCGCACAGTTTATTTAAACAATGCCTGTATTGACGCAATTAACGCCTATATGAAAGTGCGACCGAACGAGGGCGTTAAGGACAGAGCGCTGTTTTTGAGCGCGCGAAACCAACGAATCAGCCCGAGAATGGTTGAAATTATGGTAAATAAAAATCTCGAGAAAGCCGGTTTGGGCGGCAGAGGCTTATCTGTCCATAAGCTCAGGCACACCGCGGCAACACTTATGTATCAACACGGCAATGTCGATGTTCTATTGCTCAAAGAGATTTTGGGTCACGAAAACCTCGGAACTACAGAAATTTATACCCATATCACCAAAGAGCAAACGCGAAAAGCCATTGAATCCAACCCTTTGGCTGACAACAAACC
>CAVGLE010000079.1:4922-5566 GCA_963630035.1 Mediterraneibacter torques
AATGAATTCAGTGCCGAAATCGCAACGATTACAACGATATAAATAACAAAATCTTTCAGATACAGCTTAAGATTAAATTCTTCTGTATCTGATTTTTTTGTTGTTGAATTATAAATTTGTCGGCTCATCAGCGAACTGCTTTTAATTGTGTATATTATTGTTTCTGCGAAAACACAGCTCTGCGGAATGACAAGAAGCGCACAGTATGTTATCCCATTTGCGGAATATGATGTATAGAAATACGAGATTTTAAGTGCAACGGCAAAGCCGATTAACAGTGGAATACAATTAATAAACCGAAATCCGAACAAAGACACGCCGAAAATCGCAACAAACACGAAAACGGCTATATATACCGCAACCGTGCTGAAAAACATTTTCTTAAAATCTGAAGTAATCGGATTAATAGCTTTTGAAATAAGTTCTGTTGCACTGCCGTTTAATTGACTGTAAATCAACGCACCGAGCAACAAACCGGCGATATAAAAAATGATTGAATATATAAAGCTTTTGTTATCGTTAAAAAATGAGTCAAAATCAAAATCCTTTTTACCGACATCTTTTATTTCCACTTGCTCACCTTAATTTTCTTACTCTTGCGAACGGTTAATTCACCTATCAACATTCCGAACAGCACAACTAAA
>CAVGLE010000079.1:5618-6532 GCA_963630035.1 Mediterraneibacter torques
CTTTATTTTTCAATCTTTTTTTCAGTTTCTTTAGCTGTGTCGGAAATTTTCTTATCGATTTTCTTTCCCTTTTCAGCCTTTTTCTGCTTTGCAGCCTCTCTTGCTGCTTCAACTTCTTTCTTATGCTGTTCTGTCTTTGTCACATTAGTATTTACAGCCCAGCGTTGAATTTTCATTTTTGTTCTGTCTGCGCCTGTCTCGATTACAAGATCCTGTTCTCTGATAGTAACAACCTTGCCGACAATGCCGCCGATAGTAATGATTTCGTCGCCGATTTCAAGAGAAGAACGCATCTCCTGCTCTTCCTTTTGGCGCTTTTTTTGTGGTCTGATCATCATAAAATACATAATAACGATAAGTGCAACCATCATAATAATTCCTGATGTGGATGATGCTGCGCTGCCGTTAGCCGATGAACTCATAAGTGTAATAAAATTCATTTATTTTTTCCTCCGTAATAAAATGTAATTGTAATTATATATTATTAACAATAATTATGCAAGTTATTTTTTTATTCTTGTATCAAGTTTTACACAATATTCATTTTTGTAATCAAAAAATGTTCCGTTTTCGATGTTATCTCTTATTTCCTGCATAAGATTATTGTAAAAATACAGGTTGTGAATTACCGCAAGGCGCATACCGAGCATTTCGTTTGCTTTGAGCAAGTGTCTGACATATGCACGCGAGTAATTTTTGCAAGTCGGGCAATTGCATTTTGAATCAATGGGCTTTGTGTCAAGCTGATATATGGCGTTGTTGATATTGATAATACCCTCTTTTGTGAAAAGCTGACCGTGGCGCGCATTTCTTGCCGGCATAACGCAATCAAAAAGATCAACTCCCCTGCTGACACCCTCCAAAATATTTCCCGGTGTGCCGACGCCCATCAAATATCTCGGCTTATTTTTAGG
>CAVGLE010000079.1:6542-8493 GCA_963630035.1 Mediterraneibacter torques
ATTTTTAGGTGCATACGGCTCAACAGCAGAAATGATACGATACATATCTTCTTTCGGCTCGCCTACGGCAAGTCCGCCGATAGCGTATCCGTCAAGGTCCATTTTTGCGATTTCTTTCATATGTTCAATTCGCAAATCGTCAAATGTGCAACCTTGATTTATACCGAAAAGCAGTTGATTTCTGTTAATTGTCGTTTCAAGTGAATTAAGGCGTTCCATTTCCGCCTTGCAACGCTCAAGCCAACGCAAGGTGCGTGAACAAGCTTCCTTGGCGTATTGCAGTTTTGCAGGATTTTCGACACATTCGTCAAATGCCATAGCAATTGTCGAGCCTAAATTCGATTGAATTTGCATGCTCTCTTCGGGACCCATAAAAATTTTTCTGCCGTCGATATGAGAGTTAAAAGTAACTCCGGCCTCTTGAATTTTGTTAAGATTTGCTAGTGAAAATACCTGAAAGCCGCCCGAATCTGTCAAAATTGGTCTGTCCCAATTGGTAAATTTATGCAATCCGCCAAGCTGACGGATTATAGTATCGCCCGATGTTGTTCTGTCGCCGGGTCTTACATGCAGGTGGTAGGTATTGCATAACATAACCTGCGCGCCGACTTCTTTTAAATCCGCCGTAGAAAGTCCGCCTTTGATAGCGGCAACGGTTGCCACATTCATAAAAGCAGGCGTTTGAACCGTGCCGTGAACGGTTTCAAACACTGCGCGTCTTGCGTGACCCTCTTCCTTTAAAACAGTAAACTTCATATTTACTCCTCATATAATAAAATAGTGTTATTGAATAAACATAGCGTCGCCGAAAGAGAAAAATCTGTATTTTTCCTTAACAGCGGTATTGTAAGCATTCATAATATTGTCATAGCCTGCAAGCGCCGAAACAAGCATAATAAGGGTGCTTTCCGGCAGATGAAAATTAGTAATCAAAGCGTCAATACATTTGAATTTATAGCCGGGATATATGAAAATGCTTGTGTTGTCCTCGTCCTCGCATATACATCCGTTTTTTGTAGCGACGGATTCCAATGTTCTTGTGCTTGTTGTGCCGACACTTATTACTCTGCCGCCGTTTTTCTTTGTTTCGTTGATTAAGTCGGCGGTTTCTTTTGAAATATGATAGTGCTCGCTGTGCATTTTATGTTTTGTTACATCCTCAACCTTAACGGGTCTGAATGTGCCGAGTCCCACATGAAGTGTTACATAACCGATTTTAATGCCTTTTTCCTTGATTCGGCTTAAAAGTTTCTTGGTGAAGTGCAATCCTGCCGTAGGAGCTGCCGCAGAGCCTAATTCGCGCGAATAAACCGTTTGATAACGCTCACCGTCCTTAAGTTCTTCGGTAATATACGGCGGCAACGGCATTTTGCCGATTTTGTCGAGAATATTGTATATTTCTTTTGAATCGCAGTCAAAATGAATAATTCTGTTTCCGTCCTCGGTCACATCAATTACTTCGCACTTAACGATACCTTCACCAAATACAAATTTTGTGCCGATTTTTGCACGCTTGCCGGGTTTGCAAAGGCACTCCCAAACATTATTTTCGCGCTGCTTGAGAAGCAAAAATTCAACTACTGCGCCCGTTTCTTCCTTTACGCCGTAGATACGCGCAGGAATAACCCTTGTGTTGTTTAAAATAAGGCAATCACCCGGGTTGAGATAATCAATAATATCTCTGAAAATTTTGTGCTCAATACTGCCGTCGGATTTGTTCAAAATCATCAATCTTGACGAATCGCGAGGCTCTAAAGGCGTTTGAGCGATAAGCTCTTGTGGAAGTTCATAGAAAAAATCAGAAGTTTGCATTAATATTCTCCAAATAATTGATTGACATTAATATATAAGTAGTGATATTATATATATAAATTTTAATTTGCAATAACTGCACACTGCGATATTGCGTGTATATTATATTGCAAAATTAAATATAAAACAAGTCCAAGGA
>CAVGLE010000080.1:0-1417 GCA_963630035.1 Mediterraneibacter torques
ATTTCAACCTCAAAAATCGAGGATCTTGTGCTTGAGCTGAAAAAGGAATATACAATAATTATTGTTACTCACTCAATGCAGCAGGCAGCGAGAATTTCAGACAAAACGGCGTTTTTTCTCCTCGGAGAGGTAGTTGAGTTTGGCGATACGGAAAAAATTTTTACATCACCGTCGGATAAACGCACGGAGGATTATATAACAGGTAGGTTCGGATAATGCGGGAAAGATACAATCATAAACTCGAAAAACTTAATTCTCTTATGGCGGAAATGTGCAATCTCTGCCGCCTTGCGATTGAAAACTCGGTAAATGCGCTTTTTGCCGAGAATAATGATGAAAGTAAAAAATATCAGGCACTTGTTCACAATGTTGATCGCGATATTGATAATTCCGAGGGCGAAATAGAAAAACTTTGCACTAATCTTATTATTTGTGAGCAACCGGTTGCAAGCGATTTGCGTACAATCACGGTTGCGCTCAAGGCTGTTTCCGACCTTGAAAGAATAGGCGACCAATGCTCCGATATTGCAGAGCTTTCGGGATATATCAGCCGTTGCAGCATCAATCACAAACTTCATTTGAAACAAATGAGCGAGTGTGTTATTCAAATGCTCGATATGGCGGTTTCATCGTTTGCCGAGTCGGATTTGGAAACGGCAAGGCTTGTCTATGCCAAGGATGACGAGGTTGACGCTCTTTTCGATAAAGTTAAAAAAGAGATTATTTCAATTATATCCAAGGACGACACTGATGCGGAGCTTTTGGTCGATTTACTCATGGTTTCAAAATATTTTGAACGCATCGGAGATCATGCGGAAAATATAGCCGAATGGGTGGAGTATTCTATAACCGGCGATTTTGTAAATGCAATGTGATAAAAAATTGATTGATTTTGTATACGCTCAATGATATAATCTGTATGAATGGGGTGTATATCTATGAGTAAAAATAAAAAGTCATCAAAAAAACATTTTTCCGTAATAGTTCCTGTTTTGATTGCGGTTGTTGTGGTTGTTGCTTTTGCCGTTACCGGCAATATTAATAAAAACAGCGACAGCGGTACAACCTCTTCAAGCAAAGTTGCCGCAACGCAGTCGTCAACCGACAGTGAAAAACAGAAAAATACTGCCGACGCTAAGGTAACGCTTGTCGCTGTCGGTGATAACCTTATTCATAATACATTGATTGACGCAGGCAAGAAGTCCGACGGTTCATATGATTATGATAAGTTTTATGAAAATACAAAATCATATATTGAATCTGCCGATATTGCCGTTATCAACCAGGAAACAATGCTCGGCGGTACTGTTTCCGAATACAGCGGGTACCCTATGTTCAATACTCCGTGGGAGGTCGGTGAGGCTGCCATAAAAGCCGGATTCGATGTTTTTACCTGCGCTACAAACCACTCTATGGA
>CAVGLE010000080.1:1427-8489 GCA_963630035.1 Mediterraneibacter torques
CTCTATGGATGTCGGCGAAAAGGGTATTCTCAGTGAATGCGAATTTTTCAAAAAACACACCGAGGTAACTCACATCGGCACATATTCAAGCAAGGAAGAGTATGACACAATATCGTATGTTACTAAAAACGGCATCACCTTCGCCATGCTTAACTATACCTATGGCACAAACGGAATCTCGATTCCAAAAGGGAAATCATATCTTATAAGTATGCTGTCTGAAGATAAGGTAAAAAAAGATGTTACCGAAGCGAGAAAAAATGCGGATGTTGTAATTGTGTTCCCGCACTGGGGCACCGAAAACAGCCACCAAACAGATTCGCAGCAAAAAAAGTATGTTCAGCTTTTTTCCGAACTCGGCGTTGATATAGTTATCGGTACGCATCCCCATGTTTTGCAACCTGTGGAGTGGGTAACTAACGAAAGTACGGGCAAAAAAATGCTTGTTTATTATTCAATCGGCAATTTTATCAGCCATCAGGTAAATCTTGACCAACTTGTCGGCGGTATGGCTGAAATTACTGTTGAGCGCAATAACGGCGTAATCAGCATTACAAATGCAAAACTTGCTCCGGTTGTTGATTATTACCGCAACAACGGCTCGGGATATACCTTTACCGTTTACAAATTCAGCGACTACACAAAGCAAATTGCATCTTCACATGCCAAATCACTTTCACCCGATAAAGCAAAAAGCATTGCCAAAAGCGTTGTGAGTGATGAATTCCTCGATTTGGAATAGTTCTAATGTTAAAGTTGCACAAAAACATATGTGGAAAAGTCAACCGTGAATTTTATATTTAACAAAATTGCAATATATTGGTTGACAATATCCCCTTGTGTGGATATAATGGCATTGTAGTTAGAACAAAGGCGTTCCGATTTTATTCGGGGCGCCTTGTTTTTTATTAATTCAATAATTTAAGAGAGGAGTATTTGCCAATGAGTAAGTACACAAAGGAATCTATCCTTAAAGAAGCAAAAGAAAACGGAGTGGAATTTATCCGTCTTCAATTCACAGATCTTTTCGGTATTATGAAAAATGTTGCCATCACCTATTCTCAGCTTGAAAAGGCTCTTGACAACGATTGTATGTTTGACGGCTCGTCAATCGATGGATTTGTAAGAATTGATGAATCCGATATGTATCTTCATCCCGATTTTGATACATGGGCAATTTTCCCTTGGAGAAAGCATTTAAATGCACAGACAGCCCGTCTTATTTGCTCGGTTTATAAATCAGACAATGTTACACCGTTTGACGGTGATCCGAGAAATGTTCTTCAAAAGGTTATCAACGAAGCAAAGGAAATGGGATACGGTTTCAATGTAGGTCCCGAATGCGAATTCTTCCTCTTTAAACTCAATGAAGACGGAACACCTACCCTTACAACAGGCGACGAGGCTGGTTATTTCGACCTCAACCCAATCGACCACGGCGAAAACTGCCGTCGCGATATTTGCCTTGCTCTTGAAGAAATGGGCTACACGATTGAGGCTTCTCACCACGAAGTTGCCGAGGGTCAGCATGAAATTGACTTCCAGTTCGGCGATGTTATGACAACAGCCGACCGTGTAATGACATTTAAGCATGTCGTTAAAACATATGCAACGAAGCACGGTCTTCATGCAACATTTATGCCGAAACCGGTTGAGGGCATCAATGGCTCCGGTATGCATACAAATATGTCGCTTTACGACATTAAAACAGGTAAAAATGTATTTGATGATCCAAACGGCGAGCTTGGCCTTTCGGATACTGCATACAGCTTTATCGCAGGTATTATGGCACATGTTAAAGGTATCGCAGCTGTTTCAAACCCAACCGTAAACTCATATAAGAGACTTGTTCCCGGTTATGAAGCTCCGTCATACCTCGTTTGGTCAACATCAAACAGATCTTGCCTTGTTCGTATTCCTGCATCACGCGGCAAGGGAACAAGAGTTGAACTTCGTTGCCCGGATCCGACCTGCAACCCGTATCTTGAAATGGCACTTTGCCTTGCAGCAGGTCTTGACGGTATCAAGAAGGGCTTAAAGCCGGCTCCTTCATATGATAAAAATGTGTTTAAACTTTCTGATGAGGAACTTGCAAAGGAAGGTATTGAATGTCTTCCCGGCTCACTTGAGGAGGCTATCAAAGCAGCCGAGGCAGATCCGTTTATCAAGGAAACACTCGGTGAGCATGTATTCAACAACTACATCAGCGGCAAAAAGGCTGAATGGGATTCCTACAAAACAGCAGTTTCGCAGTGGGAAGTTGACAGATATATGATCAATTACTAATCGTCAAAATCAGACGGTTTAACAAACTATAGGGCTGCTTGCGGGTTTGCGGATTTATGCCTGCGGCAGTTCGACAGGTTGCTTAAGCGAATCAAAACACTTTGTTTCGCTTTCAGCACCGTCAATACACCCTCTCTTATGGCGAAAGCCATTAATATTATATCGGCGCTTTTGAGAAATCAAAGCGCTGATTAATGAAAGTACAACGGCGTGCGAACGGTATTATTACCGTCTCATACGCCGTTTTATTTTTTTCTGTCTATAACAAACAATAGGGGAACAGGAGGAGATTATATGACCCAAAATATTTTAAATGCGGTGACAGAAAATGTTTTCGGCGTTTGGTTTTTAATCGGCGCGGCACTCGTATTCTTTATGCAATGCGGCTTTGCAATGGTTGAAACCGGATTCACAAGAGCAAAGAATGCCGGAAATATTATAATGAAAAACCTTATGGATTTTTGTATTGGCGCGGTAGTGTTTGTACTGCTCGGTTTCGGTTTAATGATGGGCGAAGAAATGCTCGGCGGATTTTGCGGATTGCCGACCCTCGGCTTGCTTACCGATTATGCCGGCAACAGCGCAAACTGGTCAAGTTTTGTATTTAACCTTGTGTTTTGTGCAACGGCAGCCACAATCGTTTCGGGTGCTATGGCAGAGCGCACAAAGTTCATTTCGTATTGTATTTATTCCGGCGTTATTTCAGCCGTTATTTATCCTATCGAGGCAGGTTGGGTTTGGAATTCAAACGGTTGGCTTGCAAATCTCGGCTTCCATGATTATGCCGGTTCAACCGTAATTCATATGGTCGGCGGTATTTCGGCTCTTATCGGTGCCGCATTCCTCGGCCCGAGAATCGGAAAATATGCCAAGGATAAGAAGACAGGCAAGCTTAAGGCAAAGGCTATTCCCGGTCACTCGTTGACGCTCGGTGCTCTCGGTGTTTTTATCCTTTGGTTTGGATGGTACGGATTTAACGGTGCAGCTGCAAAGGATACCGACACACTTGCTTCAATATTCCTCACAACAACACTTTCACCGGCTGTTGCCACATGTGTTGCCATGATTTTTACATGGATTAAGGACGGCGCACCCGATGTTTCAATGTCGCTTAACGCTTCTCTTGCCGGACTTGTCGGTGTAACCGCATCTTGCGATTGCGTCGACGCTCTCGGTTCTATCATAATCGGCGCTGTTTCCGGTATTCTTGTTGTGGTCGCTGTTGAATTTCTTGACAAAAAATTGCATATTGATGACCCTGTCGGTGCCGTAGGTGTTCATATGGCAAACGGCATTTGGGGCACATTTGCGGTCGGCTTGTTTTCAACAGGTGCCGACGGCGTTGAAAAAGGACTTTTCTACGGCGGCGGATTTCACCTTCTCGGTGTTCAGGCTCTCGGTTTCGTAACAATTGCCGCTTGGACAGCAGTTACTATTACAATCACATTTATTATCATTAAAAAAACAGTAGGCTTGCGTGTTTCAGCTGACGAAGAACTTAAGGGTCTTGACGCTACGGAGCACAACCTCCCGTCCGCGTATGCAGACTTTATGCCTGCGGTAAGCTACGCAACCTCCGCATCGGTTGTTGCCGCCGCACCCGAGGCGAAGATTCCTGCCGAGCCTATGGCATCCGTTGAAAAGTCTGTTCCTGTTGAAACTTATACCACATCAACAGATGCTCCGCTTACAAAGGTTGTAATGATTTTCAACCCTGCAAAGTTTGAGGAGATAAAGGAGTCGATGAATTCAATCGGCGTAACGGGTATGACGGTTACCAATGTTATGGGCTGCGGCGTTCAAAAAGGACATATCAGAAAATACCGCGGCGTTGAGATTGAGGAAATGAATCTCAACCCGAAAATGAAACTTGAAATGGTTGTTTCGGCTGTACCTGTTGAAACCGTTATTTCAGCCGCCCGTAAGGTGCTTTACACCGGCAATATCGGCGACGGCAAAATATTTGTTTATGATGTCGACGACGTTGTTAAAGTTCGTACCGGCGAAAGAGGATACGATGCTTTACAGGGTGAGGACGATATTTAGTAATTAACAGCAAATTTCAATTTACTCCTACAGAAAAACTCCGAGAGTCTTCTCTCGGAGTTTTTCGCATACTGCCGATAAAACGGCTAAATTGTGCCAATTAAAAAATTCTAATATGCGATTCGTAATTTGTCTTGCTTTCGCGAAATCTTTCACATTATATTTGTTTTGATTTCTATTTTGTCGCCGTCAAAAATTGCTTTTATTCCGTTTAAGTCGGCGGTGCAGAGTATTTTCGATTTTGCAATGCTTTTCAGTTTGAATTTTACATCTGGATACATTTTTCGCTCCCAATTGCAAACTATCGAATAGTCGGGCGAAAGCGTTTTGGCAAGTTTGAAACTTGTCGAACCGAAATATCCGTGGTGACCCACTTTGAGCAAATCGGCCTTGCCGATCTCTTTTGCGATTTTGCGCTCGCCGCCGTTTTTATAGTTCATATCTCCTGCCAAAACAGCCTTTTTGCCGTCCTTTTCAACAAGGGTGACAACGCTGTTTACATTCTCGCCGAATTTGAAAATTGGCCTTTTGTATTCGCCGTTCAAAAATCTTATGTTAAATTCGCCGAGTTTTTCGCGCAAATTGTCAAAACTTTCAACAATTTTTACGCTCTTTGAATCAAGAGCGTTTTTCATTTGCTCGTAAACCTCTTTGTTGTCCCAATATTTTCTTTCGTAAAAGAAAATATTTTCTTCGTGATAGGGCTTTAAATATGCTTTCTTGACGATGATTTGCGGGTCGTTGATAATTGTATCAAATCCGCCGATATGGTCTGAATGACAGTGCGTCGCAAGCACAAAATCAAGCACAACAACGCCGTATTCGTTTTTGCAATTGTTAAGCAGATATTTTAAAACTTCTTTTTCGTACCCGCGCAGATTCAAATTCGGCTTGTCGGCAGGGTAATCGGTGTCCTCTGCGGCGTCAATCATTGCAAAATGACCGTCGCTTTCGAGAATTATGCAATCCGAGTTGCCCGTGTTTAAAAAGTGTATTGCACTGTTCATATTTTAAACCAATTCCTTTTTCATATATTCCATAATATGTTCATCATTTGAGCAAATCACTTTGTCTGCAAGCGATTTGATTTTTTCGCATGCGTTTGACACTGCATATTTGCGCTTTGCGGCTTTAAACGCCGTTAAATCGTTTTCACTGTCACCCAAAACGATTATGTTATCAAGCCCGATTCCCGAAATCTTGCTCAGACTTAAAAGTCCCGTACCCTTATTGATTCCTTTTTTCATAATCTCAAGGTTGTTGTCCATTGAAGTTGTGATTTCAATATCGTCGTATTTCTCCAAAAGCTCTGCTCGGCATTTTGCACGCTCGTCCTGATTCCTGAAAAATACATCAAACATTTCTATTTTATAGTTGTCATCAGTTAAAAGCGATGCCAAATTTTTAATCGGTTTGCGGCTTTTGTGCATTTCGGGTATAAATCCGCTGTCAATTTTGTAATACTCAAATTTTTCATCGCCGAATTTCTCCGCATCAACAAAGGGAAAGCCGTTTGAATACAGTTCAACGAATGTTTCGTATTTGTTTAAAATGTCAAAAATTTCCTTTGATTGCGATTTCGGCAGGGGAGTGTAGTCAACAATTCCCTTTGTCTTTTCGTTTATTCCGGCGCCGTTTGAATATACAAAATATTTTATGTATCCGCAGTTTCTCAATTGCGGCGGTATTTCATAAAATGTTCTGCCTGTCAAAATCGCTGTTTCAACGCCGCTCTCACTCAACGCCTTTATTGCGTCTAAATTTGCGTCACTCACATTTGTGTCGCTTGCAAGCAGTGTGCCGTCAAGGTCTGTTGCGATCATTATCGGTGTGCGCTTTGCTTTCTTTTTTATTTGAATCACATACCTTTCTGCCGGATATGTCCATATCGTCGGAATGTTTATTATAATAAATTTCGATATTATTTCAACTATCGGACTTGTCAGACTTCGTGCCTTGATGTATGAGCCGAAAATTCCGCCTATCCACGAGCTTACAATTATGTTAAATACCGCAAGTAGAATATACATTACCGAACTGTAAACAGGGTTGATGTCGGAGTGAAAAGTGATTTTTCTGTTCATTAAGTATGCCGCAACATATCCGAGCGTTGTCGAAATTAAATATGCAAACAAATATCCCTTGTATTTGATGCCCAAGAACGCCAAAACACTGTTTCCCTGAAGAGGCGTGGCATTATATTTTGCAAATACAATGTATAAAAATATTAAATAACTGATTATATCAAGCACCGATGTCACTATAACCGTAATGTTGAATTTTATGAATTTCCATAATTCAGGATGCCTGTTGCAAAATTGCTTCATTAACTGCCTCCGTCTGCTCGCCCTGTGGCTTTTTCTTTCTGTGAATAACAAATCTGTTCATAGGATATGTCCAAAGTGTCGGCACCGTCATTACAACAAGTTTTGTCACCATTTCGATAAATACGCTGTCCCATCCGTTGTTTTTAATCCATGTGCCCAAGAATGCGCCGAACCAAGTGTTGAATGCGATTGTGCACGCAACCATTACAGCGTAGATAATTGTCGAAAGCACAGGATTTGCGTCCGCCTTGAAGGTGAGTTTTCTGTTCATTACATAAGCCGCCGCATATCCGATTATAGCCGATATTGCGTAAGAATACAAATATCCTTTGTATTCAATCCCTAAAAATGCCAAAACGGCGTTGTCGGTCACAGGTGTTTGGTTGAGCGATTTGAACACTAC
>CAVGLE010000081.1:0-2781 GCA_963630035.1 Mediterraneibacter torques
AGACATCGCCCTCTCACGGCGAAAACAGGAGTTCGATTCTCCTACGGGTCACCAAAGACCTGAGGGAAACCACAGGAAAAAGTGAATAACTGTGATTAAAGTTACAGTTCAGTCGGTGTTTATTACGCTGAGGGTCCACCCGTTCCCATCCCGAACACGGTAGTTAAGCTCACGCGTGCCGAAAATACTTGGAGGGCAGCTTCCCGGGAAAATAGGTCGACGCCGACATCTTAAAACGCATCCTTTTCGGATGCGTTTTTTATTTTGTATTTCGATTTATTGCCGTTTACCGTTTTGATTGCGAATTACCGGCGATAAATTTAAACTTTTTTGATTTCATCGGCATTTTTCGACATATTTTGCAAATTTTATGTGTTATATTTGTTCCATAGTTAATATTTTTTATTAAAGGCGCTTTTATGTTGCATTTTGGGGATGCTTTGGGGAATACATTTTTGC
Organism: Mediterraneibacter torques; assembly: GCA_963630035.1. Lineage (GTDB taxonomy): Bacteria > Bacillota > Clostridia > Oscillospirales > Acutalibacteraceae > Eubacterium_R. The sequence continues at coordinate 460 of CAVGLE010000081.1, forward strand.
GCCTTTTATTTTTTTGCGCAAGTATCATTGAAAATATTATCAAATCAATATAAATCAGGCATATTGCAAGATATTGTTATTTGTGATAATATATTGAAGATTTATTAATTCAAACTGTAATTTCTACAATTAAATGAGGTGTGCTATGACACTGCAACAATTGAAATATTTGGTAACTGTCGCCGAGTGCAGGAATATTACAGAAGCCGCCGAAAAACTTTTTATATCGCAACCGAGCTTGAGCGCGGCGATACATAATCTCGAAAGCGAGATGGGTGTTACCGCGTTTGTGCGCTCAAACAAGGGTGTCAGCATCACCCGTGAAGGGGAAGAGCTGCTTTCATTTGCTCGCAATTTGCTTGAGCAGGCAGATATTATGAAAGACCATTTTTGCGCCGATGAAAAACGCAATCCTAAATTTTGTGTTTCCTGTCAGCACTATTCTTTTGCGGTCAACGCTTTTGTCGATGTTGTCGGCAAATATGATGCGGACGAATATAATTTTATTTTGCGCGAAACACAAACGGGAGAAATTATCGATGATGTTGCAAACGGCAACAGCGAAATCGGCGTTTTGTATATTTCAAAGCAAAACGAGGATGTTTTGACTAAACTTTTCAAAAAAAATAATTTAGTGTTTGAAGAAATGTTTATTGCATCGCCGCATGTTTTTATCAGCAAAAATCATCCGCTTGCACACAAGGACAAAATCACGCTTGACGAGCTGAAGCCTTATCCGTATCTCGTATATGAGCAGGGCGAGCGAAATTCGTTTTATTTCAGCGAGGAGTTTTTGAGCGTGCTTGATATGCCAAAAAGTATTCAGGTCAGGGACCGTGCAACGCTTTTCAACTTGGCAATCGGACTTAACGGCTTCACGGTCAGCTCCGGTATAATCGACAAGGAGCTTAACGGCGAGGATATTATCGCAAAGCCGCTTGAAATGGATTGTGATATGCATATCGGATTGATTAAAAAGAAAAGCATTATGCTTTCACGCTATGCGGAGTCATATATCAACGCATTGAAAAAGTATGCCGCCATAGCTTAAAACTATTGACAATTGCGATTTTTATGTATTTTTCAAAAGAATATTTTTGTGATAAACTGTCCTTAGCAAAAAACGAAAGGACAGTTTTATTTATGAGCACATTAAAAACACCGTTTAAATGTGATTTTGTAGGAAGTTTTTTAAGGCCGCAGGCGCTTAAAGACGCAAAGGAAAATTACAAAAGCGGAAAAATTGAAAAGGACGAGTACGACAAAATCGTAAATGACGAAATCACAAAACTCGTAGCAAAGCAAAAGGAGCTTGGCTACCACGCAATCACCGACGGCGAATTCAGAAGAACATTCTGGCACCTCGATTTTATGTGGGGATTTGACGGAGTGGAGCACAAGGCAACAGGCGGCGGAGTTCCGTTTAACAACGAACTTGCAGTTCTTGACGACACATATCTTGTGGGAAAATTCAAGGCAAAGGCTCATCCGTTTGTAGAGTATTTCAAGTTCTTAAAGCAGTTTGAGGACGAAAACACCGTTGCCAAATATACAATTCCGGCACCTGCGCAAACATATTTGCAATTTGTTGTTCCCGGAAATATTGAACTTACAAGAAAATTTTATTCAACAAATGAAGAGCTTATCGCAGATATTGCAACTGCTTATCGTGATGTAATTGCACAATTTTATTCGGCAGGTTGCCGAAATCTCCAGCTTGACGACTGCTCTTGGGGCTCTGCCCTTACCGACAACGGTACAGATGTTTTCGGTATCAGTGTTAAGGAATTTAAAGATCAACTTCTTACGGTCAACAACCTTGCACTTGAGGACAAACCTGACGATATGGTAATCACCTCGCACATTTGCCGCGGCAACTATCATTCAACATTCTTCTCAAGCGGAGCTTATGATCCTGTTGCAGATTGGGTTTTTGCAAAAGAAAATGTTGACGCACTTTTCCTTGAATATGACGACGAACGTTCGGGTGGATTTGAGCCGCTTGCAAAGACTTCACCGGATAAAATCGTCGTTTTGGGTTTAATTACGACAAAATCGCCCGAGCTTGAGGACAAGGACGAAGTTATCAAGAGAATAAACGAGGCGGCAAAATATGTTCCGCTTGACAGACTTTGCCTCAGTCCGCAGTGCGGTTTTGCATCGTGCGAAATCGGCAACAAGCTTACCGAAGATGAGCAATGGGCAAAACTTAAACTTGTTAAGGAAATTGCCGACGAAGTTTGGGGCTGATTGAATATTTAATTAAAAATCGGTATGGTTTTCGCAATCATACCGATTTTGTTTTGATTATGAGAATGTAAT
>CAVGLE010000081.1:2791-6913 GCA_963630035.1 Mediterraneibacter torques
ATTGCTGAAATTTATTATATAATATATTTATGCAATACAAATGATTAAAAAAGGAAAAAGTATGGATTATCCTATTAATGAAGATTTTAAAAAGCTGAAAATTATGACTTTTCCGATTGTCGAGGGCTTTGCTCCTGCAGCTGAAAAAGTTTTGGGTGTCTTTGTGAATGTCAATCATTCCGACAAAAATGTTTCGGTCGAAAAATTCAACATCAATTCCGACGGTGCATCTTTGCCGTGTTTGTTATATTCTCCGCGCAATAAATCAAAAAAACTTCCGCTTGTTGTTTATTATCACGGAGGCGGATTTATTTACAAAGCGGCACCGTACCATTATCGCTTGCTCAAGGAATATTGCCTCGGCGCAAATTGTATGGTGCTTTGTGTAGATTACAGAAATACGCCGAAATACAATTTTAATCAAATTTTTCCCGATTGCTATTCAACTCTCGAATGGGCGGTTGAAAATGCAGAGAAAATCGGTGCAGATTTAAACAAAATTGCTGTAGCCGGCGACAGTGCCGGCGGATGTCTTGCCGCCTCAACTGTTCTTAAAGCACGCGATGAGAAATTGATAAACCTATGCGGAATGCTTCTTGTATATCCTGTGCTTGACAGCTCCGTTTCAACCGAATCAATGAAAAAATTTGTTGATACACCTGTTTGGAACAGTATCCTCAATCGCAAAATGTGGCAGCTTTATTTACCCGAAAAGGCTGACGGAGCAAATGCTCAATATATTTCGCCTGCATCGGCAAATAATCTTTCAAATATGCCGCCGTCATTCATACAAACTGCGGAATTTGATTGCCTGCACGATGAGGGTGTGGCTTTTTTTGACGCATTGAAATCAGCCGGCAACAGCGTTATTTTGGATGAAACGAAAGGCACTGTCCATGGCTTTGATATGGCTACACACAGCACCGTAACCGCATCAGCTGTAAGCAACAGAATTTCGTTTTTAAATCAAATATTTGAATAAAACAGAGCAATGAACCGTGACAAAGAATTTTACAGATTGGGGCGGCAGTATTGTTTATATTTGGTTTAATATGTCATTTAAAAGTATGAAAAGGGGAGCAGTCAATGTCACTTACCGTAATAAGAAACGATATAACAAGGCTTAAGGTTGACGCTATCGTAAATGCCGCCAACAATTCGCTTTTGGGCGGAGGAGGTGTTGACGGAGCCATTCACGCGGCGGCAGGCAAAGCGCTTTTGGAGGAGTGCAAAACGCTCGGCGGCTGTCGAACAGGCGAGGCAAAAATCACCTCTGCTTACAATCTGCCGTCAAAATATGTTATTCACACCGTCGGCCCGATTTGGAGGGACGGCGAGCATAACGAGCGTGCTTTGCTTGAATCGTGCTATAATAATTCGCTTGCGCTTGCCGTGCAGTTCAGGTGCAAATCCGTAGCGTTTCCGCTGATTTCGGGCGGAGTTTACGGCTATCCGAAGTCGCAGGCGTTCAAGGTCGCCGTCGATACAATCAAAAAACACCCGGCGGTCAACAAAATGGCAATTTATATTGTGCTTTTTGATGCCGACGCAATGCATGCAGGCAGTGCCGTGATTGACGATATAAAGGAATATATCGACGATGTTTATGCCGACTCGCATTTTGAGCAATCGGTTCGTTTAGAGCCTGATTTTGCGTCCGATTTTGTGCCCGATTTACCGCCGCTTTGTTCGCCGAGTATGGGTGCTACGCTCTCATGTCCAAGTAGTTTTCAAAGTGAGTCTTTGCCCGGCTATGACCAAGACGATTTATTTGAGGAGGACGATTTGCAAAGCCGTCTTAATATGCTTGACGAAAGTTTTTCGCAAATGCTCATTAGGCTTATCGACGAAAGGCATATGACCGACCCCGAGTGCTACAAAAAGGCGAATGTAGACAGAAAACTGTTTTCAAAAATAAAAAACAACCCGACTTATAAGCCGAGCAAAATAACAGCTGTTTCTTTTGTGATTGCGCTTGAACTTGATATTGCCACGGCACGCGAAATGCTTGCAAAGGCAGGCTATGCTTTTTCGCACAGCGACAAGTTTGATATTATAGTCGAGTATTTCATAATCCATCGCGTGTATGATTTTTTCACCATAAATGAGGCTCTGTTTGAGTTTGACCAACAGCTTATAGGTGCATAATTTGCATATAAAAAGGCACTGCCGATACAATGAATGTATCGGCGGTGCCTTTTCTTCTGTTTGTCACAAACTTTTTGTCGCTTGTGTGCAATAATACGCTTTTTTCAGTTTTTAATCATAATGTTATAAGACAATGTATGTATGCAACAAAAACAGCTTATTCCTTTTTCTGCTTTGCGCCGAATATGTCCGCCACATCGGTTATCGAAATATATGCCGCCGGGTCGATTGAGTGAACGATTTCACGCATTTTGCCGATTTGAAAGCGGTTGAGCACAAAATAAATCACTGTTTTGTCGCTGTCGGAATAATAGCCCTTTGCGTCAAAAAATGTTATTCCGTTTTCAAATTCAGCCGAAAGTCTTTCACATATTTCGTCGTGCTTCGTTGTGATAATCATTGCCGATTTTGAGCGGTCAAAGCCCTCAACGATATAGTCAATCACCTTCAGCGCGACAACATATGTCACGATTGAATAAAGCGGCAAAATCCAACTTTGATATATTATGCCGCATATTATGTAAAGCGCGACATTGTATATCATCACAAAAGTGCCGACCGTCAGCGAAAGCCGCTTTGCAAATATCACGGCAAGAACCTCGATGCCGTCCATCGCGCCGCCGTATCTTATTGCAATTCCGCTTCCGGCGCCCGAAATCAGTCCGCCGAAAACGGCGCACAAAAACAAATCGTCCTTTGCAAACGGCGATAAAAATTCAACATCAATCGGCAAAACATCGGTTATCAACCAAGCCGACAGCGAATATATCGCCACAACATAAACGGCGTAGAATGTGAAAACGCCGCCCTGTTTTTTTGCGCCGAATAAAAATATAGGTATGTTTAAAAGAACAAGAAAAAAAGACAGCGACAAAAAGTCCGGCGTAAGTTGCCCCAAAAGCATTGAGGTGCCGGATATTCCGCTGTCATAAAGGCGCACGGGTTGCAGGAACATTGTCACGCCGACGGCGTTTATTATTCCTGCAATTGTGAGCATTAATATGTTTTTTAATTTAAGCTGCTTAAAAAATTTCATCAGGCATCCTTTCTTTGTCGGTGAAATCCAACGCTACTTGTTTCTTATATCATCTCCGAATAAGTAAAGTTTAACATACTCTCCGGTGATTCTGCTCGTAATTCGCTGATCGTATTTGTTGAGCAGTTCCTCAAACTCGCAGTTTGTGCTGATTATCGTCGGCTTGGCGGAGAGCAGTCTTGTGTTGATTATGTTATAAATTGTGGCAATGCTGTATTGATTGTCAAGCTCGGTGCCCAAATCGTCAAGCACAAGCAAATCACAGTCGAGCACCTGCCGCTTTGTGTAAGCGATATTTTCGTCTCTGCCGAACTGTTCCGACTGCAAATCGTCGCAAATATTTTGGCTCGTGCCATAACAAACGCTGTATCCCTTGTTTATCACAACATTTGCGATTGCAAGCGAAAGGTGCGTTTTGCCGAGCCCTGTTTTGCCGAGAAATAAAAGATTTTTGCTGTTCGGCGAAAAGTTTTGAGCGTATTTTCTCGTTGCCTCCAAAACTTTTTGTGCTTTTGCTCTCGGCACGATTGAGTTTTCAAGCGGTGTTTCGCTGTAATAGCTCAAATCAAAGTTTTCAAATGTGCATTTGTCAAGCGGTGCAAATTTTGCAACCTCACTGCGCATAATATCTTTTAAAAGCTGTCTGTGGCACGCGCAAAGTCTGCCGCCGACAAAGCCCTTGTCCTCGCAAACGGGGCAAACATATTCGGGTTTCAGCGCATTTTCGCTGTATCCGTTTTTCTTCAAAATTATTGTGCGCTCCTCAACAAGCGCCTCACTTTGCATACGCAGCTTGCGCACTTTTTCGTCCTTGTCGCCGTTGTAAAAAAACAGCTTTGATATTTCAAGTCCGATTCGTGACAGCTTGCGCTGAATTTCGGCAACCTCGGGGAGATTTTCCTTTATCTCCTCGGCTCTTGCGTCTGCCTGCATAACTG
>CAVGLE010000081.1:6923-8366 GCA_963630035.1 Mediterraneibacter torques
ATATTTTAATCCTCTGTTAAATGTCAAAATTATCGTCAAACATGGCTTTCTTTGCAATCTCGTCAATGTCAAAATTCGGAGTCGACGAAAGTTTGTTGCTCTTTTTGGAGTCCTTTTTGTTTGAATTTGTGTGCTTTTCGTTGTCTGCAATCACATCGTCGGGCGTTTTAATGCCCTTTTTGTGCCAATTTTTAAGTACGCCGTCAACATATTTAAGCGTCGGCTTTTCTGCATTTTCACGCATAACATCGCACGCAATTTCAATCATTTCAAGCGGAAATTCCTCTGCCCAGCGGTTAATCATTTCGCGCTGTTTCATTGTCGGGCTTTTGTGTCTTATTCCGGCAAGAGCAACAATGTCGGTCCACAGCTTATCGGATTTTTCAAGTGATCGCAAGCGCTCGTCTGCGGCGTCGAGCGTTGTTATTCCGTCCTCGCTCCAATTTTTCGCCATTGCGCCTATGTATCCCGTTCCTACTGCCTTGCCGCGCTCCTTTTGCGTTTTGTAATAGTGCAAAATCGTAAGCACTATTTCTTCTGGCAATCCGTAGTATGTCACCATATTGATGATTAATTCCTGCTCTGCGTGGCTCAGTGTTTTGCCCAAAACCTCCTGCGCGTTGCGCATAAGTTCTGTCAGTTCCTTACTTTCACGGCACGCCGCAACTATATCCTTGGGCGATAAAACGGGTATCGGCATTGACTGCATTTTTTTGACTTGCTCGACTTTGATTTGCGTTTTCTCGGTTTGCGCTTTTTCGGGCTTTGTCTCTGTCTGCGGCTCTGCGGCGGTTATTTGCGCCTTCGTCGGCTCGCTCTCAACGGCAACGCCGTCCTTTGAAAGCACGCCCTCCTCAACCCAAAAGTCGAGAAAATCATCGGCATCACTTTCGGTGCAACCGAGAATTTTTGCAATTCCTTTACTGCTTGCCTTGCCGTTTTTCGACAAAATTATCATAAGTGCTTTAAGCTGATATTCGCTTGCAAGCTTGATATAACGCGTTGCAATCCTCTGCGGCACGCAAAATGCGCCGTCCTGCCATGCGTTTCCTATGGGCATAATTTGATATTCCGTTTTACTCACCCCTTTTCACGGTGCATATTGTTTATTTTATCAAAAAAGCATATAAAAGTAAAGTGCCTAATATATGACATATATGACAAAAATAAAAGCGTAAAGCCAAACAGCCTTACGCTTTGTGGAGCGGATTACGAGACTCGAACTCGCTACCTTCACCTTGGCAAGGTGACGCTCTACCGGGTGAGCTAAATCCGCAGATTTGGTGCTTCCGGACGGAATCGAACCATCGACACGGGGATTTTCAGTCCCCTGCTCTACCGACTGAGCTACAGAAGCACAAATGGCGACCCGAAACGGGCTCGAACCGTCGACCTCCAGCGTGACAGGCTGGCGTTCTAACCAACTGAACTACCGGGCCATTT
>CAVGLE010000082.1:0-8329 GCA_963630035.1 Mediterraneibacter torques
ATTGTTATCTAACCCCTCATCCGTCAACTTCGTTGCCACCTTCTCCCTCGGGAGAAGGTTTTTTATCGAAAATCCCACGCATTACTCCGTATGGGCGAACTGTGTTCGCCCGTTAAATTTGGTCAATAATAAAAAATATATAAATTGGTTTTCTTGCTTTTGAATGATTTACCGTTGTGTCGGATTTGGTAATAATCAAACCGCTTTCCAACGCTTTATCACACGCAGGTAAATCAGCAGTCCTATGTCGCCCGAGATAACCTCGCTCAGAGGGAATGCAATCCAAGTGAAAGTCCTTGTCAAGATACTTTGGGTTTCAATTAAGCTTTGTCGTTAAGCTCGATTATACCTTCGCATGCTTTGCAGGCGGGGCAGTCGCAATATTTTGCGCCGCTTGCCTTAAGCTCCTCTGCGTGAGCCAAAAAGCCGGGTGCATTTTCGCCGAAAGCGGCTTTTGCGGCATCGCTTTTTGCAAATTCAAGCAAGCCGTCGGCTGTTGTGATGTCCTCTTTTGCCTCTGCAACAAGGTGAGCGAGTGCGCCAGCCTCTTTGTCTGTTCCCACACTGTCGATATAGCCCTTTGCAGCGTCCTTTGCTTCGGGGCAACTGCTTCCTGCGTCCATAAGTGCCTTTGCCTGTTCGATAAGTGATTGCTTAATTTCGTTTGTCATAATTTATCATCTCCGTGATTATTTATATTTTGTTAATTATACTACTTTATTTTGAATACTTCAAGAAAAAGCCGCACGATATATACCGTGCGGCTTTGTTGTTACTTCCAAAGTGATTTGTAAATGTTGATAAGGTCGTCCTTTTGAATGTCTTTGATTGTGTTTGACGGTGAGCCTGAATCCATAGCGTCACTTGCCATTTTGTCCATAACCTCAAAGAATTTGTCCTTGTCGATTCCGTATTCCTCGAGAGTCGGGATATCGCAGATTTTGCAAAGGTCTGCGCAGGCATCGATGAATTTCTTTGCGGCAACCTCGTCGCTGTCGTCTGCCGATGCCTTGCCGATTGCGCGCGCCATATCGGCAAAACGGTCATATGCGCCGTCATATACATATTCAAAGCAGTTTTTCATAAGCATTGCGTTGCTGATTCCGTGCGGCACATGGAAAAGTGCGCCGATCGGGCGGCTCATTCCGTGGATGATTGTTACCGACGCGTTGTTGAATGCAACACCTGCTTCAAATGCGGCGATTGACATTTGCTCTCTTGCCTTAACATTGCCAGGTTCGTTGTAGCAAATCGGCAAATATTCAAATATCTTTTTGATAGCCGAAAGTGCAAATTCATCGGTGAGAAGCTGGCGCTTTCTCGATGTGTAAGCTTCCGATGCGTGGCAAAGCGCGTCAAGACCCGTAGCCGCAGTAACCGATTTAGGTGCTGTCATTGTGAAAGTCGGGTCGTCGATTGCAAGGTCGGGCATAACTCCCGAGCCGGCAAGGAGCATTTTAATGTCCTTTTCGGTATTTGTGATGATTGTGAATTGTGTAGCCTCCGAGCCTGTTCCGCTTGTTGTCGGAATTGCAACCATTCTCGGGGTGCGAACGCGGATACGCTTGCCCATATAGTCGTCGATGCTGCCTTCGCCTGCGGCAACAACGGCTACTGCTTTCATTGTGTCAATCGGTGAGCCGCCGCCGATACCGATAAGAAAGTCACATTCCTCATTTTTATAAATTTGAAGTCCTGCGTCAACCATTTTGTCTGTCGGCTCGCCCGTAACATCACTGTAAACGGCGTATTTTTGACCGTTTCGGTCAAGAATATCGGTTACAAGTTTAACATTTCCTAATTTAACCATCATAGGGTCTGTTACGACAAGCGCCTTTTTACCGAATGCGGCAAGCGTGTCTTTTGCGCTTGTAAGTGCGTTTTCGCCGTAATAAACTCTTTTTGGCATAATAAATTGATTTCCCATAGTAGTGCCCTCTGCGTTAATTTTATAATTCTAATATATTTTAGTATTTTTGAACAAATTGTCAAGGTGTTTAATAAGATTTATATTTATTTGTTGCATATGTTAACCAAAAAGCACTCGGTTAAAAAAACGAGTGCTTTAGTTAAATCCAATGTTGATTAGTGTTCGTCGGTCAAAACGGCGTGTGCGCATTTTATTCCGTCAACGGCGGCAGAAACGATTCCGCCGGCATATCCTGCGCCCTCGCCGCAGGGATAAACTCCGCTGATGTTGCATTGTAAAAATTCGTCACGCAAAATTCTTACAGAACTTGAACTCCTCGTTTCGGGAGCGGTCAAAACGGCATCATAAAGATTAAAGCCGCGCAGTTTTTTATCCATTTCGACAATTGCCGATTTCATTGTTGCCGATACTTTTTCGGGCAGGCAGTAATCAAGGTTTGTAAGCGTTACGCCCGTTGGACAGGTCGGGTTGACATTGCCTAATTGTTTTGATTTTTCGCCATTGAGAAAATCGCCGACAAGTTGAGCCGGTGCCCTGTAATCTCCGCCGGCAAGTTCAAACGCACTATGCTCGATTTCTCTTTGATAATAAATTCCTGCAAGCGGATGGTCGGACGGAAAATCCTTTGGCTCGATTCCGACAAGAAGAGCGGAGTTTGCGTTTTCGCCGTCCCTCGCAAGCGAGCTCATGCCGTTTACAATAACACATTCCTTTTCGCTTGCCGCCGCTACAACCGTTCCGCCGGGGCACATGCAAAATGTGTATGCGCCGCGTTCGTGCAAGCCGTGGCACGACAGCTTGTAATCAGCCGCGCCGAGTTTCGGATGGTCGGCAAATTTGCCGTATTGCGCCTTGTTAATCAAACTTTGCGGATGCTCGATTCTTGCACCGACCGAAAACGCTTTTTGTATGATTTCAACGCCCATATTGTAGAGCATTTCAACTGTGTCCCTTGCGCTGTGACCGATTGCCATAATTACACTGTCGGTTTCAATGTCAAACACCTCGCCGCAGTGTGAATATTCAACGCCGTGAATAAATCCGTTTGCAACAAGCAGTCTTTCAAGCTTGCATTCAAGCTTAACTTCTCCGCCGAGTTTTTCGATTTTTTTGCGAATGTTTTTTACAACAACAGCAAGCCTGTCCGTGCCGATATGCGGCTTTGACGAATACAATATTTCCTCGGGTGCGCCTGCCTCGTAAAGCTCCTGCAAAACCTTGCGGATATACGGGCTTTTGATTCCCGTTGTCAGCTTTCCGTCGGAGAAAGTGCCTGCTCCGCCCTCGCCGAACTGAACATTCGACTCCTCGTTAAGCTTCCTTTTCGTCCAAAATTCGTTGACATCTTTTTGCCTTGCGTCAATATCTTTGCCGCGTTCGAGAATTATCGGGCGCAGACCTGCCTCCGACAAAATAATTCCTGCAAGCATTCCCGCAGGACCGAAGCCTACTATGACCGGTCTGAATTTTGACACTCTGTTGACAGAGGGCATTTCGTATTTGTACGGCTTGACGATGCTGATTTTGTTTGATTTGCTTTTTGCGACGATTTGCTCCTCGTCAAGCGTGATTTCAACATCCACGCTGTATGTGAAATGCACATCGTCCTTTTTTCTTGCGTCAACGCTTTTTTTGAATATCGTCAGCGTTTTTATATATTTTTCGTTTATTCTGAGTGCTTTTGCCGCTTTCGATTTGAGTATGCTCTCGTCATCGTCAAGCGACAGCTTAATTTCATTAATTCTTACCATAATGTTTGCTTGTAATACTGTTTGCCGCTTTAATTCCGCTTGCAAATGCGTAGTTAAGATTAAAGCCGCCGCAACTGAACTGATTGTCGGTCAGCTCGCCGAGAATGTATAAATTGTCACAAAGTTTTGATTCGTTGTTGCCGTCAATTTCGCTTGTCGCAACGCCGCCTTTAGTAATTTGGGCAAAATTGTAGCCCTTTGTGCCTGTTATAATCAACCGCCAGCCCTTTATGCATTTTGCGGTCATGTCAACATTGCCCTTTGTTTGCCTGTCCAAAATTTGGCAAAGCTTTTTGGGCAAAATGCCTTCATAAGAGCCGTATTTGCGATAATGGTCAATAAGCTGACTTTCTGTCATCTCCGGCACAAAATCAATAACAGCAACGCTTTTTTCTTTGCCGCTTTTCAATTTTTCGTCGCTTATGTATTTTGATAAATCCATCACAACAATGCCGGAAATTCCGTAATCGGCAAACAAAAGTTCTCCGAATTCCTCACCGACAACTGTGCCGTTTGTTTCGATTTTGACAGTACATTTTGTGCGTACGCCCTTTAAAGCACGGCAGTGCCTGCTTGACGAGTTTAGCTGAACGAGGGCAGGGGAGAGTGCGGTAATTGTGTGACCGAACTGCCTTGCAATCGCATAGCCGCTTCCGTCGGAGCCGAGCGCACTTTGTGATTTGCCGCCTGTTGCTAAAATGAGCGCGTCGCCCGTGAAAATTCCTTTGTTACTGTATACATTATATATATTGCCGAATTTTTCAAATTTTGTGCATTCGCAGTCATAAATAACATTAACACCGTATTTTTTGCACGCCCCGTTTAAAATATCGACAACGCTTGATGCTTGGTTTGAGTAGGGATAAACCCGTCCGGAGTCTTCTTGACGCAAAACAAGACCGAGCGATTCAAAAAAATTCCTCGTGAGTTTGTAATCATCCGCGTCGGTATTTGTTAAATTACATCTGCCGTTTCCCGTTGCGTGGATTTTTTTGCAAATCTCGCCGAGATGTTCCAAAACCGTGACCTCGGCTTTTGGATTGTTTTGCTTTGTTTTTACGGCGCACGCAATGCCTGAGGCACCCGCACCGATAATGATAATATTCATTTTACACACCTTAATAAATATTATTTCCCCATAATCATATCGGCATTTGCCGAAATCGGCAAAGCGCAAAATAATGATTGTATCCTATATGTTAATATAAAACGAGACAAAAAGCAATACTGTATTTTTATCATTTTGTCGTAAAAATATGACAAACAAAGGCAAAAAAGACTTGACTATATTGTCCTGATGTGGTATATTCTTTATACCTCGTTTTGTGGGTTTTTATTTTTATGCCCGTTTATAACGGCTGCCGTAGCGTTTCGGTGTGCGTTTAACGAGGGAGATTGTTATCGAAATATATTAGGAGGTGCCGAAATGAGAGTTAAAGTTACTTTAGCTTGCACTGAATGCAAACAACGCAACTACAACACAATGAAAAACAAGAAGAATACACCCGACAGACTTGAAATGAACAAGTACTGCCCATTCTGTAAGAAGCATACTCTTCACAGAGAGACGAAGTAACAGGAGGAATATCGATGGCTGAAGATAAAAAGTCTAAGGCAAGCAAAGCCAAGACTAAGAAGGCTGACAAAAAAGCCGATAAAAAGGCTGATAAGAAAAAGTCTAAGAAAAATCCGTTCAAGTCAATCGCAAGTTACTTTAAAAGTGTCAGAAGTGAAGGCAAAAAAGTTGTATGGCCGGGCGCACTCGAGGTAGTTAAAAATACCCTTGTTGTATTGGTTGTAATCTTTATTGTCGGAGTAGTTATTTACGGTATTGATACCGGCCTTACTTACGGTATGAAATCGCTCAAAAACGCTGCCGACAACAAAACAACAACATCTGCATCGACAACAGCCGAGCAAACAACCGTTCAAACAACGGCAGACACAACAAAAGCAACAACTACAACTAAAAAAGCAGAGACAACAAAAGCTGATTCACAAACAGCCAAGCAATAGGGAGGCAGTTTATGGACGAAGCAAAATGGTATGTTGCTCACACATTTTCAGGATATGAAAACAAGGTTGCGAGCGACCTTAAAATAAAGGTTGAAAATCAAAATCTTACCGATATGATTCAGGAGATTGTTGTTCCGACCGAAACCGTTGTCGAAATCAAAGAGGACGGCACAAAAAAAGAAACCGAAAGAAAAATATTCCCGAGTTATCTTCTCGTTAAAATGGTTATGACAGACGATACTTGGTATGTTGTTCGCAACACGAGAGGTTGCGCCGGTTTTGTAGGACCCGAGGGTAAGCCGGTTCCGCTCACCGAAGAGGAGGTTAAAAACCTCGGAGTTGAGAAGGTAACCGTTGAGGTTGCATACAAAGAGGGCGACCTTGTTAATGTTATTGACGGCCCTCTTGAAGGATTTTCGGGTACTGTCGAATCTATCGACATTGCCAACAACAGTGCACAGGTAAGCGTTTCGATGTTCGGACGCGACACATCTGTGGACTTCGAACTTGACCAACTTGAAAAGGTCAACGATTAATTTCAGTAATTCGCAGCATTGCTGCATTTTACCACAGGCTGTTATTTATAACCGCTTGTGAGTGGGAGGAGATATACTTCTCCGCCAAATACCACATTTTAGGAGGAAAAAATTATGGCTCAAAAGGTAGTAGGTTTAATTAAACTTCAAATTCCTGCAGGCAAAGCAACTCCAGCACCGCCGGTTGGTCCCGCACTCGGTCAACACGGTGTTAATATCGTTGCTTTCACAAAGGAATTCAACGAAAGAACAAAGAACGACGCAGGACTTATCATCCCTGTTGTAATCACAGTATATGAGGATCGTTCATTCACATTCGTAACAAAGACACCGCCTGCAGCAGTTCTTATCAAAAAGGCTTGCGGTATTGACAAGGCTTCCGGCGTTCCTAACAAGACAAAGGTTGCAACAATATCAAAGGCTGATGTTCAAAAAATTGCTGAAACAAAGATGCCTGACCTTAATGCTGCATCACTCGAAGCCGCTATGTCTATGATAGCAGGTACTGCACGCAGCATGGGTATAGTAGTAGAAGACTAATTCCCCGTGTGGGAGGAAAAATCCGATTAACCACTGGAGGTAATTTATAATGAAACACGGAAAGAAATATACAGATGGTGCTAAGTTAATTGACCGCACCAATTTATACACAGAAAAAGAGGCTCTTGACCTTGTAGGTCAAACAGCAAAAGCAAAGTTTGACGAAACAGTAGAAATCCATGTTCGTCTCGGCGTTGATTCACGCCACGCTGACCAGCAGGTTCGCGGTGCCGTAGTTCTTCCGAACGGAACAGGTAAGGATGTAAGAGTTGCTGTTTTCGCAAAGGGCGACCTTGCAAAAGCTGCTCAGGATGCAGGTGCCGATATTGTCGGTGATGCAGACCTCGTTCAGAAAATCCAAGGCGGATGGATGGACTTTGATGTTGCCATCGCATCTCCGGATATGATGGGTTTCGTTGGTCGTTTGGGTAAGGTTCTCGGCCCTCGCGGACTTATGCCGTCACCAAAGGCAGGCACAGTAACAATGGATGTTGCTAAGGCTGTTCAAGAGGCTAAGGCAGGTAAGATTGAGTACCGCCTTGACAAAACAAACATCATTCACTGCCCGATCGGCAAGGTATCATTCGGTACAGACAAGCTCCTTGAAAACCTCAATGCTCTTATGGATGCTATCATTAAGGCTAAGCCTGAAGCTTCAAAGGGTCAGTATATCAAATCTGTTGCCGTAGCATCAACAATGGGCCCCGGTGTTCGTATTAATCCGAACAAAGTTGGCTCTGCCGTTGCAGAATAATTTGATAAATGTATTGACAAGGGACATTCCTTGTGATATAATACTCACGCTGTTCAACCAAAGACAGTAGGTGCCGATTCGGCGTAAGCATTGCCGCCTACCGAGGAATGAGCATTATGTATTGCAGAAATGCGTTTTTTATGTAATGTTGTGCATCCTCAATTTGGGGATGCACTTTTTATTTGGATTAACAGCCATAAGCCCGATTTTATCGGCAAATAATTATGGAGGTAAACTAAATGCCAAGTACAGTAGTTCTTGAAAAGAAAAAGCAACAGGTTGCCGATCTTTCAACCAGAATTAAAGAATCTTGTGCAGGAATCGTAGTTGACTACAAGGGTATCAATGTTGATGACGATACGAAACTCAGAAAAGAGCTTCGTGAAGCAGGCGTTGTTTATACAGTAGTTAAAAACTCAATCCTCAAGCGTGCAGCAGAGGATGCCGGCCTCGCAATCGAAAATTCTGTAGTTGAAGGAACAACAGCAGTTGCAACAAGCGTTGACGATTATGTAGCCGCTGCCCGTATTCTTAACAAATACGCAGAAGCACACGATAACTTTAACATTAAGACAGGTTATCTTGACGGCGAAATTATCGATGACGCAAAAATCATTTCTCTTGCTAAATTACCGTCAAGAGAAGTTCTTCTTGCAACAGTTTGCAGTGTATTCAATGCACCTATCGCAGCATTCGCTCGCGGCGTACAAGCAATTGTAGACAAGGGTGGCGTTGAGGCTTGCGCTGAAGCTAAGAAAGAAGCTCCCGCTGAGGAGACACCGGCTGAAGAAACAGCTGAATA
>CAVGLE010000083.1:0-419 GCA_963630035.1 Mediterraneibacter torques
CAGACATAGTTGCCGGTGTTCCGCTTACAAATCCGGAGAGTGGTTGGGGATATTGGA
The DNA here is from genome assembly GCA_963630035.1 of Mediterraneibacter torques. GTDB lineage: Bacteria > Bacillota > Clostridia > Oscillospirales > Acutalibacteraceae > Eubacterium_R. The sequence continues at coordinate 58 of CAVGLE010000083.1, forward strand.
AATACGGTAAATGCTTTACAATGACTATGCCGATGTTTGATACATATGAGCCTATATACGGAAGATGTCTTGCTTTGAATTGTATGGGTGATTCTTTAAATCCAAAACTTATAAAAGAAATGGAGGAAGCATTTTCTAATTGGAAAAATGTAGATGACTATTATAATAAAAAAATTAATAGTGACAAAGATAATGCAACGACACTTTATCAATTTATGTTAGATGTAACATATTTTGTAGTTTATAAAAAGTCTGTTATGCTTTATTATATTGGAAAGTCGTATTTTTCATCGCCTGAATTATCTCCGCTGATGGGATTTGCGGTATCAAATGTTACAACGATTTATGAATCTCACAGCTTT
>CAVGLE010000083.1:429-7014 GCA_963630035.1 Mediterraneibacter torques
GACAAGGCTGTTGCCACATACAGCGATGATGCCGAATTTGAATACAATACCGCAGAGGTTGAAAAGCTGAAAGCGTTTGCACAAAGTGAGGGCAACAATGATATTTTGCAGTGGGATTTGGAAAATCCGTCATCGTGGACAGGTGTTGAGTGGAACGAAAACGGCAATGTATCAAAGATTGATTTTACATACAAATGGCTGAAGGGAAGCCTTGATTGTTCTGATTTTGCCGATCTCACCGAATTGACACTTTTCGCAAATTCTCTTGAAAACATCAACCTTTCCGGTGCGTCGGCATTGACCGAGCTGAATTGCAGTTATAACAATTTGGGTGAGAACGGATTGAATCTGTCGGATTGCAACACATTGACAAAACTTTATTGCGACGGATGCAGTCTAAACACGCTTGATGTTTCAAATCTTGCGGAATTGAGCGCGCTCTCGTGTGCCTTTAATAATTTGATTGCACTTAATATTGAAAATAACACAAAATTAAACCATATCAATTGCATTTATAATTATCTTGATGTCCATGACGGAAGTGCTTTAAATACACAGCTTAAAAAATACAGGTCGGAAAACAAGGCATATGTAAACTATTGTGAACAATCCGTCCCCGATGACGCCGTGTTTGACGAGGACGAGTGGTATATGCTGTCTGAAATTGCAAGAGTTTATAAAATACACGATGCTCTTGATTGGTACGATGAGAACGGAAATATATCGCTTGAAAAAATGCAAAACAATGTTGTTTTTGAATATGACGGCTCAAAATACAGAGCGGCAGTGATTGACTTGAGCTATTGTTACGGCGGCTGGAATATGGATTTTTCAAAGTTCACAAAATTGAAAGCGCTTTATTGTGACGATTCAACTGTAAGCGGACTTGATTTGAGCGGCTGTAACGAACTGACAACATTAGTTTGCACCGAAGCAAGACTTTATTCCGTTACATTTCCGACTTCGGCATCTACTGTCGATTCAAAGCTGACCGTGCTTGAATGTGAAGACAATTTTTTACGAATTGATAAGTTCCCCGACGGAATGATTGAAAATATCAAAAGCAAGCCGAATTATTCGCTGAAATACAGAAAACAACTGAATCTTGCTTTTGAAAACAATATTCATCCCGATGATTATAATGCGCTTGTTGATTTTGCAAATCAGCAGGTTGATTATGCGGCATTGGAGTGGAGCAGCAATTCTCCGCATAATTGGTACAATATCAATTGGATGTACGATAAAAAAACAAATAAATTCAGAATGATTGACTGTGATTTCAGCGGCTTGGATGTCCGCGGAAACATTGATTTTTCAAAATGCGATATGCTCGAAAATCTTTCTCTTCGCGGCACCGATATATCGACTGCAAAAGTGCCTGCCGGCGTAATTGATGAAAACACCTTCAAAAACTGCTCTAATCTCTCTGCGGTTATTGTCAGCGACGGCACGGAAATTTCGGACAACACATTTTTGGGCTGTCCGTCATTACAGGCGGTGTATATACCGAGTACGGTTGAAAAAATAGGCGCGAATGCCTTTGACGATTCAAAAAACATAGCTTTTGCGGGTGAAAGCGGCTCTTATGCCGAAAGTTACGCAAAGGCTCAATCAAAACCGTTCAATCCGGGATATTTCATCTGCGGCAATGTTGTGGAAAAGAGCGAATCAAAGGATTGGATACCGATTGAAAACGCCGAAATTATCAGCGGTGAAACAACCGTTGCAACAACGGATAAAAACGGTTTCTTTGTAATATTCTCCCTTGAAAACGGCGACTGTTCGCTATCTGTAAAGGCGAATGACAGCGAAACGGCAACAATAGAGGCGACAATTAACAATTCGCCTACTGTTTTGGACTTAATATCTGTATAAATAACAAAGGCATATTACCGATTTGGGTAATATGCCTTTAAAGTTTGTTTTATTTAATTCTGTCGATAACGGCTTGTGCTTCGCTGTAAATTTTTTCTGTGTCGGTATTGATGAACTCACCGTTTTCGTAGAGAATTTTTCCGTTTATCATTGTCATTTTAACATTTTCCTTTGAGCCGCTGTAAACAATATTTTTCGTGATATTGTTTATCGGTTGCATATTCGGTCTGTGTATGTTAATAACAATCAAATCGGCTGTTTTGCCCTCGTCGATTACATCGCAATTGTCAAGCCCCATGCAATGTGCCGAGCCGATTGTTGCCGCTTTCAAAATTGCATTAGCGTCGGTCGATGCGGCATCGCAGTCATTGATTTTTTGCGTTGCGGCAATCAAATACATTTCGCGGAACATATCAAGTGCGTTGTTGCTTGCCGGTCCGTCTGTTCCGACGGCAAGGTTAATACCCAAGTCCATCATTTTTGAAACAGGCGCAATGCCCGATGCAAGTTTGCAGTTTGAGCCTGCATTGATTACTGCCCAAACTCCTCGATTTTTATAAATTTCAAGGTCGCTGTCATCAACCCAAACGCTGTGATATGCGCCGCCGCCGTAATTAAACAGCCCAAGTTCTTCAAACAGCGCGGTTGGCGATTTACCGTATCTTTTGATACAGCCCTCAACCTCGGATTTTGTTTCGCTCGAGTGCATAAATACCGGTGCAGAGTATTTTTCGGCAAGCTGTGATATGCCTTGCATAATTTCCTTTGATGTTGTGTATTCGGCGTGAAAGCCTAATTTGTACGACACAAGTTCGTCGTAATTGTTGTATTTGTTGTAATATTCGTCGAGTTTTTCGACAGATTCTTTGAAATTATTGACAGCGCCGCACATAACCGTCCTGAATCCGAAATCAACTGACGCTTTTGCCATATTTTCCGGGAAATAATACATATCAAAGCATGCCGCGATTCCGCTTGTCAGGTATTCCAAAAAGGCAAGCTTTGACAGCTTGTAAATGTCATCGCCGTTGAGTTTTGCCTCTAACGGGAAAATTTTGTCATTCAGCCATGACGAAAGCGGCAAATCGTCGGCAAACGAGCGTCCGAATGTCATTGCCGAGTGAGTGTGCGCATTTTTGAATGACGGCATCAGCAAATTGCCGTTTAAATCGTAAATTCTGTCGGCTTTAATGTCACTTTCGCCGATTTTGACTATTTTGTTGCCGTCAACATATACATCTGTCGATTCAATTTCAAAATCCTTGTTTAAAACAAGTCCGTTTGTGAATTTAATCATCGTTCTTAATCCTTTCAAGCCCTTCTTTAAACGGTGCTTTTATTATTCCTCTGTCTGTGATGATGGCTGTTATAAGCTCATGGTCGGTCACATCAAATGCAGGATTGTAGCATTTTGTTTCCGGCAGAGCCATCGGCTTTTCATACCACATTGTTTTGATTTCGTCGCTGTCGCGTTCCTCAATCACAATGTCATCGCCTGTTGGGCAATTGTAATCAATTGTGGAGTACGGGCCGAGAACATAAAACGGAATATTATAGTATTTTGCAAGTACGGCAACACCCGATGTGCCTATTTTGTTTGCAATGTCGCCGTTTGCCGCTATTCTGTCTGTTCCGACGAGTACAGCATCAATTTTGCCTTGCTTCATAACAAGACTTGCCATATTGTCGCAAATCAATGTGACATCAACGCCTGCTTTTTCAAGCTCATACGATGTCAGCCTTGCACCCTGCAAAAGCGGACGGGTTTCGTCAGTGTATGCATGAAAAGTGTATCCTTTTTCTTTTCCGAGCAAAAGGGGACCGAGTCCCGTGCCGTATTCGCTTGTTGCAAGCGCGCCTGCATTGCAATGCGTCAAAATGCCGTCACCGTCATTAAGAAGCGACAATCCGTATTCGCTGATTTTGCGGCACATTTCCTTGTCCTCGTTGTGAATTGCTATCGCTTCATCTATTAAGTCATTGCCGTTGTTGTAGGCGTTTAACATTCTTTCGGTCGCCCACGAGAGATTAACCGCAGTCGGACGGGCAGAGTCAAGATATTTTTTCAGCTCTGCTTTATCGTCGTCCAGCAAAGCCATCGCGTAGCCTGCAAAAATTCCGATTGCCGGTGCTCCTCTTACGCGGAGCTTTTTAATACACTCAAAATAATCCTCTTTGGTTTTGGGAGTTATGTATTTTTCCTCATTCGGCAACAATGTTTGGTCAATCAAATAAAGTGTGCCTTTTTCATATTTTATGTTTTCCATATTTTCAACCCTTCCGTGTTTATGCGACTTTATATCGCCTTAACGGTTTCTTTAATCAATTTTTCAAAGTTCGGCGCAACCCTCTGAGCAGCCTCGTTGACTTCTTCTCCGGAAAGCGGTTTGTCAAGTATTCCGCATGCAAGATTTGTAATTAAGCTTATTCCGCAAACCTTAAAGCCGCAGTGATTGGCGGCGATTGCCTCTGTTACAGTGCTCATTCCGACAGCATCCGCACCGAGCATGGAAAGCATCCTTATTTCCGCAGGCGATTCAAATTGCGGCCCTTTAAGTTGCGCGTATACACCGCTGTGCAGAGTTATATCGTTACTCACGGCAACAGCTTTTACTGCTTTTTGCATTTCTTTGTCATACGCATTGCTCATATCGGGGAACCTTGTGCCGAGTTCATCAATGTTTTTCCCGATTAACGGGCTATCAACAAAACACGAAATATGGTCTTTAATCATCATAAAATCGCCGACACCGAAATTTCTGTTAATGCCGCCGCATGCGTTGGTAAGTATAAGCTTTTCGGCACCGAGCAGTCGCATTATACGAATCGGCATAACAACCTCGCTCGGAGAATATCCCTCGTATAAATGCACTCTGCCTTGCATAAGCACAACATTTTTTTTACCGATTTTACCGAAAACAAACTGTCCTTTGTGTGACGGTGCGGTAGATACCGGCATGTCCGTAATTTCACCGTACGGAACCGTCGCCGTTATTTCAATTTTATCTGCCAAGGCACCGAGACCCGAGCCGAGAACTATCGCTGTTTCCGGAATTTCGTCAACGAATTTTCTGATTTCTTCAACTTGTTTTTCGTACATAGTCGTCACCTTATCTATTAATTATATTTCCATTATAAATTATAAAGCGTTGCAAATCAAATAAATTTTAATATTCTATTGCAATATTATTTTTAATTTGCTATTATTATAAACAGATGATTATTTTGCTCAGTGTACCCAAGCGGTGCAGTGTGCAAATTTCTTGTTGGAGGAAATTATATGAAAAAATTTGTTTCTGTTATGCTTGCCGTTGTTTTGGCAGTCAGTTGCGCGTTTGCGTTTGCCGGCTGTTCAAAAAAGAACAATGCAAAATATGACATTGTTCTTTTGACCGACGGCGCAACCGTTACTGACGGTGCACAAAACGAAAGTGCATGGAACGGTATTAAGGCATACTGTGATGAAAAAAATCTTTCTTGCCGTTATTTTCAACCGGGACTTGATGAGAACGGTGAACTGACTGTTGATTGCATCAAAAATTATTTTGAGCTTGCCGCAAATGCAGGAGCAAAATATATTGTTTTGCCCGGCGATGCATATTCTGTTGCTGTCCACGAATACGCAGGTACATATAAAGATATTAAATTTCTTCTTGTTGATGCAAAGGAAAAAAGTGCCGACGGAGTAGATTCTACAGATGAAAATGTAATGTGTATCGATTTTGATGAGCTTCAGGCAGGTTTCCTTGCAGGTTATTCATCTGTTATTGACGGATTTACCAAACTCGGTTACTTCGGCTCTGTTAATTCCGAAACCTCGGGCGGTTACGGTGCAGGTTATGTTCAGGGCGCAGCTTATGCTGCCGATGAACTCGGTGTTCCTGTATCACTCGATTATGCCGATTATGACAGCCCGATTTTGGATTATGACTACACGGTCAATGTTAAACCCGAATATGTTAAAATCCCAACCGATAAGGACGGCAAAAAGCAAGATGGCTATTTTACAATCAAGGTTGTAAACGGTCAAGGCTCGGGCACATACAAAAACGGCGAGAATGTTACAATTACCGCAGACCCTGCCGATGAAGGCAAGGTTTTTGACCATTGGGAAAAGAAAAGTGATACTGACGGCGTTAAGGATAAAAAAGTTAATATTTCTTCTGATAAAAAATCAACAATGAATCTTCTTATCGGCGATTGTGATGCTACAATTACTGCTGTTTATAAAGATGCCGATACCGTTCCGATTAATGTTATCGTTGACTCCGAAACAAAAGAAACACTTAATGTTCTTAAAGACAGCAAAACTTCAGTTACCGCTCCTGCTGCTAAATCGGGTTATGTTTTTGATCATTGGGAATCTCAAAATCAGGACGCAATTTCCGACGCAAACAGCGAAACAACCGATGTTTCCGTTTCTGATAAAGGTATTGATGTCACCGCAGTATATGTTAAGTCCGAAAACCCGACATTTAATGTCGTAGTTGAAAACGGCTCGGGTTCAGGCTCATATGTTAAGGACGAGGTTATTAATATCGTTGCCGATGCTCCGGCTGACGGAATGATGTTCTCAAAATGGGTTAATGTAGACAATCAGGGTCTTGCTTGCGGCATTTCAATGGAAAATGAACTTTCGTATTCAACGAGTTTTTCAATGGTTGACAGATTTGCGTCCGTAGTGGAAAAAATGATTGACGGCGGCGACCA
>CAVGLE010000083.1:7024-8251 GCA_963630035.1 Mediterraneibacter torques
TGGATTCAATTTATACAGCAGGCGAAAATTTTGATTTTGAAACACACGGTTATAATGCAGGATTTGACCAAAGCAGCCGTGATGATTGTTGGGCTTCTGTTGTTACGGATTACGGTGCAGCCATTAAAATTGCTCTTGAAGGCTATAAAGGCGGCACAACAATTTCTGCAGATTGCTCAAACAATTGTATTTATGTAACAAACAAAAGCCTTGACAAAAATGATAAGGATAATTATAACGAAAAGTATGCGGCTGTTTATAATGATTTAGCATCATCCGACAGCAAAATCAAGCTTATCCCTGTGTCATCCGGTGCCGATGTTCGCAAATCATTTACATCCAACTGCCTTACACTTAATTATTGGATTAAAGAAGGCAAGGTAGAGCAAGGGGTTCAAAACACAAATAAGGTAACACAAAACTCAAATACACAAGATGACTGATAAAAGAACGGCAGCTTTATTAACTGCCGTTCTTTTTGTATGCTTAATAAATATATTTCAATTTTGAATTACAGTGCTTTGTATTCATTCACTGCAAGCGTGTCGCAAATTTCATTGTATTTATGACCGGCATGGCCCTTTACCCAAATGAATTCCACATTGTGAATTTGCAATTGTTCGAGCAGTTGTTGCCATAAATCAACATTGAGTGCCTTTTTGCCGTCAGCTTTTTTCCAACCTTTTTTTCCCCACGAATAAAGCCAGCCTTTGTTTATAGCGTCGCAAACATATTTTGAATCGGTTGTCAATTTTACTTCGCACGGTTCTTTCAGTTCTCTGAGTGCCTCAATTACGGCGGTTAATTCCATTCTGTTGTTTGTTGTGCTTGGGTTTGCTCCGCTGAGTTGTTTTTCGTTTGAATTGTAAATCAAAACCGCTCCCCAACCGCCTTTCCCGGGGTTGCCGCTGCACGCGCCGTCGGTATATATTTCAACCTTTTTCATTTTATCACCATTCGATTTATATTTGGTATATTTTATCATTAAATTAACCAATAATCAATATGAAACGTAAATATTGTTCAAGTCTTACTTGACTTTGTTTATAATATATTTTATTATATATAGGTATTATTTCAAGGAAATTTATCAGGAGGTTATTAATTAATGACAAAAGAGAATACGATGCCTTCCGGCGTTAGCAGAAAGCGGAATTCTAAAAGACGCTATTACACCTACAAGCAGGCATCAAAGAAATCAAGCCTTCTTGCTCCTCAGGAGAAAGA
>CAVGLE010000084.1:0-8093 GCA_963630035.1 Mediterraneibacter torques
TTGTTGATGCTTTTAAACTTTCACAGACAATCAAACGATCAATTGCCGATGAACAGCAATTATCGACATATTATGTTATTAATACTCAAAGTCTACAAAGCAGTATTTAGATATAAATAATATTGAATTAATAAATTATTAAGAAATATTTAAAAATCTATTGACTTTTAAATATTTATTTGGTATAAATATAAATGAATTGTTCGTTCACAAGGGAACTTTGCGCTCAAAAATCGAACATCGGGCGTTCTCCCCTTGTGCAATCAGGCACGAAAACGGCTTTTATTATTAATCAAAATAATTTGCTGCTAATAGTGTTAATCATTAGAAAAAAGGAGAGATGATTATGAAAAAAACGAGCAAAAAATTCCTGAGCCTGTTTCTGGCTTTGGTCATGATCATTACGAGCTGTTCTGTCGGCTTCACGGCGTTTGCCGCGGACAAGAATAAGACCGACAGCAACAACGAATATTGGTCAAACGGGACTGATGCATCGGCTGCATACAGTTCACTTAATGACTTGGTTGACGAGTATATCCCGCAATTGCTGAATATACCGACAATCAAGAGCCTGCTCGAGGACAAACTTGGCATGACCGTTACCTCAAGCACAACCATCAAGGATTTGGTAGTAGGCGTATCACCGACAGTTTTGGGTGCACTCGGCAGCAGCGCTACGATAGAAGATATCGGCGTTGCCAACACAGGACTCAACACCAACTTTAACTATGCTTATCTTAATGGTGACGGCAACAATGCAATGAGTTTCTATGCCTTATACACATTTTGCAGAGATAACCAAAATTCTGACAATGCAGAACTTAAAACATATGTACAGGAGACATATCCTAAACTCATTGAGCTGAAAGAGCAATACGAAAGGCTCTATTCCAATAAGATGAGCGCTTTCTCTAATGCAACCGGTAAGCTTGGAGAGTATGCAAGCTATTATGACGGAAGTGCTCCTGACGGATTTCTTGTAAAATCTGACATTGAGAACATTGATGTCAATGGCACAAAGCTTAAAGATATTAAGGATTCCGAAATTCAGCCGCTCATCGATTACTTGAAAGACTGCTATTCAACCGCAGGTGCTAATAGCGGCATGGATAACATTGCAGATGTTATTTACTATTTCCTCGGTGTATCAGGCGGAATGGGTTCCGGCGCATACGATAAGAATGTCGTTTATCTTTTGGGCTTGCTCGGCAAAGGCGGCTATACCGTAACAGATAAAGTTCTCGGCGGTACAAAAGGAACGGTACTTACTCCCGACAATTACATCAGCGTATTAAGACCGCTCTTCCCTATTGAAAAGTTCTGCACAGATAAAGGCAAAGACTACAGCACATTGTCCGATTCGGATAAAGCTCGTTGGGAAGAATACAGGGATGACTATATCACCGAACAGCTTTACAATGCACTCAACGATAAGGGTACCGTGTTCAACGCAAACAACTTTGGTTTGGATCAAGCATACACGGATTACTACAGCGAATATGCAAAGGGCGCTCTTGTTGCATCCGGATTGTATAAAGATGCTAAAGAGGTTGATGAGAAAAACAACATCACCAAAGAACAAATGCAAGTTTTTCTTAACTATGTCAAGGATAATAAGCCTGACGGTGACGAAACTGTTTACTTTACCAAATTCCTCAATTCAAGCAGTTGCACATTCAGCAGAGCAGCACAAAAATATCTGCAAGCTTTGATTGCAGACCAAAACCATGTAAAAATGCTCATTCCTTTCGTTCGTCTTGCACAATCAACAAATAATGTTGACGATTTGATGAATTGGAAATACACAGGTGAGTATGGAGTATCATACGGTTCCATCACAGATGATATGTCATTTGTTGACTTAATAAACTACATGATACCCGCTCAGCTTGTATATACTGACTTTAGATTCGGAGATGCCGAATATCCGATTGACGGCGTGCTTGGCGGTCAGAATATCGCCAATTTCTTTGAGCTTTCATACATAAACAACTATGTATATGCAGTTTCAAAGGAAATCACCAAGTACAGCTACAACTACAACGATTATAAAATTCCGGACAATTTGATTGTTTATGCTACCAATTCACTTCTCAACAGTAAAGTTGTTGACCTTTTAAAGGACAAGGACGAAGACAGCGGCAGCAGTAGCAGCAGTAGCAGCGACAGCGGACTCAGCCTTGACAGCATCAACATCGGCGGAATTATCAAAAGTTTGTTTGAAACAGATATTGACCTTGCCGAAACACTTAATGACATTTGGCTTGATCTTTATAACGACCCGGTAGCAACAATTTTCAAATTGCTCCCGACAATTACTATCGCACTTGACGAGCTTGTTGTTCCGTTGCTGTTTAACGCAGACGATGATGCAAAACCTTTACTTGAACTTTATAATATTCTTTGCACCGGCAGCGGTATTCTCACTAAATACTCACAGTCAACAGGTGACACAAAGGTTGGTATCGGTGCACTTCGTTTTGACCTCAACAAAATTGTTCCCGGTGTTCTTCACTGGTTGCTCGGCGATAAGGACGATGCATATTTCGAAGATATGTTCGGCTACTATGACGAAGCTCCTTACAACACAGAGCACAGCGACATTCCGAGATTCACAAATATCTATGTTGCAGATAAGGCAATCTATGGTGCACATTTAAACGGCGGACTTGCAAAGACTCTTATCAACAAGAAGAAAAAGGATTGCGCCGCTAATAACAAAAAGTATGATTCATCATACGATAAGACAGCAAAGGGCATCGACGAAATCGTAACAGAACTTGCTACATTCTTCACCCAGGCTGTTGAACAGTATCTTGCTGATCAGAAGGAAGACCCCGATCTCAGATACAACGCAGAATACAAGTCAGATGCTGAAGTAACACAAAAGGGTCTTAACAACATTTTTGTTGCGCTTCCGGAGATTCTTGACGATATGGGCAAGAATTTCATCGCTAAGTACAATATCGACTCCGATTGGACATATTTGTACAACGGCAAGATGACAAACATCGACAAAACATTTAAGGACGGAACCGTTTCACAAAAGATTAACGCAACTCTTCAGGCATTCAAAAACACTGCAACAGGCAAGACCGAGGATGGTACATTCGACTCTGCCGCAGTTTTGAATTCGTTTGTTGACACATTAATCGGAAACTGGTTGAACGCGATCCTTGATCTTCTCAATGATACGATTTCAGACGAGAACAACGATATCACATCAAAGCTTCCGCTTGTTCAGGGCTTGCTTGATTCTCTCGGCAGTTTGGGCGAAAAGAGTATCATCACAGATGTACTCAACGGCTTCTTCCAGCTCAAGCGTACGGACGATGCATCGTTCACTCTTAAACCGAGAACTGAAAAGAATTTCAGCAACGGTGTAACAAACTTCTGCGGATTCAGCAACGAAAGCGGTTTCTATCTCCTTGCAAATCTTCAGTTTAACAAAGACGGAGAAGCAAGAGGTATCATTCCTGTTGTAACAACACTCATCAACGGCAGTAAGACTAAGAACAGCTATAATGTAAGCAATGCACTCGGCGCAAGCGCAAAGAGCGTTTCTCCTTACCTTACAGCATCAAAGAAATCTGCCGCAGGTACAGATTACAGCAAACTTCTTACAAAACAGAATAAGAAAAACGCACAAGAACTTATCGACACTCTCGACGAATTACTTTCATCTCTCCTTGCAAACACTTCTATCAACGGTTTTGACTTGGATTCAACAGAGAACCTGTTATCAGGATTGGTTTCATTCGCATCCGGCTATCTCGGCGGTAAAAACACCAACGACATAGTTAAATTGCTCAACAACTATCTCTACTTTGTATCGGGCGAAAGCAAGGCTTCGCCGAGCAAGAAAGGTCAGGTAGGAACAAAGGCTACTAAGTCCGGCGATGTTGACGCAAAGCAGGTTTACACCTCTGCAAACCTTTCAAACATTGTAATTCAAACATATTCACTTATTGAAAATATTGTGGATTATGTATTCTACAACAGCGAAACAGGCGTGCTAAAGTCAAAGGATCCTAACATGCTCATCGGTGATGCAGTTTACGGATTGATTTCACCTGACGCAGTTGCAGTAAGACTCAGTGATGATTACTCTAAAACAGCAGATATTCTTAAAGGTGAGGATTACCTTAATTGGAATTCATTCAAGGTAGAAATCACCGCAGCCAACACAAAATCAAGTTCTTGGAAGAAGGATTACCTGAAATACGGCTTTAAGAACGGCGATAAGAAAGCATTTTACAATGCTCTCGGCGAATCTGTAAGCGGAGTTGCTTCAATCGTAAGCGTACTTCTTACAAGAACCCAGACAGACAACAACGGCGGCAATTATTACAGTGCAATCGTTCAACCTGTTATGAGCAGCATTGCAAAGGCAACCGGCGCAAGCGGCGTTCTCAGTGCGGCACAGTTCAATAAACTTTCCGCTTCGGATCAACTTATCACCGGTATTCTTACTCCGTTGGCAAACATTGTTGATAAGATGTATGATGCACCTGTATCATTCGTTCTCAATGTGGTCAAAGGACTTGCAGGCGTGCTTGACGACAAACATGTAACAAGCATTGTCAATGCGGCAATCGCTCCGATTGACAAGCACATCACAGGATTGATTGATATTGTTAAATATCTTTCACCGACCTTCGCAGATGTCATTGCAAATGTTCAGATTGCAGGTAAAGACACCAAGAAGGACACAACAGACGATAAATTCTTAGGCGGCGGAATCAGACAGCTCATTTCACTTCCGAAGAAAAATGTTATTGTAACAGCAATTAACAATCTTATCGGCGGCGTATTTACATTACCGAACATTGATTGGTCAAAACTTGCCAGCGCATCATCACCGGCAGAGGTACTTCTCCTCATTTACGGCTATGTTGTTGACACAGTTCTCACATCGGACCAAATCATGGCACTTCTTGACGGATTAAATCCGGCAATCTCAAAGATTTTGAAGAAACTTTCGGCTGCCGAAATTCTCAACATCGTAACGGAAATTACTAACTCCGTTCAAAACCCGACTGATGTTTATTGGACATTCAGCGAATATGCATCAAAGTTCAGCAAGTCATTTACATATCCAACCGGCATCACATCAAGCGACGCTAATGACGCAGTTAAACAGCTTGACAGCCTTGTTGAAAATGTATTCCCGCTCCTTAACAGCCTCGGCGTAACAGATATCGAGGGATTGAGCGCGCTTGTAAACGACAATCTTTACACTAACGAAAATCTTACAAAACTTGCTACAACACTTTACGGTGCACTTGACGGTAACAACACTGTTACATCGGTTCTCGATACAATCGGAATTGATATTTCAACAAAGGGTGTTGCTAAATATCTTACAGACAAGAGCTACGGCAGAACATATTCATCCGCTGCAGCAACTCTTAAGAAGACAAAGAGCTGGTCAAAAGTTAAGTCACTCAACTGGGGCTTCTCAAACGGCTCGTCAAAGGCTAAAGAAGGCTTTGTAAACGGTCTTGCCGCTGTGCTTCGTCCTCTTAACAATGTGCTTTCCGTATTCCTTGCAGACGGTACTCTCACTCTTAAGAATACAGACATTAAGAGTATTCTTAAGTCAATCAACATTAAAGGCTCTACAAACATTGCTAAAGACAGCGAATACGGTTGTAAACTTACTTATATTATCAAGAACGGCGTTGTTGAACTTGATGTAAGAAGCAATGTAAAGACCGGTTCAAATCACAACAATGTTACAAATGTAGTTAAGTTTGACCTCAATTCGGTTATCGACCAAATTCAGTCAATGATTGACAAAAGCTCAACACTTAACTTCGGCACAAACGGATATGAAAGCGCAGTCATTCCTGTACTTGAAGCATTTATGTGCGACAATGTTAAAACATACTCACAGTACAAGAGTGATTACAAGAAGGCAAAAGATAACCTTCTCATCAACATCTTTAACCCAATCGTTTCATTTGTTGACGACGCAGTTGCCGCTCCGATTGACACAATCACAAAGGTACTTCCGAATGTTGCTTACTTCATTGAAAGCAACGGCATTGCTCAGGTTGTAGGTAATCTCCTTGCTCCGATTACTGCCGAAAACGGAATCCTCGGAATCCTCAGCAAGCACGGAATCAATGTAGACAAGATTATCAAACAACTTGTGGGCTGTGACCTCGGCGAATTGGTTGCCGATGCACTCGGCCTCAAGGTTGACTTCCATCTTGAGCTTACTCACCTTGAAAAGTGCAATATTCAGGATATTATCATTCCTCTTGTAAACTCACTTATCAAGGATACGGGAATCACAATCCCGAACATCAGCTTTGCCAAGATTGCAAGCCTCGGCACAATCAACACTGTATCAAGTGCAGCCAAGAATGCAAACGGCAAATACACAACAAAGCAGGTTAAGGCTGACCAAGGCAAGGTTCTTATCACAGTTCTCAGATACATTTCAAAGGTACTCAATAAGAATCACAACGCTATTAAGAAGATTATCCTTAACATTGAAACAGACAGTAAGAAGCATACTAAACTCAGCGCCAACAAGACAGTATCAGGCATCTTGACAGTTGTATTCAACCAACTTGGTATTGCAGGCCAGGACGACCTTGTTCACACAGTATTCTATCTCTTGAACGGTCAGGCAAACAATGTATTCTTCGACTACACAAACTTCAAGTATAAGGACAGCAGCTTCACATTCGGTGACCTTGATGAGGACTTCTGCCGCACACTTGCTCCAATGCTTGACGGTCTTGTAACAGGTCTTCTCACAGACAAGGGCGGTCTCCTCGGTCTTATAACCGACATGGTTTATAAAGACGATATCATCAGCTCAATCGCTGTAGGTCTTTATAAAGCAGTTGAGGGCGTTAAGATTAATGACTCAACATCGCTCACATCCTTACTTGCTCAAACAGGAATTGACTTCTCAACATCAAATGTTGCGTCACTCCTTACTAACGAAAAGTACGGCAAGACATACGCTGCAGCAGCAAGCGTAATCAAGAACGCAGGTTCTTGGTCAAAGGTTAATAAGAGCTCACTCGTTTGGGGCGTAACCGACAGACAAAGTTTCTTGCACGCACTCACAGCAGTTCTTCGTCCGGTTTACGGTGTGCTTGATGTTCTTCTCAACAGCAAGTCACTCGACTTATTCAATCTTATAAGCGTTCCGGGCTCAGACGGATACTCATCTGTAATCGTTCCTCTTCTTGAGGCATTCGGTTGCTACAATGTTAAAACACAATATCAGTACAGAGAAGACATCTTTAACGAGTATGACAATATTCTTCTTGATATTCTCAATCCTCTTATGGATAAGGTTGAAGACCTTCTCCTTGCTCCGATTGAAACCCTTGCTGATATTCTTCCAAACCTTGCACTCTTCTTTGCTAATGACGGTTTGCTTCAGGTTATCGACAATCTCCTCACCGCAGTATCATCTCTCCTTGATTCTCTTAAGTCGGTTGTTGATGTAAATGCTCTTCTTAAAGCACTTAATGTTGACCTCAACAAACTCACTGCAAAGGCCGGTTTGAACTTAGGCATTAAACTTGATGTTTATGACCTTAAAGGAACACTCAAACCGCTCATCGGTGCAGATAATGTTGTCGGTCTTATCAACAAGATTCTCCCAATCATAAAGATTAAAGGCTCGGCTCTCAATCTTGAGCTTCCTGAAATTGATTGGCTCGAACTTGCAAGCCACGGCAAAGTTGTTCTCAACGCTGCTTCACAGGCTGCAACACACGGCAGCAGAATTTATGTTAAGTCCGATCAAGACGAAACACTTATCGCGGTTCTCAGATACTTGATTGACACAATCAACTACAAGGGTAACTACGATATGATCGTCAACCTTGTAAGCGGACTTATCGGCGGCGCAGACGGCGGTATGTCAGACACCATCAGCCAGGTACTTGGAATGGTTAAGGGCGATTCAGACACAGTTATTAAGAATTTGGTTGACCTTCTTCAACAACTTTCTTAATTAACAGCTGATAGTTAAATCAAAAACAGCGGGTCGAAAGACCTGCTGTTTTTTTGTGCTTTATACTGTTTTTTGCTTCTTGTTTTTTGTGCCTATATAT
>CAVGLE010000085.1:0-8045 GCA_963630035.1 Mediterraneibacter torques
ACTTATAACTTTATGCTTCAGAATAAGCCGGTGTGCGTTCCCATCCTGGATAAGGATAGTCTTGAAACAGGTTAAAGCTCCGATATGTTTGGATAAATAGATAAGGGAAGTTGAAAAGTCGCACGAATTATAGTGTATAAAACTGTCAAAATATGCACAAGTTGAAATTATAACAATAAAAATCATTTATATATTTCCACATAACTTGACAAGTGGAAATATAGATGATATAATAAACATAGAAATTTCAACTTGTGCGAGGTGAATCTTATATGAAAAACAGAGCCGGAGAGCTTGTAACAAATCTGTTGGGCAAAATGGCATATAAATCATTCAAACCAAATCCGCTTCCCCCAACACCGGCTATCCGGCAAGATGATGAAATGGTGGAATACCTGGTAAAGGCAAATAGAGGGATAGCAACAATAGAAAGTATTGCAAAGCGAATACCGAATGTTAATCTGTTTGTATCTATGTATGTGAGAAAAGAAGCACTTTTATCCTCTCAAATTGAGGGTACGCAATGCACTTTGGACGATGTGTTAAATCCGCTGATTACAGAAAATGCAAACAGAGATGTTTCAGATGTAATAAACTATATTAAAGCTACTGAATTTGCGGTTGAACGGTTAAAAACCTTGCCGCTTTGCACACGGTTTATCAAGGAAACACACGCCGTATTGTTATCCGATGTCAGAGGCAGCGAAAAAAACCGGGTGAACTCCGTTCTTCGCAGAATTGGATAGGCGGCAGCGGCAGTACACTTCAAAATGCCAGATATATTCCCCCGAATGTAGAGGATATGAAAATTGCTATGAGCGACCTTGAAAAATTTATTAACGGCGACAGTAATTTAGATCCTCTAATTTGTGCTTCGCTCATTCACTATCAGTTTGAAACAATACACCCGTTTTTGGACGGCAACGGCAGAGTCGGAAGACTGTTAATTACCCTTTATCTTATGGAAAAAAATGTGTTGTCAACTCCGGCACTCTATCTGTCCTATTTTCTAAAAAAGAACAGAATCGAGTATTATGACCGTATGACTGAGGTTCGCAGAAATGGGAATTACGAACAATGGATTAAATTTTTTCTGTTGGCTCTTTCAGAAGCAGCAACAGATGCCATTGATACCATTGATAAGCTGATAGAACTGCACGACAGAACTACGGAAACAATAAATGCTTTTGGAAAGGCAAAAGCATCGGCACAAAAACTTATTACCTACCTTGAGGAAAATCCTATCATTGAAATCGGAAAGACGGCACAAGCCTTAAATATGGCATATAATACCGTGTCAAGAGCTGTGAATTTATTGATAGATACCGGCATTCTTGTTTGCTCCGGCAAGGTGGGAAAAACAAAAATTTATTCTTATGAAGAATATCTGAAAATCCTTCGTAAGGACACATAATAAGCATGTTAAGCAAAAACAGTCATAAAAGCATAATGAGCCGCCTTATTGAGGCGGCTCATATTTGTTAGACATATCCAATTTACTTTTCTTCGCAATCACGGGATTTGGAACCTATGGAGAGAATAAGATTGAGCAGGATACCGAAAATGGCAGCTCCGGCAATACAGGGAATCTGCATACCGAACAACGGAATGTTTCCGCCGAAAGCATACTGACCGCCTATGCCGATTACCATAACAGACGCTATAACGGCAATATTTTTCGAATCAAACATATCCACTTTTTTGTCTATCATAATTGCGATACCCTGTGCGGCAATCGCACCGAAAAGATAGATTTCAAGACCGCCGATAACTGCAAGCGGAATTCCGTATATTACTTTAATGAGCGGCGTGAAGCAGGCTACTACCATAGCGATAACAGACGCTGCTGCCAAAACCGAAACCGAGAATACTTTCGTGATTGCCATTGTGCTGATATTCTCGCCGTAGTTTGTTCCGGCCGGACCGCCGATAACTCCCGAAATCATATCGCAAATACCGTCACCGATTAAGTTTTTATGCAAAAGAGATGCCATATCAAATTTTTGGCGTCCTTTTTTCTTGGCTATGTCATTAACATAAATGTCAAGCTGATAAATATGTGCGGTTGACTCGGGAATAGTTGCAATGGCTATGGGCATAATTGCAACAAGAGCCTCCCATGAGAATTTCGGAAATGAAAATGCCGGCAATGCAAATATCGAACCGTCGCCGAGTTTCCATACAGAAGATGCCAGAGCCGCTTCGGGAACCGCACGGAATAAATTGATATCTCCGATGAAGTATATGAGCGCGGAGAGTACGCACCCTGCCAATGCTCCCAAAAGTAACGGAAGCTGTCCCAAAATGCCTTTTAAGTATCTTGAAAAAATAACGGTTGAGAGCAAAGTTGCAAGAGAAACAACAATCCAGCAGTTTTGGCTTGATGTGTGAGCAACGGCGCCTTCGGCAAGCTGAGGAATTGCGTCCCCCAAAGCGTTGCCCGCAAGAGTCAGTCCTATAATCATAGCAACAGAACCGGTTATGCTTGCGGGAAGCAGTTTTTCAACGGCTTTTGAACCCGCATATTTTACGATCAAACCTGCGGCGATAGATATAAAACCTGACATAATAATACCGAACTGTGCTTCGCGGATTGCTATCTGCGGCAATATACCGTCCGTCATTACATAGCCCTTTGCTGCACACATACTGGCAATAGCAGTAAGATATGCAAAGCTTGAACCGTAGTAAAGAGGAATCTTTCGCCCGGTAATTAAAATAAAGCACAATGTTGCAAGACCGCTTGCAAAAATAGTTGTGGATACCTGAAATCCTGTGATAAGCGCTACTGTAATTGTAGCCGGAAACATGACTATTACCTGCTGTATCGCATATAATATGAGTTTCCAGAATGTGGGGCGTTCATCCGGTAAGTAACCGAGAACACCTTCTGTGGCAAGTTTTTTCATTTCATCATAAATTCCTTCCTTTTGTTTTTTAAGCTTTATAACTGCGGACCGAAGATATATCAGCTGTCGCTTTGCTTCTGTGTTTCTGCCAGCTTACCCAAATGGGTCCGGCAATGCATACTGTTGAATAGCATCCGCTGATGATACCGAATATCATAGGCAGAGCGAATGTTCTGATAGATTGAATATCACTTGCGGCGGCGAAAATATATACAACCACAATACTGAGCAGTGTGCATAAATTGGTGTTGAGCGAGCGGGTGAAAGATTGCGTTATGCTTTTATCAACAATTTCTTCAATCGGCATCTTTGTGCCATAGAGAAGTTTATTTTCACGAACTCGGTCGTAGATAACGATTGTGTCGTTAATCGAAAAGCCAAGGATGGTAAGCGCCGCTGCAATGAATGAATCGTTGACCGGGATCTTAAAGATGACAAACGCAAAAAATACAATCAATACATCGTGCAGCAGAGCTATCAATCCGGTTACACCGGCAGATAAGCCGGATACCTTTCGGAAACTGAACCAGACATACAAAATGATAAGCACGGAAGAAATAACAATTGCTTTTATGCTGTCAACAGCAAAACTCTTGCCGATAAACGGTTCAACTACCGAAACATCGGCAAGTTTAATATCGTTATTCCTAAATTCCTCAGCCAAAGCTTCTGTGAGTCTGTCCTGATCCTCAGAAGCAAGACCTTCTTTGCCCGCAAGGCTTATCGAAAGCTTTTTGGAGTCTGATGACAAATCCGATTTGGTCTGAATATCGCATTGTCTTCCAAGCGTTTCTTCGACGATATTTTCCGCCTTGCCGGTATCAATCTCGGAGGAATAAGAGTAGTTTAAGATTGCTCCGCCCTTAAACTGAATATCAAAGTCAATACCGTTAACAAATATGCATACGACACCCACCGCAAAGATTGCCAGTGAAATTGCATAATATTTGTATCTGTTTTTGAAGAACGGAATGACTTTTTCGCACTTTTTGCCGTTTCCGTAGAACTTAGTGGCAGCAAAGCATTTATACAAACTCAGCGATTTTATCATCAGCTTTGATGTAATTACTCCGCACAGGAAATTGAGTATTACACCGGTCAGCAGCGAGTATCCGAACGACAGCATTGTTCCGGAGCCGAAAATCATCAGTATTACCGCAACAATGATAACTGTTATATTACCGTCAAACACAGATGAGAAAGCCTTATGGAATCCGGATTCTATTGCGGAACGGACCGTTTTACCGTCAGCAATTTCTTCTTTGATTCTTTCTGCTGTAATAATGTTTGCGTCAACGCCCATACCGATTGAAAGTATAACTGCGGCGATACCGGGCAGTGTTAAAGTAAACTGCGGAATCGATAACGCTAAAAGCTGGCAGGCCACCTGAAGCAAAAGCGCAAAGACCGCCACAAATCCCGTAAGTCTGTATTTTATTATCATAAACAGACAGATGACGGCAAACGCCACAATGCCGGCCTTAACCATTACATCAAGAGCTCCTGTTCCCATAGTAGGACTTATCGCATTGTAATTTTTTGACTGGAGTGAAAAAGGAAGAGAACCGGAATTTATTTTTGCTGCAAGAGCCTTTGCCTCATCAGCGTTTTCAATGCCGGAAATTATCGCCTTTCCGCCCGTGATTTTTTCGTTGACCGTCGGATTGGAAATCATGGTATCATCCATGTATATTGCCATTTGGCTGCCTATAAGCTTTTCTGTGGCTTCCGCAAACAGTTTGTCTCCCTCGCTGTCAAACTCAAGTGCAACAACTTGCTGTCTGCTTTGCTCATCATACTGAACATAAGCCTTTCGCACATTTTTTCCTTCGATCAGAATGTTTCCCTGTGCGTCACGAAAAGTCAGCAGCGCTGTTTCGCCAAGTTCGTCAATAGCTTTTTCGGGATTAAATTCCGTTTCATCGGATTTCCACGGAAAGCGTACTAAAATAGAACCGTTTTCTTTGTTGATTGTTATATCGCGGTCGAGAATGTTTTTCTCATCGCACCGCTGCTCAATTACCGCTTTTGCGGATTCGAGTTCTTCGGAAGAAGGAACGCCGTCATAATCTTTCGGAAAATATGTAGCTTCGACGCCGCCGCGTATATCTATACCGAAACGCATATCGTTTGATCCCGGTATTTTAAGGGAACCGATTTGCGCGCCGAAAAGGGATACATATGTAATAGCCATAATGATTATTGCCGTAATCCAAAATATTGATTTGTTAGATTTTAATTTCAAAGTTATAATCACCTCATTGATATAATTGTCTGTGGAGAACACCAATAAGGCGCTTTTTCCCGTCTTTTTTGAATATATAGCCGATTATCAGCCGAAAGCAGAAAAAACAGATTATCCGACAGTAATAAGACGCTGCCGTGCTGCCGGGCAGTCTGCTGACGGCAAAAACATTGCATTGCGGTGATATACAGTACAAACTTAAATCGGTCCAAAGACTTTGTTTTCGGTTTTCGGTAAACTCAAGTTGTTCGTTTACCGTGTTAAGTGTGTTTGTAAAGCAAGCATCATGAATATTAAAATTACAGAAAAGTGCAACATTCCGGACGGATTTGGGCGCACAGCCTTCATCCGTGCCGGCTGTATAGGACGAAACGGCAAGGATACAGAGCAGCATAGCTGCAATTGACAATACTGCGATTATTATATTGGTTCGTCGCCTGAAAAACATTGCCTTGCCGCCTTTCTTTTAATATCCGTGCAGTTTGGTTTGTTAATCAAAAACCATATATTTTTTTGCATATTCCGCATATTTTTCGTCGAAATACGCATTCCCTTTTTTTATGCTTTTCAGCGACTGATGAAGATTCATATTGTTTTCCGCTGCATCTATAATGCATACGGCTATATTCGAACAGTGGTCGGAGGTTCTTTCCAGATTGGTTAAAAGATCCACCCACACAAAACCGGCCTCAATAGAGCATTCGCCTGCTTTAAGACGCTTAATATGATCGTTGCGAAGTGTTGCCTTGAGTCCGTCAACAACCTGCTCGAGGGGTTCAATATCGCGTGCTGCGGATAAGTCGTTCCCGATAAATGAGTGATAAGTAAGGGTCAGTATTTCGGAAACCGCACTGCATATTGTGTCAAGCTCGCTTTTTGCCTGTTTGCTGAGTACAATGTCTTTATCCTTTATTTCCTCGGCAGATTCCAAAATATTGACGCTGTGATCTGATATCCTTTCAAAATCTCCTATTGCCTTTAATAGCTTTGATACCTCTGCACTGTCGCTGTCACTGATTTGATAACTGCTGAGTTTAACGAGATATGTACCGAGTATATCCTCATACCGGTCAACCTTTTCCTCCGACGCACGGATTTTTTCGGCAGCCGCAGAATCATATTTGTTGAGCATATTCATACTGCTTTTCAAAGCTGTTACCGACAATTCCGCCATTTTGGAAACCAACTCACGGCAGCGTTCCAAAGCAATCGGAGGAGTAACGAGAAGTCTTTCGTCAAGTTCCGTAACCTCCTCTTTTTTGCTTGCGTCAGGGACAAGCTTGATGGCAAGCTTTTCGAGCAAGGATGACATAGGCAAAAGCAGTGCGGTGCAGGCTATATTGAATGCCGAATGTGCAACAGCTATCCCTACATATGACGCCGACATATCAAGAAAGGCAGGCTTTACGATTGCCGAAACCAGACTGAATACCGAAAGCCATATAATTGTTCCGATTACATTAAAGGATAAATGCACAATAGCCGCACGCTTTGCGTTTTTGTTTGTTCCGAAGGACGAAAGAATCGCTGTAATACAGGTGCCTATATTCTGACCCATAATAATCGGTACGGCAGCGGCGTAGGAAACGCGCCCTGTTGCGGAAAGAGCCTGAAGTATGCCGACCGACGCCGAACTTGACTGAATGATGGCAGTGAGTATTGTACCGGCAAGCACGCCGAGGATCGGATTTTTAAACATCAGAAACGCATTTTGGAATGCCGGAACATCAGCAAGCCCCGATACGGCATTTGACATTGTATCCATACCGAACATCAAGGTTGCAAAGCCTAAAAGTATCGTGCCGGTATCTTTTTTCTTGCTTGATTTTCCGAACATCAAAAGCCCTGTGCCGATAAGAGCAAGTACCGGAGTGAAGGAGGTGGGCTTTAGCAGCTGCATAAACAGGTTGTCGCTTGAGATTCCGCCCAGACTCAAAATCCATGCCGTGACGGTTGTTCCGATGTTTGCACCCATAATAACGCCGATGGACTGTCTGAGCGTCATAATGCCGGAATTGACAAATCCCACAACCATAACAGTGGTTGCGGAGGAACTTTGTATAATGCTTGTGACGCCGAGACCGGTCAGAAACCCCGTTATTTTGTTTCGTGTAAGTTCCGCAAGAATTTTTTTGAGCCTTCCGCCGGCTCTTCTCTCCAAAGCGTCGCCCATAACGCTCATTCCGAATAAGAACAGGCATAATCCGCCGATTAGTGTAAGTACATTAAAAATATTCATTTAGACACCTCATGTTTCCGCATTTTTCTTTTTATATCATAACCAATTTAATTATAACATAAAAGCGGTTAAGATGCGCTTAAGACAAAAAACGACAGACAGTTTTTTTATAACAGTTTTCGTCAAATTCAATAAAAATAACAAAAAGCATTTATTTGGTCTTGACAGAATATGCGACAATGTGGTATAATAAAGTTCCAAAATAAGTATGGATTTTTCTGAGAATACATTACTCATTTTTCGCCGTACACTCTTTTTGAGTGTACGGTATTTTTTATAGGGAGGAATTATCATGACAAACGAAACCTTGAAGGTTATCAAATCCAGAAGAAGTGTACGCAGCTACAAATCCGATAAAGTGCCGGACGAATTGCTGAATGCCATTCTTGAAGCCGGGACTTATGCGCCTACCGGCGGAGGAAGACAGTCGCCGAGCATTATTGCAATAACATCGGAGAAATACCGTAGGATGATTGCAAAGCTCAACGCGGAAATAGCGGGCACAAATACAGATCCTTATTACGGTGCGCCGGTTGTCATTCTCGTTTTTGCAAACGGAAGTGCAAGCACTTTTGTTGAGGACGGAAGCTGTGTGCTTGAAAATATGATGCTGGCAGCCGCAGCTTTGGGGCTGGGGTCTGTGTGGGTACAC
>CAVGLE010000086.1:0-7627 GCA_963630035.1 Mediterraneibacter torques
AGCAGCTGATTTGTAATCAGCAGGTCAGGGGTTCAAGTCCGTTCACCAGCTCCAATTGTGGAAGAGTTCCCGAGTGGCCAAAGGGAACAGACTGTAAATCTGTCGTCAATGACTTCGGTGGTTCGAATCCACCCTCTTCCACCAAGAATTAAAGAGTAACCGTTTGGTTACTCTTTTTTCTTTTGTAATAAAGCAAAGCTCAGGGTGGATGAGAACCACACAATATAAATGCGACGGCTTGCGCAGCAAGCAAACTCTCGAGCAAAGCTCGAGCCCACCCTCTTCCACCAAGAATAAAGAGTAACCGTTTGGTTGCTCTTTTTTCTTTTGTATAGAGAATATACAACTGCCGATTTTGCCCTATAAATTTTGCAATCAACACTTTTATTCATTGCCTTTTCGGGAGAAATGGTGTAAAATACTTGTTATCAGATTTGAAATTGTAGTTGTATTGCAACCAATATTTGAGAATTAATCGCAAAAGCGTTGTGCCGCAACGAATGAGCCGGCAAGGTCATGCAGGAGATGATTTTTTGGCAAATACAAACGATATTGTAAACGAGCAGGCGAGAATCGTCGGCTTAAGAATAAAATACAAAAGGCGCGAAAAGGGCATGTTGCAGGATGAGCTTGCCGAAAAAATGGGCATAGGCGCAGGTCAGCTTTCGTGCATTGAGCGCGGCAAATATTTGCCGACGACGCAAAACATATACAAAATTTGCGACATTTTGGGCGAAGACCCAAACTATTATTTAAAAGGATATATACGCCCCGAACGAGAGGAATATATAATAAAGCTGATAAAAGCGTTGCCCGAATCTTATCAGCAAACGGTGCAAAAATCAATAGAAATGCTTGCCGAGGCTTACAAATCCGAACTCAAATAATTTTGTCCCCCAACACACATACACAATGCGGAAGTAAATATGAAAATCTTAATTTGCGACGATGAGCAAAAGAACATAAACTTGACAAAACTTTATATTGAAGAATATTTAAGAATACGGTCGCTTTCAGCCGATATTGAGACACACACAGATCCCTTTTATTCGCTCGACGGGGACGGAATTTTTGATATTGCGTTTCTTGATATTAAAATGCCGAAAATAAACGGAATAGCACTTGCGTCGGAGCTGAAAAAGCGCAACGGCAGAATTATAATATTTTTTATTACAAGCCATTCTGAATATTTGGACGACGCAATGGATTTGAATGTTTTTCGCTTTTTTACAAAACCCATCAACCCCGACAGACTTTACAAAAGTCTTGACAAAGCAATGGAGTATCTCGATAAAGACTGCTGCGATGTGTTTTTTATGAACAGTGACAGCGGATATATTCGCACCGAGGTTGAAAGCATAAAATACCTGTGCCGAGACAACAAAAAAACAATTCTCGTCCTTTCGGACGGATGCAAATTTGAGATTAAAGAATCTTTTGAAAAGGCAGTAACGAAGTTGCCGAGTCCGTTTTTTTGCTTTGTTCACAAAAGTTTTTTAGTCAACATTCACTATATAACGCAATATAATTATTCGGAAGTTTTTCTCGGCAGTGAAAGAATACCGATTGCAACACGAAAACGCGCGGAGTTTCACACTGTTTGGAACGATTATTGTCGAAAAAAGCGCAAACCTTAGCGTTGCATTACAACTGTTTCGTCGCAATACAATTATTTATTGCTTTTTATGTTCATTTTATTGCACTTTTGTGTTTGATATTGATTTTATTTCCAAATAATGGTATCTTTAATTCATCGGTAAAAATGCTGTAATTTACCGTCGGGAATTCTTATTTGGTATAAGCGTAAAAATCCGCCGCAGAGTATAACGCTCTGCGGCGGATTTCGTTTTTTGTCCGATATTCATTCTCTTATCGCATCGGTTATATTTTGTATTTCGGTATATAATAAAATATGTTATCTTAAATGCATAAATGAGAGGGATAAAAATGGAAGAAAAGCAAGTCAAGCCCTTTGGTATGCGCGACAAAATAGGCTATGCATTCGGCGATTTCGGCTGTAATATGAGTTTTGTGTTCATAAACAACTACCTTATGCTTTTTTATGTCACCTGCATGAAAATAAGGCCACGCCATTTTGCAATCATAATTTTTCTCGCAAAAATATTTGATGCGATAAACGACCCTGTCATCGGCGGACTTTGTGACGCAGCAAAACCGGGCAAAGAGGGCAAATTCAAAACATGGATTAAATGGGCAAGTCTGCCGCTTCTGATTTCAAGCGTGTTGCTGTTTATTTATGCCCCTGCTCTGCCGTATGCGCTCAAAATCGTGATGTGCTTCGGTCTTTACTGCGTATGGAGCATTTCGTACACAAGCGTTAATGTGCCGTACGGTTCAATGCAATCGGTAATTACAAATGTTCCGCAGGAGAGGAACGCGCTTTCGACATTCAGAAGCGTTGGTGCAATGTTTGCACAAATTCCCGTTATGATATTGCTTCCGCTAATTGTTTATGATGAAAACGACAATCCTCGCGGCAATCTTTTCTTCGCAATTGTTGCGGCTATGGGCATCATCGGCTTTGTTTCGTTCATTCTGCTTCGCAAAATGACAACTGAAAGGCTTGAGCCTGCCGTTGCCGACAAAACGCAAAAGTTCAACTATTTTAGAATGCTCGCGTCATTTTTCAAAAACAAAAATATGCTCGGTGTAACGATTTCGTCAATGTCGTATCTTGCGCTTATGATGACGGTTACAACCTCAATGCCGTATATTTTTATGTGCTATTTCAAAAACACAAAACTCATTTCGATTGCGACAATCATCGCAGGATTGCCGACTGTTTTGGGAATCATCGCCGTCAAACCGCTTTCAAAAAGATTCACCAAAAAACAGCTTTGCACCTATCCGTTTTTGATTTCGTCAATAGCGAGCGGAATTGCCGCATTTGTCCGCTTTAAAAATCCGTATATTTGGATTGTTTTTATCGGATTTACAATGTTCGGCTCAGCTTTTTATCTCGTGCTCACCTGGGCGCTTGTTGCCGACTGTATTGACTATCAGGAAATGAAAACCGGCAGACGCGAGGAAAGCTCAATCTACGCAACTTATTCGCTTTTCAGAAAAATTGCGCAGGGTCTCGGTGCCGCAGTGATTTCGCTTTCACTCGACTTAACCGGCTATGACGAAAACCTCACCGCATTTGAACAAGCGTCGGGAGTTGACAACAATATTTACTTTATGACCGGCTTTATCCCCTTTATCGGCTCGATAATCTGCCTCGTCAGCATGCATTTCCTCTATCAACTCGGCGACGACCCCCTCGGCAAACAAAGCACAAACGAATAACATCAACAACCCCCACAGGAGTTAAATCTTCCGTGGGGTTATATTTTTGTGCGCAATTTAGATTAAAAAAACAATGGACAAACTGCTCCATAACTAAAAAGACACAATCAGTTGCAAAATGCAACGATTGCGCCTTTTCATTTTATTTAAGCACACAAAATTTTATTTCAGCAAAACTTGATCGCCGTCAGTCTTAACGGAATCGTTTTGCAACAAGAGATATAACGCGGCATCCATTGCTTCGTTAATTGCCTTGCCAACACGCGTTACACCACACTGTAATGCCAAAGAGTGATACAATCCACTCTTATCGACAGCCACATTTTGCTTCAGAATTTCAAGCATCCCCACCGCTAATTCCTCAGGTGCAATTTGTTTTATGTCGCGCTGAATATCACCCGGTATCCTGAACCGAATCTCTTTTCCGTTATCCAAATATAAAAAGCCGTTTTTGCGGATAATGCCATAAGACCAATGTCCATACATCTGCTGTTCATAATCTTTTTGGACAACGCTTGTAACCTTTTCGCGTCCGAAAAACCAAACAATACGCTTAAGAAGCAGTTCTTCTGAAAGAGGGGCCTCAATTTCCAAAATTGCTTTTATCATTCCTTTAAAATCATAAGGAAGATATTTGGTAGCCAAATCGTTAATGTCAGCAGCCTCATACGCAGGGAATTCAAAATGTTTTTCGAGTGCAGCCTCTTCAAATGTTTCATTTAACAGACTTTTTGTTGGCTTTAGCTCTGCATTTTTTGGATTTTTTACCGCATCTGTTGCCGCATCCAAAAGGCGTTGTTGCTCAACAGACTTGTTTTTAAACCAATCCGTTGACCAAATGCGATAAAATTTCCATCCCATGCGTTCCAAAATTTCTTGACGCAGGCGATCACGGTCACGGGCATTTTTAGAAGAGTGATATGTTGCACCGTCACATTCAATTGCAAGAACATAGTCGGAACTGTTCGGCATCTTTAAGCCGAGATCAATTCGAAATTCAGAACATCCTACCTGCGTATCAACAGAAAATCCTTTTGACCTCAAAAAGTCGCACACTTCAAGTTCAAAATCAGAATCAAATTGTTCAAATCGACTGACTGAAATTGCTCGCTCGAGTGCAATATTTCCATTTTCGGCATAATCGAGATATTCGCGGAGAAGCTTTGCTCCTTCTGCGGATGTACGCTTCAAATCAATATCCGTATAATGCATAGAGGAAACCAATTGAACATTGCACTTTGCACGAGTAACTGCAACATTTAACCTTCGCTCACCTCCGACACGATTCAAAGGACCGAAATTGTGAAGGAGGCGTCCTTGCGCATCAACGCCATATGCAACACTGAAAATAATTGTATCTCGTTCGTCACCCTGCACAGTTTCAAGATTCTTGATGAAAAACGGCTCGTTTCCGTCTTTTTTAAAAAAATATTCTTTTTCCGGTGTGCGTTGGCGACGCGCAGAGAGTAATTTATCAATCAAATCCTGTTGCGCCACACTGAAGGCAACCACACCAAGGCTACGATTCGGATATTTATCAATATTTTGATAAATGAGATCAACAATAAATTCTGCTTCCTTCCGGTTTGTATGTGCTTTTCTGTCAAAAACGCCGTCAACATGGTAATAGTCCACGCCAATTCCCGGAGAATCAACCTTGGAAGACGGGAATGTTACAAGTTCGCTGTCATAAAAATTTTTGTTAGAGAATGTAATAAGCTGTTCATAACGACTGCGATAATGCCACCGTAGCCTAAGTTGTTGCATAGATGTAGAACACAAATCTAAAATAGATTCAAAATCCGTGACATCTCCGGTTTCTTCGTCATTGTCGTCCGTTTCGATAGTAGCATTAAAGAAATTGCTTGGCGGCATCTGTTTAGAGTCACCAACAACAATAAGTTGGTTTGCTCGATAAATTGCGCCGATTGCATCCTGCGGAAAAATCTGTGATGCCTCATCAAAAACAACGACATCGAAACTGACCGAATCCGGTGCAATAAAAGTACTGACGCTCAACGGAGACATCAAAAAGCAAGGTTTGATCCGCTGAACAAGATCACCCATTTCCGCGAGCAAAGGCCTAATACTTTTTTGCTTGCGTTTTTTCTCTCCTTCACGAAGCAAAAGCGCCAATGAACTTCCGGGCGCAATCATATCAAGTGACGGCCGTTTTGATGAAAGTTCCGCACGAATTTTAGCTTTATTGATTTCAAACTGTTCTGTATCCTTTTCGGCAAAAGTTTGGATTGTTTTATCTTGAGAAATCCGATTAAATGCAGACAAAGCCGAATTTTCAGATAAAATAAAATCAATCCACTGATAATAAAATTGTTTTTCAAACGCACCTACAATATATTTTGGTTCTATATTCTGATTGATGACAGTATTTATATACGGAATAACCTGTCTATCATCCAATTCAGACAAAAGGCTCATGAAATGGCACCAATTATCCATCTTATCCATTTCGTTTACACAATCTGTCAATTTGGTCAGCACCGAAGAACACGGTACAGTGTACAAATTCAAGATTGTTTGGTCAAAATACCCATAAACACGCTTGAGCGTATCTGCACTGCAAACACCAAAAGCCGTCTTTAGATTTTGATGATAATTTGCAAATTCTCCTTGTTCGGATACAAAGTCGGCACAAGTTTCTAATGAGCCGAATGCAATGTTATTAGACAATATTGCTCCAAGCACAGATATTTGTTCCGTCACATAATCCCAATCTGTTTCAATACCTTTGTAGCCCTCGCCGAGAAATACCTTGATCGGTGCTTCAATTTCAGCAAATTCTGAAATCATTCGCTGATAATTCGCAAGTTGTTCAGTGACAGTGACAGCTTCGCTATATGACGGCTTTTTACCATCATTTTTGCACAAACGCAAATCAACGATAATTTGCTTATACTCTGAATTAAAAGCTCTGGAAAATGTTCCGTTAAATTGTTTTGTCAGCTTCTTATGATATGTTGCTCCGTCAAGATTATAAATATCCTCATCATACTCCATATTCAAAGCAGAACGAGCGTCAATGATATCTATACTTTGATTTTTCAGTTTGTTCAAAGCTTTGTTTACAGAATCAAAATGTTCTCGATTCAAAAGTGACGGTGTAATCAGCTTAGATGTTGATGCAAAATCGAAAAACTTATTCCATATACGGGCATTTTCAATACTGAAGCATTGTGTCCCATACCTTTCGGAAATTTCCTTTTGTAGCGGTATTAGTTCCCGCAACAATTGCGATACAACAGAAAAATCAGTCTTAACTTCGCTTTTAGTATGATAAGATGTATCTTGATTGATATAGCCGTACCATGAATTTTTTCTGTAATCGTATCCGACAGACGGAATATAATCCACATATTGTTCCAAAAGAGGAATTGTCTCTGTTAAGTATGCTTCGCCCTTGGAAGCAAGTTGTGGAATAGGGAACTCAATATCAGGCATCAAGCGAAATGCAGCATAGCACTCATATAACTGATACAAACTTTTTTCAATAACGGGACGCAACTTGTGAAGTTCAGCCGCATAAGTATCCAGCTGATGTTGCGCTCTTTCTTTAATACCTATTTCTGTGTCGGCTTTAGAAGAAACCGTGCTTTGTCCCATGCGCAACGTATGGCAAATATCAGCGATTATATTCTTTTTGCTCGCCTTATGACTGTGGAGTTGCAAACAAAATTCCGCAAGCCCTGCCTGCTTTAATTTGTCATAAACCACATTTAGTGCCGCAAGCTTTTCGGACACAAACAGTACTTTTTTGCCATCACTTAAACATTCTGCGATAATGTTTGTAATCGTTTGGCTTTTGCCCGTTCCGGGAGGCCCCTGCAAGACAAAGCTTTTTCCTGCCTTTGCCATTTCAATCGCTTCAATTTGGCTTGAATCTGCGTCAACTACGCTGTGCAAATCAATTAACGGGTCGCCATTGAATTCAACAGAGTCTTCATTTCCGTACAAAAATTCCGTGCCAATCGGCTCTCCCAATAGCTTACGGATATTCAAATTGGAAAGAATTTCCTTCGCATTGTCCTTCAAATCGCGATACATGTTAATTTTAAGAAATGAAAAAACTCCAATCTTGCATTCAGAGGTGACTGTCCATTGAAGATTTGCTACAAGGCTCTTTACCTTATCAAGATAAGCCGTCAGTCCCTCATCATTATATTCAGGGAGTTTTACTCCCTGTTCTGCATCCATTTTATATGAAAATGTCGGATTGACTATAATTTCGTCTTCCAATGACTTAATATAATAAGGTTCAACAGCAGAGGCTTGCTCCAACTGAATCGGAATAAGCAAAACG
>CAVGLE010000087.1:0-7408 GCA_963630035.1 Mediterraneibacter torques
ATTTATGTCTGTATACCGATTAAACGGAAAAGAGTCCCTCGGTATTGAGTTCGGCTCAACCAGAATTAAGGCAGTACTTATCGATGAAAAATGTAACCCGATTGCCTCCGGCGGTCATACTTGGGAAAATCGCCTTGAAAACGGCTTTTGGACATATCATAATGACGATATATGGCTCGGCCTACAGGACGCTTATTCAAAACTGAACGCCGATTGTATCGAAAAATTCGGCACACCCATAAAAAATCTTGCGTCACTCGGCTTTTCTGCCATGATGCACGGTTATCTGCCGTTTGATAAAAAAGGCAACCGACTTGCCGAATTCAGGACTTGGCGCAATACCACCACTGCCCACGCGGCGCAAAGGCTCACCGCTTTGTTTGATTTCAACATTCCGCAAAGGTGGAGCGTTGCTCATTTGTATCAAGCCGTTCTCAACGGCGAAGAGCATGTTGCCGATATTGATTATCTAACAACGCTTGCAGGCTATGTTCATTGGAAACTGTCGGGCGTGAAAGCTGTCGGCGTCGGCGAGGCGTCGGGTATGTTCCCGATTGACAGCCGAACAAATACATATAATGCCGAAATGGTTAAAAAATTAGATTCTCTTTGTGAAATAAAAGCATTGCCGTGGAATATTCTTGATATTCTCCCCCGTGTCGCAACGGCAGGTGAGAATTGCGGCTATTTGACGGAGGAGGGTGCGGCTCTTCTCGATGTCAGCGGCAATTTGCAACCGGGTGTTCCGATGTGTCCGCCCGAGGGCGACGCAGGCACCGGTATGGTTGCCACAAACAGCGTCACCGTCAAAACGGGCAATGTTTCCGCAGGAACTTCGATTTTCTCGATGATAGTTTTGGAAAAAGAACTTTCTGAAGTTTATGAGGAGATTGATACTGTCACAACTCCCGACGGCAAGCCCGTTGCCATGGTGCACTGCAACAACTGTTGCACCGATTTGGATTATTGGGTCAATTTGTTTGCCGATTTTGCCGGTAAGTCAGGTTCAAATCTCACAAAGCCGCAAATATACGATTTGCTTTACAACGCCGCTCTTGACGGCGACTGCGATTGCGGCGGAGTTGTTAATTTCAACTGCTTCTCCGGCGAGCCTGTTGCTCATACCGAGGACGGCAGACCGATGTTCCTGCGCACTCAAAATTGCAATTTTAATTTGTCAAACTTTATGCGCTCTCAAATTTATTCGACTATGGCAACCCTCAAATTGGGAATGGAAATTCTTGAAAACGAAAATGTAAAAATCGACTGTCTTATGGGTCACGGCGGATTGTTTAAAACAGATTATGTCGGTCAAAGGCTGATGGCAGGTGCGATGAACACACCCGTTACAGTTACAAAAACTGCAGGTGAGGGCGGCGCATGGGGTATGGCGGTGCTTGCCGCATATTCCGTTTGCGAAAACAAGCTGCCGCTTGACGAATATCTGCGAGATTTCGTTTTTGCAGATTGCGAGTCAACGACAGTTAAGCCGGTCGCTTCTGATGTCGAGGGATTTAATAAATATATGAAACTTTACAAATCGGCATTGGAAGTCGAAAAATCAGCATACAAAAATATCTAAGGAGAAATATATATATGGCTATTAAAGATTATGAATTTTGGTTCGTTGTCGGAACTCAGTTTCTCTATGGCGAGGAGATTTTTGATATAATCAATGACCACGCCGCTCAAATGGCAGCTGAGTGGAGCAAAAAACTGCCCTGCAAAGTCGTTGCAAAGCCATGCGTTAAAACATCTAAGGAAATTCTTGCCGTTATGCAACAGGCAAACAACGATGAAAAATGCGCCGGCGTTATCACATGGATGCATACTTTCTCACCGTCCAAAATGTGGATTGCGGGCTTTAACGCACTTGAAAAGCCGTTCCTCCATGTCAACACTCAGTTCAACCGTGACATTCCGTGGGACGATATTGATATGGACTTTATGAACCTAAACCAGTCTGCTCACGGTGACAGAGAGCACGGCTATATTGCCGCTCGTATGCGCTTAAAGCAAAAGGTAGTAGCAGGATATTGGAAAGATGAAATATTCCAAAATAAAATGGGCGTTTGGATGCGTGCCGCAGTCGGCGCCGCAGAGTCAAGAAAACTCCGCGTTTTGCGTATATCCGATAACATGCGCAATGTTGCCGTTACCGACGGCGATAAAATCGAGGCTCAAATTAAGCTCGGATGGCAGGTTGACCATTACGGCGTAGGCGATATTATTAAACTTGTAGATGCCGTTACCGAGGATGAAATTGACGCTCAAATGGCAGAATACAATAAATATTACGAGATGGATACCGACAATATCGACTCTGTTCGCTATCAGGCGAGGGAAGAGGTCGCTATCAAAAAGTTTCTCGA
This sequence comes from Mediterraneibacter torques, assembly GCA_963630035.1. GTDB lineage: Bacteria > Bacillota > Clostridia > Oscillospirales > Acutalibacteraceae > Eubacterium_R. Next base: position 2,373 of record CAVGLE010000087.1, read on the forward strand.
TGAGGAGGGGTTCGGCGCATTCCATACAAATTTTGAGGATTTGCAGGGGCTTCGTCAACTCCCCGGTCTTGCGTCGCAGGATCTTATGCGTCAGGGTTACGGCTTCGGTGCCGAGGGTGACTGGAAAGTTGCCGCAATGACAAGAATTATGAAACAAATGGCAGAAGGCTTGCAGGGCGGCACGGCGTTTATGGAGGATTATACATATCACTTCGAGCCGGGCAATGAAATGCTCCTCGGCTCTCATATGCTCGAGGTTTGCCCGACAGTTGCCGCAAATAAGCCCAAAATTCAGGTTCATCCGCTTGGCATTGGCGACAGAGAGGATCCGGCACGCCTTGTGTTTAAGGCACAAACAGGCAATGCAATCGTTGTAACTCTCGTTGATATGGGCGACAGGCTCAGAATGATTGTAAATGATGTAGAATGTAAGGAACAGGTTAATGAAATGCCCAAACTTCCTGTTGCAGGTGTTTTGTGGAAACCGCTTCCGTGCCTCCAAACCTCGGCTGAGGCTTGGATATATGCCGGCGGTGCTCACCATTCCGTGCTTTCATATTCACTCACGGCAGAGCATATGCGCGATTTTGCCGAGATAATGGGTATTGAGTTTGTTTACATCAATAAGGATACCGAAATCAATTCGTTCAGAAAAGAGCTATTCTATAACGATGTTGCATATAAATTAGGAATGTAGGATTTTAATTATGTTGGAAGAATTAAAACAAAAGGTGCTCGAGGCAAATCTCAAACTTGTCGATTACGGGTTGGTTGTCCTCACTTGGGGTAATGTTTCCGCAATAGACAGGGAAAAGGGCTTGTTTGTAATCAAGCCGTCGGGCGTTCCGTACGATAAAATGACCGCCGACGATATGGTTGTTATGGATTTAAACGGCAACAAGGTCGAGGGCGACCTCAACCCCTCGTCAGATACACCGACTCATCTCGAACTGTATAATAATTTTGAAAATATCGGCGGTATCGTCCATACCCATTCTTCTTGGGCGTGTTCTTGGGCGCAGGCCGGCAGGGATATTCCTGCTTACGGCACAACTCACGCCGATTTTGCAAACGGTGCGGTGCCTTGCACAAGGGGACTTACCGAGCAGGAGGTGCGCGGCGAGTATGAACTTAATACCGGAAAGGTTATTGTTGAGGAATTCAAAAAGCGCGGCATTTCTCCCGAGGAGTGTCCTGCCGTGCTGATTCACCGTCACGGTCCGTTTGCTTGGGGTAAGGATGCTTTTAAAGCAGTTGAAAATGCCCTTATTCTTGAAGAAACAGCCAAAATGGCGTCAAGAACCGAAAGGGTTGCCGCAATGAGTGACAATTCCGATATAGGTATTGAAAGCTATTTGCTTGATAAACACTACCAAAGGAAGCACGGTAAAAATGCTTACTACGGTCAAAATGAATAGGAGGAAACATATGAAAAAAGCATTATTGACAATTTCAACAGCTGTAGTATTTGCTGTTTGTTGCTTTTTCGGTGTAACGGCTTATGCATCCGAAACAACTGATATTTCGTCTGCAAGCGTTTCACTCAGCAAAACAACATATACATACAACGGCTCACAGAACAAGCCGGGAGTGACGGTTAAAATTACCGTTCCGGCAACTGAAACGGAGGCTCAGAGCGAAAAAACACTCGTTCTCGGCACAGATTATACCGTTTCATATTCAAACAATATCAATCACGGCAACGCAACCGTTACCGTAACGGGTACCGGTGCATACAGCGGTACGGTTTCAAAAAATTTCAAAATCAACGCCGCGTCAATCAGTTCACCGAAAGTTACCGTTGTTTCCGATGCCGTTGCCGGCACCGCTCCGAAACTTAAACTCGTATTTAACGGAGCAACGCTTAAGCAAGGCACAGATTACACAATTTCCGCTTCAAATTATAAAAAAGCAGGTTATAAAACATGTAAGGTTGTTATCAACGGAAAAAATAATTTTACCGGCTCTAAATCACTGTCTCTAAATGTTAAGCCTGCAAAAGTATCGGGCCTCGGTACCGGAGAGAGAACAAATACTTCGGTTGTGATAAAATGGGCATCACAAAAAAATACGGGCGCCACTCATTACAGACTTTATATGTGCGATAAAAAGGGCGGCAACTCAAAATATCTCGCAGAGGTTACCTCGACATATTGCAAGGTTACAGGCTTAAAAAACAATACTATTTGTTATTTCAGAGTTATGCCTGTTTACAAATCGGGCAAAAAAACAGTTTGCGGTGATTTAAGTGCTGTTTACACTACCGCAACGCGCCCGAATGCCGTTACAAATAACAAAACGACAAAAAATAAAAGCAGAAATAAGCTTGTTGTCGGTTGGAATAAAGTTTCATGCTCGGGCTACACAATTCAGTATTCCACAGATAAGAAGTTCAAAAAAGGCGTAAAAACAGTTAATGTTGCCTCCAACAAAACATCTGCTTCAATTTCAATTCCAAAAAACAGTAAGGTTTATTATGCAAGAATCAAGGCTTACAAGCAGTACAAATCAAACGGAAAAACCGTTACTATTTACGGCGGATGGAGCAAAAAACTTTCAACCTCATATTCAAATTGTTATGAGTATTACACCACAAAATATGTAAACAATGCCAACAGAACAAAGAATCTCCAGATTGCGTGCAAAGCTATCAACGGCACAATCCTTGAACCGGGCGAAACTTTTTCATTCAATAAAGTAGTAGGCAAGAGGACTGCCGCAAAAGGATATAAACCGGCAACAATCTTTACCGGCAGTTCCGGTACGGCACAGAGTCTCGGCGGCGGTGTTTGCCAGGTTGCGTCAACAATGTTTAACGCTGCGCTTTATTCGAATTTCCAAATTGTTGAGCGTTCACAGCACAGCCAAAGAGTTTCTTACTGTCCGCTCGGCAGAGACGCCGCAATCTATTGGGGCTCAAAGGATTTTAAGTTCAAAAACACAAGCGGTTATCCTGTTATGATTAAAATGACCTGTTCAAACGGCAAACTTACCTGTGCGTTCTACACAAGTTATAATGTATCACCTCCGAAAGTATCTCTTAAAGTTTCGCAAAGCGGAAAAAATTTCACATTAAGACGCTATGTCAACGGCAAGGTTAATTACACAACAAAATCAAGATATTAATATCCTAAATTGTATTGATAAAATTCAAACAGCGCGGTTCATTCCGCGCTGTTTTTATAATGCAAAAAAAAATACTGTACCCCCCGAGGGGCACAGTATTTTTTGTTTAGTATTCGATTTCGCCCTTGTAAACAAGGTTTGTGTTGCCTGTGAGCGTGATTTTTTCGTCGGTGTAGTTGACAATCAAATCACCGCCGCGAAGTTTAACTGTAATATTCTCGCCCTTTTTGCAATATCCGTTTTCAACTGCCGCAACAACCGCTGCAGCCGCTCCGGTACCGCATGCAAGCGTTTCGCCGTTGCCGCGCTCCCAAACACGCATTTTAATTGTATTTGAGTTTACAACTCTTACAAATTCAGTGTTGACGCGCTCGGGGAATATCTCGGCGTTTTCAAACGCTCTGCCGACAGTTTCAATATCAACCTTGTCAACATTGTCAACAAATACAACGCAGTGCGGATTTCCTGTCGAAACACAAGTGATGTTGTATTCCTTGTCAAGCACCGTGTACGGTCTGTTGATAACATTTTCGCCGCTCATAAGAATGGGTATTCTTGACGGCTTAAGTTCTGCTTTGCCGATATCGACGGTTGCCGATGAAACCTTGCCTTCGCGTGTAAATACCTTCACGGTCTTTACACCCGACGCCGTTTCAATCGTCATCTCGTCCTTTTTAACAATATCGTTGTCGTAAAGGAATTTTGCAACTGACCTTATTGAGTTACCTGCCATCTTGCCCTCACTGCCGTCAAGGTTGAAAATTCGCATCTTAGCGTCTGCAATCTCGCTTGTTTCAATAAGCACAATGCCGTCACCGCCGATTGAATAGTGTCTGTCGCAAAATTCAATTGCAAAACTTTCGGGGCAGGTGATAATTCCGCATTGGTTGTTGAAGAAAATGTAGTCGTCGCCGCAACCCTCCATTTTGGAGAATTTAAGCACACCTTTTTCTTTTCTCATATTGTTTATATCCACAAGCTCCGTGTTTTCCTGATTGTAGCGCGATGCAATAATGTCTGCAAGTGCGTTTGCAGTGTCAAGCGATGTCAGCGTTGCTATGCCGAGCTGATTGGCTCTGTTGTGAAGTTTAATGTAGTCGTTAATTGATTTTCTGTCGGATTTTCCTGTGTAAACAATATAATCAAGTTTACCGGACTCAACAAGCTCCATAATCGAGTTGTCCTCTCGAAGTTTGTTGACAACCGAAACATCAATTCCGAGCCTTGCAATCTCTTTTGCCGTTTCGGGCGTTGCCCAAAGTTTTGCACCCAAATCGTCAAGCTTTTTTGCAAGGTTGACGATTTCGTATCTGTCCTGTTTTGTCACGGTGATAAGCACTCCGTGACCGTGCTTGTTTACATCTACATTAAATCCTGCGCTTACGAGGCCTTTGAATAAAGCCTCTTTAAGATTTTTGCCGACACCCAAAACTTCACCGGTCGATTTCATTTCCGGTCCGAGCTGTGAGTTTACATCGTTGAGCTTTTCAAAACTGAATACAGGCACCTTAACCGCAAAATACGGCGGAATGTGATAAAGTCCCGTGCCGTATCCAAGCTCCCGGAGCGATGAACCTACCATAATTTTTGTTGCAAGCTCAACCATCGGAACACCTGTTACCTTGCTTATGTAAGGTATCGTTCTCGACGCTCTCGGGTTTACCTCAATAACATAAAGCTCGTTTTGATAAATAAGGTATTGAATGTTTACAAGTCCCTTTGTTCCGAGCGAAAGTGCAAGCTTTTGCGAAATGTCGCAAATCTTGCCGAGCATCATATCGTTTAAATTGTACGGCGGATATACAGCAATCGAGTCGCCGCTGTGAACGCCTGCTCTCTCGATATGCTCCATAATTCCGGGGATAAGCACATCCTTGCCGTCACTTATACAGTCAACCTCAAGCTCCGTG
>CAVGLE010000088.1:0-5830 GCA_963630035.1 Mediterraneibacter torques
ACTCTATATCGTCTGCCACCTTTGCAAACATTTGGCATATACGGGCGCAGGGGTGAGAATGCTTGCGGATATTGATGTTCTTGTTCGCCATATTGATAATTTTGATGAGGCAAAATTCCTTGCTCTTTGCCAAAGCGCAGGCATTGAATATACGGCAAAAATTATACTCACTCTTTGCAATTTGTGGTTTGACACACCGATTGCAAGTAAAATTCAGCTTGATGAAAATACACTTCATATGTTTGAGCGTGTAATGCTCGACGGTGGAGTTTTCGGCCTTGAGCAAAGCAACCTCGGCGGTTATCTTGTTGCAAAAAACTCACACGGCAAGTTAGGCGCTTTCGGCAAAATAATAGCACTTTTCAAATGGGTGTTTCCGTCTGCCGAATATGTCAGAACATATTATGATTACTCAAGAAAACATAGATTTTTGATACCGCTTGCTTACTTAAACAGAATATTCGATGCTGTATTCAAGCGGCGCAAACATACTGCAAAAACAACTGCACAAATTTTTCAAAGCAATGAGTTGCCTATGATTCAATCGGAATTAATTAATACAATAAAAAAGAGAAATGAAAATTAATTCATTTCTCTTTTTTAATATTGCATATGATTGTTTTTAAATGATGTTGACAATATTTTCAACAGTGCGTAAAATGTCTAAACAGGCATTTTAATTATGATAAATATTTGTCTATCGAATGAGCGGCAAGTTTGCCTGCACCCATTGCTGAAATAACCGTTGCCGCGCCTGTTACGGCATCGCCTCCTGCAAATACACCGTCACGCGATGTAATTCCGCTTTCGTCAACAACAATGCCGCCTCTTTTATTTACCTCAAGGCCGTCAGTTGTGTTTTTTATAAGTGGGTTAGGGGAGGTGCCGATTGCGATAATAACAGTGTCCGCATCGATTACAAATTCAGAGCCTTCAATCGGCTCGGGACGGCGTCTGCCTTTCTCATCAGGTTCGCCGAGCTGCATTTTAACGCATTTTACACCCGTTACAAATCCGTTTCTTTCATCGCGTGGATTTTCGGGATTCTCAAAGCCGACAATTTCAATCGGATTGGTTAAGAGGTTAAATTCAATGCCTTCTTCTTTGGCATGCTCAACCTCTTCCATTCTCGCAGGAATTTCCTCCATTGAGCGTCTGTAAATAATATGAACCTCGTCTGCGCCGAGCCTTAATGCTGTTCTTGCAGAATCCATTGCAACATTTCCGCCGCCTACAACTGCGATTTTTCCGCCCTTCATAATCGGCGTGTCGGGGGTGTCTTTATATGCCGCCATAAGATTGCTTCTTGTTAAAAATTCATTAGCCGAGTAAACGCCCTTAAGTGCCTCGCCGGGGATTCCCATAAAGTTTGGCAAGCCTGCACCGGTTGCAATATAGACAGCCTCATATCCTTTATCAAACAACTCGTCAATTGTGAGCGTTTTGCCGATAACAACATTTGTTTCAATGTCAACGCCCAAATCACCCAAAGCGTCAACCTCTTTTTTAACTATATCTTTTGGAAGTCTGAATTCAGGTATACCGTAAACAAGAACGCCGCCTGCTTGGTGCAAAGCCTCAAAAACCGATACCTCATATCCCATTTTTGCCAAATCGCTTGCGCAGGCAAGACCCGACGGGCCGGAGCCTACAACAGCTACCTTATGACCGTTAGATTCGGCCTTTTTGTGCTTTTCTGTCGAACGGTTGTTGTGATAATCGGCAACAAATCTTTCAAGTCTGCCGATTGCTACCGATTCAAATTTTATTCCGAGCGTGCATTTTGACTCGCATTGTCTTTCCTGTGGGCAAACTCTGCCGCAAATTGCAGGAAGCGATGATGTCTCTGCAATTTTTTGATATGCACCTTCAAAGTTGCTTTCTTTAATCATTGCGATAAAGTCCGGTATTTGCACATTAACAGGACATCCCGATACGCACGGCCTGTTTTTGCAGTTGAGACATCTTCTTGATTCGTTCAATGCCAATTCAGCTGTGTAACCGTATGTTACTTCGTTAAAGTTTTTGCCTCTTTCAGCCGGAGATTGCGAGGGCATTTCGTTTTTCTTTGGTATCATAGCCATTTTATTCGTCCTCCTTTGCAGATTTGAATAAATTGCAGGTTTCTTCGTATGCGTGACGCTCAAATTGAGTGTACATTCTGCCTCTTGACATTGCTTCGTCAAAATCAACCTCGTATCCGTTAAATTCCGGACCGTCAACGCAAGCAAATTTCGTAATATTTTCGCCGTCTTTGTGAAGTGTTAAGCGACATCCGCCGCACATTCCCGTGCCGTCAATCATAATGGGGTTCATTGACACAGTAACGGGCACATTAAACGGCTTTGCCGTTGCAACGACAAATTTCATCATAATAAGCGGGCCTATTGTGATGATTTCATCAAATTCACTGCCGTTTTCAAGCATTTCTTTAAGAGGAACTGTCACATTGCCGTGTCTGCCGTATGAGCCATCGTCAGTCATAACAACAAGATTGTTTGAACAATTTTTAAATTCGTCCTCAAGAATAACGATGTCTTTGCTTCTGAAGCCTATAATACTTGTAACATCTGCTCCGAGATCGTGAAATTTTTGTGCTACAGGCATAGCGATTGCACAGCCGACACCGCCGCCGATTATGCAAACCTTTTTTATGCCGTCTGTTTTAGTTGCACATCCGAGCGGACCTACAAAGTCGCTGATATATTCGCCTTCTTTTTTATGGTTGAGCTTTGCGGTTGTTGCTCCGACAATTTGGAATATGATTTTAACTGTTCCTTGATTCTTGTTACATCCTGCGACAGTCAGGGGGATTCTTTCGCCGTTTTCTTTAACTCTTAAAATAATGAATTGACCTGGTTGTGCCTTATTAGCAACAAGCGGAGCCTCAATCTCCATTTGAGTTACGGCGGAATTTAATTCTTTTTTTGAGACAATTTTATACATTACAAAAAAGCCCTCTCTTCTAAAACAGATTTATAATATACTTTATTATAATGATAGTGTTAATTAACAATTTTAGTATAATTTCTATATTATTGCAAGAAATATAAATTCTTTTTTATAAAATCGTTACTCATATCTAATATTTGTGCAAAAAAACTATAATTCGCTGTGAAAACTTCACAATAAAATACAGTATATGTTGAAAGTCTACAAAAATATGGTGTGTAAACAGAGCAATGAAGCGAATTGTATTCAGTCTTGTATGATTCCATTTGTTATTAATCGGCTTTCTGTTGCATAATTATTTTGCGGTGCAAAAATATCGGAATATATTAAATTTTAATTTGCTATGTTAAAAATGGTTAAAAACGGTTGACATAAGTTTAAAAATATTATACAATTTTACCAATGAACTATATCGGAAAGGATGTTTTCTATGGGTAATATAAAAAATGTGGCTGTTGTCGGTCATTCGTCAAAGGGCAAAACAACTCTCTGTGAGGCTATGCTTAATGTCAGCAATGTAATAGAGAGAATGGGGAAAATCGCAGACGGAAATACCGTATCCGATTTTGATGCCGAAGAAAAGAAAAGAAAAATAAGCATTTCGTCATCCGTTTTGCAGTTTAATTACCTGGATACAAAAATGAATATTATTGACACTCCGGGACTTTTTGATTTTGCTCTTGGTGCAAATGAAGGATTGAGAGCGGCGGATTCTGCGATAGTTGTTGTTTCCGCACGCTCGGGTCTTGCCGCAGGAGCGGAAAAGGCGTTTAAAAATGCAGGTAAAAAAGGTATGGCGAGAATTATCGTCACATCAAAGATGGACGATGAACGCGCAGATTTTTATAAATCATTTAACGAACTTGTTGCAAAATTCGGCACCTCAATGTGTCCTATTGTTGTTCCTGTTATTTCGGACGGCAAGGTTGTCGGTTACTATAATATGATTGACGACAAGGCTTATGCATACGACGGTGTTAATAAATCCGAAGCTGATGTTTTGCATGATGATACTCCGCGATTTGATGCAATCAAAGAAGTATTTGCCGAAGCTGTTGCAGGTACCGACGATGAACTGATGGAAAAATATTTCGACGGCAATCCGCTTACCAAAGAGGAAAAACTTAAGGGATTGGCAACAGGTATTGCAGACGGTTCGATTGTTCCCGTTTTTGCTCTTTCTGGATTGACCGGTGTCGGTGTCGATATGCTTCTTGATTTTATTAAGAATTGCTGTCCCGAACCGAAATCTGAGTATGCAATAGATTCAAACGGCGAGCCGGTTGAATTGAATGTTGACGATAACGCATCGCTCGCGGCAGTTTGCTTTAAAACCGTTGCTGACCCTTTTATCGGCAAACTTAACTTCTTTAAGATAATAAGCGGTAAAATTTCACAGGGGATGACTGTTAAGAATGCGCGAACGGGCGATGATGAGCGACTTGGAAAAATAGTTAATACGTTGGGTGCAAAGCAAACCGATGTCAAAGAAGTTTGTGCAGGTGATATTTGCGCCGTAACAAAGCTTTCAACATTCAAAACAGGCGATACAATGTGCCTTGCAAACAATGTTGTCACACTTGACAGCGTTCCTGTTCCCACTGCCTCATATTCTATGGCTGTTTCGGCTGACAAAAAAGGTGAAGAAGAAAAAATCGCAAATGCTGTTGCAAAGATTATGGAAGAGGATCCGTCAATACTGTTTAAGGTTAATAATGAAACTCACCAAACTGTCCTTTCGGGACTCGGTGAACAGCACCTTGATGTGTGCCTTTCAAAACTTGCAACAAAATACAATGTCAACGCTTCTCTGAAACAACCTAAAGTTGCATACAGAGAAACAATTTCAAAGAAAGTACATGCTCAGGGCAGGTATAAAAAACAATCCGGCGGTCACGGTCAGTTTGGCGATGTTTTTATCGAATTTGAACCGTATGACACAGAAGAATTGATTTTCGCTGAAAGAGTAGTCGGCGGAGCAGTTCCGAAAAACTTCTTCCCGGCAGTAGAAAAAGGTTTGCGCGACTCTATGGAAAAAGGCGTCCTTGCAGGTTATAAAATGGTTGGCGTTAAAGCTACATTGTTTGACGGCTCTTATCATCCTGTTGATTCGAGTGAAATGAGTTTTAAAACAGCTGCATCGCTTGCGTTTAAAAACGGTATTGCTCAAGCCGGCCCAATTTTGCTTGAGCCGATTGTAACATTAAATGCCGTTTGCAACGATGAGGCAATGGGCGATATTATCGGTGATATTAACAAACGCCGCGGCAGGGTTCTCGGAATGACCCCTAACGGCGACGGAATGCAAGAGATTGTTGCGGAAGTTCCCGAGGCTGAAATGACGACATTCTCAACCGCAATGCGCCAAATTACGCAGGGCAGAGGCTCATTTACCACAGCTTTTGCAAGATATGACCGTTGTCCGGAACATGTTGCTCAAAAGGTGATTGCAGAAAGCAATTCCGACTAATAAATTTAATTAAACGAAACACCTCAATTAGCATAGTATGAACTATGAAAGAATTGAGGTGTTTTTATGTTTGTTTCATTTAAAATCGGCTCGGTGACAAATGCACAGCGAGGTGCAAAGATTTTGCGAAACCGCGGATATAAGCCGATTATTCACAGAATCGAAAACCCTCAGCCAACCGACGGATGCGGCTATGTTATTAAGCTCGAAACCGGCAATGAAGAAAAAATACACAAAATTTTGTCTCAAGCCGGGATATCTGTCACGGGGGTTGAGCGTGAATGATATATTTTGATAACAGCGCAACAACATATCCAAAGCCGATGCCTGTGCTTAATAAGGCGTATTTTGCTATGAAATACTATTCCTTTAACAGCGGCAGAGGCGGATATGTTCAAAGTCTTAAGG
>CAVGLE010000088.1:5867-6867 GCA_963630035.1 Mediterraneibacter torques
GATGATTTATGATGTGCGTGAAAAAACAGCCGTTATGTTTAATTGCAACCCCGAAAATGTTGTTTTTACAAAAAATTGCACCGAGGCTTTGAACTATGCAATTAAAGGGTCGGTTGAAAACGGGGGACATATTATAATTTCGTCGCTTGAGCATAACAGCGTTGCAAGGGTTGCGCAAAAACTGTCGGACGACAGCGTTGCCGATTACGATATTGCGGAATTCTCATTTGATGATGACGAAACGGTTAATAGCTTTGAGCGATTAATTAAGCCTAATACCTCCGCAATTGTTTGTATGCATTCGAGCAACGTTTTCGGTGTTATATTTCCGATTGCAAAAATCGGCAAAATGTGCAAAGCTCACGGCGTAAGATTTATAGTTGATGCGGCACAGAGTGCCGGAGTTGTTGATATTGATTTGAAACGCGACAATATTGATATTCTTTGCTGTGCGGGTCACAAATCGCTTTACGGCAATATGGGTACGGGATTTATGTGTGTCGGTGACGGTGTTAAATTGTCAACCGTATCGGCAGGAGGTACCGGCAGCGATTCACTCAAACTGCGCCAACCTGATTATATGCCAGACAGGTTTGAGACAGGTACGCTTAATAATTCCGGTATAATTTCTCTCGGTGAGGGAATTAATTTTGTTAATAAAACGGGTATTGAAAATATTTATGAAAAGGAAATCCGTCAGGCACAGAGCCTTTATGCAATGCTTTCGTCAATTAAAGGGGTTAAACTTTACACTCCGTCACCGAAAAATATGAAATCCGTGCCGATTATTTCGTTCAACTTTAAGGATAAATCAAGCGAAATCGTGGCATCATATCTCGCTGATAACGATGTTTGTGTCCGTGCCGGACTGCATTGCTCACCTCTTGCACACAGTCATTTCGGAACTTTATCGACAGGAACGGTCAGGCTCAGTCTCGGTGCATTCAATACCGATAAGGAGTGTTCTAAATTTTACGATATTATTAAAAAAATGTAATTT
>CAVGLE010000088.1:6905-7257 GCA_963630035.1 Mediterraneibacter torques
AACTTGAGGATGTTAATAATGCCTTTTAATTATATAAACTTTATAAATCTTGCTTTTCAATTCAGGTATTTCAAAAATCTTTGGAATTCAATCGTAAATACGGCAAACCAGGTCAAAGGGCTTTTTGGCAGCTTTGGCGTTATTGATGCTGTGGATATTTTGTTTGTTACCGTTGTTATATACATGGTATTGCGCATAGTACGCGAAACAAGGGCCATGCAACTTATCAAGGGATTGGTTTTTGTTGCAATAATTTATTTTGTAGTCAATTTCCTCGGCATGGTCGCATCAAGCTACATTCTTAAAATCATATTTACGAATATTATAATAATCGTAGTTGTTCTTTTCGGTC
>CAVGLE010000089.1:0-5282 GCA_963630035.1 Mediterraneibacter torques
ATATTATGTATACCGTGCTGAAGACGGCAAATATACGAAAATTTCTGATTTTATCCATGCCGAAACGCTTTCGTACGATATTGAAAATTTGAAAACCAACACCGACTATACATTTACCGTTACCTCTGTTTGCAAGGTTGACGGAAAGGAAAAGGAAAGCGCTTGGTCAAATCTTGCCGATGTCACAACGGCAAAGAGAGACTATAAAGTGAATTATTCCGTTGATAATGACAATGCCGCCGATATTAAGGTGCGGCATCTCGGTAATGTTGAGATAAAATCGGGAGATGAAATCAGCGAGAGTGAGGTCATTAAGGTAAAAGTTGCTCCAAAGAGCGGACAGTACAAACTTGTGTCTCTGACCCTTGATAACGGCGGAGAAACAATGGTATTTACGCCTGAAGAAGACGGAACAATTGATTGTGCTTTTATTCTGAACGGCGAAGCGAATATGAGCGTTACAACCAAACGAGCAATAAATTCCGCACAGATTACATTTACCGACACATATACGGCGAACGATGCGGTTATCGGTACTGTCAGCGCGACGGTCGGCGATACTTCGCTTAACGCTCCGGGAGGTACGGTTACCGACGATGTAACATTTACTGCTGCACCTGCCAAGGGATATGGCTTAAAATCGTGGAAAATTACCGATGCCGAGGGAAATATCGAAACAATTGACGCGGCAAATTCAAATACCTATACGCTTGGTCTTGCCTCTGAAAAATACACTGTTGAGGCAGAATTTGTCAGCCTTTCAAAAATCGGAAAACTCGTAAAGGTAGATATTCCGTCAGAGGGCGGCACAGTAGAGATAACAGACGCAAACGGCGGCATTGTTGCATTAAACGAAAACAAAAGTGTATATGTTCCCGTCAATTCCAAACTTACTTTTACTGCAAAGGCAGATGCCGGATGCAAATTCGGTTGTTGGACAAAGGATGTCGAGGGACAAGGCGGCGAAAGTTTCACTGTAACCATCACAAAGGACACCGAAATCGGTGTGGAATTCGATGTTCCCGTGCGTGTAGGTTTAACCTATTCTGCCGCAAGCGGCGAAGAGACAGGTACGGTGGCAACAAAACAAGGCTATCAGTCAGGCACAGGCGTTCCCGTCGGCACGAAAATCACACTTACTGCACAGGCGGCTGAAAATTATCGAGTACAGAAGCTCGTCATTACCCGTGGCGGCAAGGTTGAAACCGTAACGACCGATGACAAGCTGTACAACCGATATAATTACGAAGTTATTGTTGACACTGAAACCGATATTCAGGTCTATTTTACAAAAATTGAAGAGTATACGGTTACATTTGACAGTCCGAAACACGCCGACATTGTTGTCAAAAACGGAAATGACGATTTTGAAAGCGGAAAAACTGTTCGCTACGGTGATGAACTTACATTTACTGTTACGCCAAAAGAAAATTATCGGCTTGCCGATTTAACTTCGTGGACAGATAACGGCGACGGCAGTTACACTTATAAAACCGGAGCAATCAAGGCAGAAACAAATATTTCCGTAAAAATTGAAGAAATTCCCGAATATACCGTTACATTCCCGACAAAATTGGACGGTTGTATCCTTTCCGTGAAAAACGGCGACGAAAAAATTAACAGCGGTGACAAAATCCGTGAGGGAACGCAACTTACTGCGACCGCAACGCTTGATTCAACCTACATTCTTAAAGGTTGGTATATAGGCGGCGAGATGCTCTCGGATGTTAATAACACCGAAGTAACATTTACGGTCAACAGTGATATGATTGTCACCGTTATCGTTGCAGATGTTAAAGGTGACAAGGGCGACAAGGGTGACACCGGAGTCGGCGTAAAATCCGTTGTAATCAACAAAAACGGCAATTTGATTATCACACTTACCGATGAAACCGTGTATAATGCAGGCAAAGTAACCGGAAACGATGGTAACAAGGGCGAAACCGGCGACAAAGGTGTAGGTGTAAAATCAATAAAAATTGACAAGAGCGGAAATCTCATTGTCACATTTACGGATGACACCGTAAATAATCTTGGCAAAGTGACAGGGGAAAAAGGTGAGTCCGGAATCAACGGTGCTGCCGGCGTCGGTGTTAAGAGTACCGTTGTAGGCAAGAATGGAAACCTGATAATAACTTTGACCGACGGAACTGTTCACAACCTCGGGAAAATTACATCCAATGACGGCAATTCTTCCAAAAACAGCGGCAATGTAGCTGTCGGAATTAAGTCGGCTCATATCGATACAGACGGTAATTTGATTAGTACATTTACCGATGGTGTTATTTCAAATCTCGGCAAAATTGTCGGCACCGACGGAAAAGACGGTTCCGACGGAAAAGACGGCATCGGAATCAAGGGCTGCCGCATCGATGACGACGGCAACCTGATTTTGACATTAACCGACAACACAACGCTTGAAGCAGGCAATATTACCGCAATAAGCGACAGAGTCAGCGTTTCAAAGCCTCTTGCTACAGCAGCAGTATCTCTTTCGGGCGCATCACTGCTGTGGAATATCATAACGCTGGTTATTGCCATTGTCAGGAAGAAAAAGACAATGTAAAGGTCTTTGAAGCTTCCGTAAAAGTGTAAACGGCTAAAATAATACCGCCGCACAGGTCTCTCTGTTCTTTGCGGCGGTGTTTATTTTTCGATATAAGCAAGTCACGATTGTTTTTAGAAATTTCTTGCTTTTTTAAATCACTTTCTTTACATCAAAAAAGACACCCATAAGGGAGAGGCTTTGCAATGAGTCATTCCTTTTTTTGTTTTTGTAATAGGTTTAAATGGTAAATTGTAGGCATAATTTTATTATTTTGGAGAATCAGGTTACATAAAGGTTTAAAGGCTCAAGGAAATAATCCTTGAGCCTTTGTTATATCATTAGAGCTTTTTAATTTCAGTAAGCCATTTATTATAGTTGCCTTTTTTGAAAACTCCGCTGTCAAACGGCAATTTGATTTGAGATTTGTCAAACAAAGAATTAAGCGTCTTTTTTGTCCAACTGATACCGCTCATACCATAGGTTGCAAAAGGAATTATCGTTTTGCATTTTGTGTCGCATTGGCGAATAAAATCCTGAACAAATACGGGTACATCCTGTGCCCAAATAGGAAAGCCGACAAACACCGTGTCATATTCGCTTAAATCAGGTATCGGCGTCGTAAATTTCGGTACAACCTTCTTCCTGTTTTCATTCATAACACGAAGGCAAGACATAATGTAATTGCCGTACGCCTCTTCAGGTTCAATTTTCACAATCGGAATATTTCCTAAATCCGATTGCAACTGCTTTGCCACTTTTTCCGTATTTCCCGAGCGGGAATAATAAACAATAATTGCTTTCATAAAAATTCTTCCTTTCATTATCCGACACTATGTTGTATAATTGTATTATAAAATTATGAAAACTCGTTATCAACCAACAATTATATTTAGAATGTCGGATGGTCAATTAAATGAAAAAGCAACCCGAAATAACAGAACAAACACGAAAAAATATTGTTATGGCATTTTGCAAGTTATATGAGCAAAACCTATTGAAAAAATTTCCGTAAAAGATGTAATTACCTTAGCAGGGTATAACAGAAGTACATTTTATGAGTATTTTGCCGATATATACGCACTATTGAAATATATTGAAGATGATGTAATCAATTATATTAAAATGAAAATGAATAATGAAACAAGGTCACCGGCAGACCTTTTAACTTTGTTTTCGGCAAAAGAAGATTATTTGAAAGTATTATTAGGCACATACGGCTGTATTCATTTTCAAGACAGACTGAAAAACGAATTTATGCAAATGCCTTGCGAAAGTAATAACAGCATACAACCGTATTTGGCGGAATTCCATATGACCGTTTCACTTTCGATGTATAGGCTTTGGCTGAAAAGAAATAAGGATATATCATTGGATGAGCTTTCTTCGTTGATACACACTTTACATACAAGCGGCATATCAAAAATTATATATTGATACTAAATTGTAAAAGGATTTTTCTAACGCTCTGCGTTTGTCCTTTTCGAATCTCTTTCTTTACATCAAAAAAGGCACCCGAAATTGGGTGTCTTTTTTGGCGCAGAAGGAGAGATTCGAACTCTCGCGTCGGTTTCCCGGCCTACGCCCTTAGCAGGGGCGCCTCGTCACCAGCTTGAGTACTTCTGCGTGTAACTTGGTTTTTACCTGTCAAGTTGTTGCACCTAAGTGCAGGATTTACTTTAACATATAAATGAGAAAATGTCAAGTAAAAAAACAAAATAAAATTATTTCAAAAAAATGCTTGACTTTTCATATTGGTTATGATAATATAGCAAAGCATTCGAGTTATGCAGAGGTATCGAAGTGGTCATAACGAGGCGGTCTTGAAAACCGTTTGGGTTCACGCCCGCGTGGGTTCGAATCCCACCCTCTGCGCCATGTCGGCAAGGCTGTTCGGTCTTGCCGATGATTTTTAAAAATCAATATTTCTGCCACCGGGTAGAGAATGTTTTGCATTCGCTTGTGTATCATTAGGTCTTTGAAGATACACAAACGGGTGTTATTTTTTTGCGAAAAGAGGGAATGTAATGCTCAAAAAAATATTCGGCAATTTTACAGTGAACGATTATGTTTTATGGGGATTTTCTGTCGCCGCAATCGTTCTGTCGGCTGTTCTGTTCGGCAACAGCGATGCGCTCACGCTTGTTGCAACGCTCTTTGGCGTAACATCGCTGATATTTTATGCAAAGGGCAATCCGGTCGGACCTGTTTTAATGTTCGTCTTTTGCATAATTTATGGCATAATTTCTTATTCTTATGCTTATTACGGCGAACTGATAACATATGTGTTTATGTCGCTTCCGATGGCTGCGGTTACCCTTGTTTCATGGCTCAAGCACCCCAGCAATGAGGATAAATCACAGGTCGAAATTAATGTTGTGTCGCTTAAAGAAACGGTGTTGTCGTTCTTAGCCGCTTTGGCAGTCACTGCCGTGTTTTATTTCATCTTGTCCGCTTTGCATACAACCAATATCGTATTCAGTACAATTTCCGTTACAACAAGTTTTATTGCTGTTTATTTTTCGTTTCGCCGCAGTCCGTATTATGCGCTCGGTTATGCCGCAAACGATATTGTTTTGATAATTCTTTGGGTGTTGGCGTCTCGCGATGATAAAAAGTATATCAGCGTTGTTGTTTGCTTTGTAGTTTTCCTCATCAACGATTTGTACGGCTTTTTCAGTTGGCAAAGGCGCAAAAAACATTCAAAATAACAAAACCAAATAAAAAATATAACGCC
>CAVGLE010000089.1:5292-7010 GCA_963630035.1 Mediterraneibacter torques
AGCAAAGCATTCACTGCAGTAAACCGGTCTGCCGTCTTTCGGAACAAACGGAATTTTGCATGCCTTGCCGCATCTTGCACATGTTGCATCGTGCATTTCGCGCGGTGCTTTTGAAGCGGCTTTTCTTGCCGTTCTGCATGCTTTGCAACGCTGCGGCTCATTTACAAAGCCTTTTTCAGCGTAAAATTCCTGCTCTCCTGCAGTGAAAACAAATTCTTGATTGCAGTCCTTGCAAATTAAAGTCTTGTCTTCGTACATATTTTTGCTACCTCTCTAAAAATTTTGCCGTGGGATAAATATTCAGGATAATTTGTAATTATCCAAACTTATCGACATTATTTAAAAATGATGCCGTTGAGTTTCTTTCTTATTCTTTGCATTGCATTGTCAATTGCTTTTTGGTTTTTGCCGAGTTTTTCGGCAATTTCGTTGTATGAGCAACCGACTATATGCAGTCGCAAAACTTCGTTTTCAAATTTTGACAGTTCTTCATACAGCGCGTTGCTCAAAACCGAAACACTTTCATTAGCCAAATATTCATCCTCGGCGCTCAAAACATATTGATTGTCGAAATAATCTTCTTCAAGTGTAACAATTGAGCCTTGCGGAATATCCTTCAGCCGTGAAAATTTGCGCAGTGCCGTTTGAATTGAGTTGTCAATACAGCGACAGGCGTATGTCAAAAACTTGGCACCTTTGTTGCTGTTGTATGATTTAATTGCAGCAAGCAAACCAATCATGCCCTCTTGTACCAAATCGTCCTTTTCAAGAGGGGAGTTGATGTATTTCATAGCGATGGCTTCAACAGAACTTCTGTATTTGTTTATAAGTTCGTCCGTCGATTTTTCGTTGCCGTTTTTTATATCGTCGAGAAGTTCATTATCAGTTTTTTCTGCTTTACCGGACATTATTTCCTCCCCGTGACAAAGATTTGCCTAATCAAATGGTACTACACTTTTATAAAATAGTCAACAAAAATACGATAATCGACTGGTGTCGATTTATTTATACATTAAATCTGAACAAAACAATGTCGCCGTCTTTCATAACATAATCCTTACCTTCAGATCTTACAAGACCCTTTTCTTTGGCTGCAACCATAGAACCGCACTCCATAAGGTCATCATAAGCCACGACTTCCGCTCTAATAAATCCGCGCTCAAAATCGGTGTGAATTTTGCCTGCCGCTTGCGGTGCCTTTGTGCCTTTTTTTATCGTCCATGCCCTTACTTCCTGCTTGCCGGCAGTTAAAAAGCTGATAAGACCGAGAAGCGAATAACTCTTTTTGATAAGTCTGTCAAGACCTGATCTTTCAAGACCCATATCTTCAAGGAACACTTCCTTTTCGTCAGGCTCAAGCTCTGCAATTTCAGCTTCCATTTCGGCGCAAATAGGGAATGTTTCGGCTCCCTCCGAAGCGGCGATTTTCTTAACGGTTTGATAGTATTCGTTGCTTTCGATTGCGTTGTCCTTAAAATCGTTTTCACCCATGTTGCATGCATAAATTACAGGCTTGATTGTGAGCAATGCAACCTCTTTCAGGTATTCCTGCTCGTCGTCGGTGATTTCAACTGCCCTTGCCGTTTTACCTGTTTCCATCTCTTCGATGAGTCTTTCAAGAAAAGCAACCTCAGTGGCAATCGTTTTGTCGCCCTTCATTGTTTTTTTTCTGTTTTCTACTCTTCTTGCCAGCAAATCCAAATCGGAAAGTATAAGTT
>CAVGLE010000090.1:0-4242 GCA_963630035.1 Mediterraneibacter torques
GTTGAAAAAAGAGTATCGTTCGATACTCTTTTTCTTATGCTAAAATATTCAATTAACTTTTGATATTAAAGTTTAACCTCTTGCGGAACGCCGCCGTTTTCTCTTGAATTGTCTGCAAGATAAACGCAAAGGTGACCTGCAACGCTGTCAAATATAGAAGTGCAGGCAAGGCTCGGCTTTTCGCCGCGGATGAATTTAACAAAGTCAGCCGCAAGTCTTTCGTCGCCGCCGCCGTGTCCGCCGTAAGCGCCTACCATATCGCCGGTAACCTTTAAGTCAACCTCTTCAACATCACATTCCTCGTGGTGTGCCTCGGGTGACGGATTGATTTTCAAAACAGTGAACTTCGATTCCTCAAAGTTGCCGAAAATCTCGCCCTTTGTGCCGATGATATGAATATCTCTTCTCGGCTCTGCGGAGCCGCCTATCATATTGAGTGTTCCCGTTGCGCCCGATGCGAAATTAATCAATACCGATTGATGGTCAACTACATCGTTGTCGCATTTATAAATGCATCTTGCATACGGACTGTCGCTCTTCATAAGCTCGATTTTGTCCTCAATTGTCGGGTTTTCCTTGCCCTCAAGCGCATCCCAAACATAAAATGCCCATCTGTCCGGGTGGTCTATGTATAATCTCTTTGTTGAGTAAACGCATGTGTCAACATAAGGGCAGTCTTTCATACAAATTGTGCCTGCGCCCTCGGGTGCATTTTCGGGCTTGAATTGAAATTTGCTTCCGAATGATGTGATTTGGGTCGGCTTTGTTGCGCTCATCATCCACATCATAATGTCCATATCATGGCATGATTTTGCAAGAAGCATAGAAGTGTGGCACTTTTTGCTGTTTGCCCATTTTCCTCTTACATATGAGGTCGAAAGGTGATGATATGAAACATGCTCTGTTTGCTGAATGTTGATAATGTCGCCGATTTCGCCGTTATAAACTTTTTCTTTGATTGCATAATAAAACGGAGTATATCTCAAAACATGGCAAATCATAACCTTTGAGCCATTCTTTTTTGCGCAGTCAACAATCTCCCTCATTTCCTGTTCGTTAGGAGCAAATGGCTTTTCAAGCAGCATATCATATCCTGCGTTCAAAAGCGGAACTGCCGTTTCAAGGTGTTGTTCGTCCATCGTTCCGTTGATTACGGCATCTGCGAGTCTTCCTTTTTTTGCAAGTTCATCTGCGTTTTCAAAGCACATATCCTCGCCAAAGCCAAATTCGTCCATGGCTTTTTTTCGCCTTACCGGGTTCGGGTCTGCAACGCCTACGATTTTAAGCATTTCGGGATTTGTTTTTGCAAGTTTGCTGTAAACAAAGCTTCTGTGTCCTGCGCCTACAATTATGGCTGTAACAGGTTTTTGTTCCATTTTTATTCACTCCTATAATAAAATTCGCAATCATTATAACACACCTACGGCATATTTCAATAGCAAATTGCCAATTAATTAAATATATTCTTGACTATATATTTTTTTGTTATATAATAGTTACATTATTTTATATATTAGTCGGAGATAGTATGAAAAAACTGCTTGTTTATTTAAAAAATTATAAAAAAGAGTCGGTGCTCGCTCCGCTGTTTAAAATGCTTGAGGCAACATTTGAGCTTATTGTTCCGCTTGTTGTTGCGTCAATTATTGATAACGGTATTAAAAACGGCGATTTGCACCTTGTTATCAGAAAGGCAGGCACGCTTGTGCTTCTTGCCGTTGTCGGTATGGTTGCGGCTATTACAGCACAGTATTTCGCCGCAAAGGCGGCAACGGGCTTTGCAACCGAATTGCGCCACTCTTTGTTTGAAAAAATTCAATCTTTTTCATTTACGGAACTTGATAATATCGGCACTTCGACGCTTATCACAAGAATGACAAACGATGTCAATCAGGCACAAAGCGGCGTTAATATGGTTTTGCGCCTTTTCCTGCGCTCGCCTTTTATAGTTGTAGGCGCATTTGTTATGGCTATGAGCATTGATTTTAAAGCAGGTCTTATTTTCTTGCTCGTTATTGCCGTTTTAAGCGCAGTTGTCGCAACTATTATGAAAGTAACAGTTCCAATGTATCGCGATGTTCAAAACACTCTCGACGGCGTTACATTGATGACAAGAGAAAATCTCACCGGTGCAAGGGTAATCCGTGCTTTCACCGAAGAGGAACAGGAATATTCACGGTTCAGTAAGAAAAATAATCTCCTTGCTCATTTTCAGCGTGCTGTCGGCAGAATTTCAGCACTTATGAATCCGATAACATATATAATTATCAATTTGGGCATTGTATTTTTGATTTATTACGGTGCATTGTCGGTAAACAGCGGTTCACTCTCACAGGGTCAGGTTGTTGCGCTTTACAACTATATGAGCCAAATTCTTGTTGAGCTTATAAAGTTTGCAAATCTCATCGTCACAATTTCAAAGGCTTTTGCCTCCGGCTCAAGAATTGCCACCGTGCTTGATATTGACTCCACATTGCAGTCAACCGATGATAAAACTGTTTATGACAGCCATTCGGTTGCATTTGACAATGTTTCTCTTAAATATCACGGCGCAGGAGATGAGAGTCTTACCGATATAAACTTTTTTGCCGACAAAGGCGATGTAATAGGCATTATCGGCTCAACCGGCAGCGGCAAATCGTCGCTTGTCAACTTGATTGCACATTATTACGATGCAACAAAAGGTAAAGTTACGGTCAACGGAAGAGATGTTAAATCGTATGACAAAACAGAGTTGCGCTCTAATATCGGATTTGTTATGCAAAAAGCGGTTCTTTTCGCCGGAACGGTGCGTGATAACATCAAATGGGGCAAGCAGGATGCAACCGATGACGAAATCAACGAAGCCCTTAAGATTGCGCAGATTTATGACACCGTTTATGACAAAGACGGTCTTGATACCGTTATTGAGCAGGGCGGTGCCAACTTGTCGGGCGGTCAAAAGCAGCGTCTTTCAATTGCGCGTGCCGTTGTTTCAAAGCCGGATATTATTGTTCTTGACGACAGTGCCTCTGCGCTTGATTTTGCGACCGAAAAGGCTCTGCGCGAGGCGATTTTGTCACTTGATTATAAACCAACGCTCTTTATAGTTTCACAGCGTTGCTCATCAATTTTGAGCGCAGATAAAATCATTGTGCTTGATGACGGCAAATGCATTGCCTCGGGCACTAATGAACAGCTCCTCAAATCTTGTGAGGTTTACAGAGAAATTTATTCCTCCCAGTTTACAATTAAGGAGGCAGAATAATGAACAGCAAGCAGGTGTTAAAAAGAGTATTCAATTATGTCGGCAGATATAAAATATATCTGTTTTTGTCAATGGCTCTTGCCGTTGTCAGTGTTGCCGGAACGCTTTATGTTCCTGTTTTAATCGGTAATGTTATCGATTTTATTGTTGATAAGGGACTTGTAAATTTTGATAAAATTGTTCCTGTTCTCATTCAGGTTTGCATTATCATTGGCGTTGTTGCGCTTTCACAGTGGCTTATGAATGTTTGCAACAACAAAATCACTTTTAATGTTATTCGCGATATGAGGGACAGAGCGTTTACAAAAATCGAAACACTACCCGTGTCATATCTCGATTCTCATCCGACTGGCGAAATCGTTTCACGCGTTATCGCCGACGTTGACCAATTTGCAGACGGCCTTTTGATGGGATTTACTCAATTTTTCACGGGTATAGTTACAATTCTCGGCACACTCGGATTTATGCTTTCAATCAATGTTTGGATTACGCTGGTAGTTGTTGTTGTAACTCCGCTTTCGTTTGTAATTTCTAACTTTATCGCCAAAAGAACATATAAAATGTTTTCTCTCCAAAGTGAAACAAGGGGAGAGCAAACCTCGTTCATCGACGAAATGATAGGCAACCAAAAGGTTGTTGACGCATATTCTCACGGCGAGCAAAATATGCAGAAATTTGACGAAATCAACGGCAGACTTAAAGAATATTCGTTAAAAGCCGTTTTCTTTTCATCAATCACAAATCCGGCCACAAGATTTGTAAACAGTATTGTTTATGCCGCAGTTGCACTTTTTGGCGCAATTCTTGCCGTTAAAACACAGCAGCAGGCTATTACGGTCGGCGTTTTGACTTGCTTTCTTTCCTATGCCAACCAATATACAAAGCCGTTTAACGAAATCAGCGGCGTTGTCACCGAACTTCAAAATGCTATTGCGTGCGCAGGCAGACTTTTTGAACTGCTTGAGGAAAAAAGCGTTCCTGCCGATAAGGAAAAT